>CACIIL010000003.1 GCA_902586695.1 uncultured Alphaproteobacteria bacterium | reverse complement strand
AAGAATTTTCTTTCATCTTATTTCCACTTTATTGAACATCCAAAGCTATTAAATTGCTCATCTGGTCCTAAACCATCATTTTTTATTTTTACCATAGCATAGTATAATTCTCTATTTATTTTAGTATTTTCTGATTTCATTACACCAGAATCTATTCTGCCTCTGTAAGCCAATGTATTATCTTTATTGAAACCAAATATATCTGGTGTACAAACTGCACCATAGTTTTTTGCCACTTGTTGATTTTCATCTAAAAGGTATGGAAAATTAAATTGATATTTTTTTGCAAATATTTTCATATTTTCAAATGAGTCCTGAGGATATTCAACAATATCATTAGACATAATAGCTATTGTATTTATTGACAGTTTTTTTAATTCATTAGCTTCTTTACTTAATCTTTCAGCAATACTAATTACATAAGGACAGTGATTACAAATAAAAGCTATTACTGTTCCGTTTGAGCCTTTCATTTCGTTTAATGAAAGTGTTTTTTCATCAACATTTAAGAGATTAAAATCAGGTGCCTTCCAACCTAATTTATCATTTGAAGCATTTACAGGCATATTTTTTTTGTTATATTAAATTATGAGTTCAGTATCATCTACTTTCACTTCAAACAATCATAAATTGTATTTTTCAAAAATTGAATTAACTAAAATCCTAAATTGCTATTCAATTGGGGTTTCGAATGGAAAATGGAAAGATTATGCTTTAAATTTCAAATCAAACGAAGCAATTTTTTCTTTTTACAAGCACACATTAGCAACACCAGACTGTATTCTAAAAAAATTTAGAGAAAAAAAGAAAAAAAGAACACTTTATCACTTGTTTATCAATAACAAAAAAAATAGTAAATATGAAGATATTGATAAATTAATAGCCTCAATAAAAAGGTCTCAAATATTTATAGTTTAATAATTAATAATCATTCCCATTCAATAGTGCCTGGTGGTTTTGATGTAAAATCATATAATACTCTATTAACTTCTTTAATTTGATTAATTATTTTTTTTGAAATTTCCGTAAGGTCGTTTTTGTTAAACATATAAAAATCTGCTGTCATACCATCTACAGAAGTGACAGCCCTTATTGAAACAGCATAACTATAAGATCTTTCATCTCCCATTACTCCAACAGATTTTACTGGTAACAAAACTACAAAAGCCTGCCATATATCTTTATAAATATTTTTATTTTTTAAATAACTAATAAAAATATTATCAACTCTCTGAAGTATATTTATTTTTTTTCTATCTATTTCCCCTGGAATACGAATAGCTAATCCAGGACCTGGAAATGGATGTCTATTTAATAGTTTATTATTAATTTTTAATTTCTTGCCTAATTCCCTCACTTCATCTTTAAATAAATCTTTTAAAGGTTCAATAATTTTTAAATTCATTCTTTTAGGGAGACCGCCTACATTATGATGACTTTTAATTTTTGCTGTAGGACCTTCAAAAAAAGGAACGCTTTCAATTATATCAGGATACAAAGTTCCTTGTGCAAGATAATCAACATTTTTAATTCTTTTTGCCTCTTTTTCAAAAACATCAATAAAAGTTTTTCCTATTATTTTTCTTTTCTTTTCTGGATCTTTAATTTTTTTTAATTTCTTTATAAATAGATTAGATGCATCAACTTTTATAAAGTTATTACCAAACTTTTTTTTAAAAATTTTTTCAACTTCAATAGATTCATTAAATCTTAAAAGTCCGTGATCTACAAAAATACAATATAAATTATTTTTAGCTACTTTATGAATTAAATATGATGTTACTGTAGAATCTACTCCTCCAGATACACCACAAATTATTTTTTTCCCTTTTAATTTATCTTTTAAAAAAATAATTTTATTCGAAAGAAAATTTTCTAATTTAAATTTTTTTTTAATTAAACAAATTTTATTCAAAAAATTTGATAAAATTTTTACACCATTTTTGGTATGATAAACTTCAGGATGAAACTGTAAACCATATATATTCTTTTGAATATTTTCAATTGATGCTATTACATTACTATTAGTAAGAGAGGTTACATAAAAATTTTTAGGAGGTTTATGAATATGATCTCCATGTGACATCCAAACCTGATTTACTTTTTTTATCCCCTCAAAAAGAACTGATTTTTTTTTTAAATTTATTTCAGCATGACCATATTCTCTTAATTTTGATTGACCAATCTTACCATTAAATTTTTTACATATTAGTTGTAATCCATAACATATTCCTAAAATCGGAATATTTAATTCTAAAAGTTTTTTTGATAATTTCGGTGAATTTTTTTCTTTTACTGAATTCGGTCCTCCTGAAAGAATAATTCCAGATAAGTCATCATTTTTTGAAATAGCTTCTTTGCATTTGTTGTAAGGATAAACAATACAAAAAACTTTTTGTTCTCGAACTTTTCTTGCAATTAATTGAGTATATTGAGACCCATAATCAATTATTAAAATTGTTTCATTCACAATATATGTTTAATTTAAAAAATTAGTTGCCACAATAAAAATTTCAGAAGAATCTTTTCTTGAAGATTTAGGTTTAAAATAAGAAACCTTTTTAAATTTAGTATTTAATTTTATAAGAAGACTTTTTTCTTCACTTCCCTTCCATATTTTTATAACAAAATTACCATCTTTTTTTAAAATCTTATCTAAGAGATTTATTATTTCAAAAATCATATTACTTATTCTAAGATGATCAGTAGATTGATGGCCTGTTGTATTTGGAGCGATATCAGATAAAATTAAATCATAATCATTTTCTATTTTTTTGTAATTAAATTTTAAGAAATCTTCTTTAAAATACTTTAAATTAGGATGTGTAAATTTTAAATCTAGAATATCTAATGCTGTAATCTGTATATTTGGATTTAAATCAAAAAGAACTTGAGTCCACCCACCTGGTGCCGCACCAAATTCAAAAACTTTTTTTGATTTTTTAATTATTTTAAATTTATTTTCAATTTCAATTAATTTAAAAGCCGCCCTACTCAGATAACCTTTTTGTTTAGCTTTTTTTACAAAAAAGTCTCTTTTTTGACGATTTAACCAATCTTTTGATTTCATTTATGCATTTAGTTTAAAGACTATTGTTTTTTTTAGCTAAATTCTTATATAAACCATTTTAATATAAATATGCAAAAATCAATATTAATTGCTGCATTCATATTACTGCTTGTAGTTGGATGGATAGGATCAGGTCAGTTTACAAATGTAAATGCTCAAGATGAATCAACAAATAACAATGTTTCTGATGATATTAAAATAGAAAAAATTGTTATCGAAGATAATAATAAAGTAGAACTTAAAGAATTTAAGTATAATCAAATTGATCAATCTATAGAATTGCAAGGTCAAACTACTCACAATAAAAGAATCGATGTTAAATCGGAAACAACTGGCAATATTACTCGAATTGCTTTTAATAGAGGAGATAAAGTTTCAAAAGATGATGAACTTATCAAAATTTCTATTGAGAATAGGAATGAGCTCTTAAATAGCGCAATAAAGGATTTAGAACGTTTAAATAAGGAGCTTGAGCTCAATGAAAAAAATAAAATAAATAGATTATCTCAAAATAAAGAATTAATAAAACTGTATGAGATTGAATTTGCTTCAGCTAAACAGCTAATTGATAAAGGTTTAAGTTCTAAATCTAAATTGAGTCTTGCTTCATTTAATCTGGCAAATGCTAGGTCTGATCAAGAAGATATAATGATAAACTTTGAATCTCAACAATCAAGTATTGAAGCACAAATTTCTAATGTTAAATCTCAATTAAAAAATATTGAATTAGATATTGAAAACACTTTTATTAATGCGCCATTTGCAGGAATTATATCGAACAAAATGGTTGAAGAAAGTGAATATATTACTCCAGGATTACCGTTGTTTACTATTATCGACTTAAATCCAATCAAGATACAAGGTTACTTATCTGAATTTGATGTAAATAAAGTAAATCTAGGTACTAAAGCCATTATAGAAAATACAAATGGAGTAAAAAAAGAAGGTAAAATTTCTTTCATCTCTCCATCTGCAGAAACAAGCACAAGAACTTTTGAAATTACAATAGAGGCTGACAACTCTGATCTATCTTTTAAA
Organism: uncultured Alphaproteobacteria bacterium; assembly: GCA_902586695.1. Lineage (GTDB taxonomy): Bacteria > Pseudomonadota > Alphaproteobacteria > HIMB59 > CACPNW01. The sequence goes on along the minus strand of CACIIL010000003.1, from coordinate 67,810 downwards.
AGTGGTATTACAACGAAAATAACGATTGCTGGATCAGAATTAAAAGCTCATAAAATTCCACCTTCTATTTTAACACTTCAGGATGATGGAACTATAGGAGTTAAGGGTGTAAATAGTGAAAATATTGTAATTTTCTTCCCAACAACAACAGTAAAAGATACAATAGATGGAATCTGGGTATCTGGACTTCCAGACACTGTAAACCTTATTATTACAGGTCAAGAATATGTTGCTGTTGGTCAATCAATCACAAATTAAATAGATAAATGAACATTATTGATTTTGCTTTATCAAAAGCTAGGGTTTTTATCGGTATACTAGTTTTTATAATTACTTCAGGTGTAGCAACTTACATAACAATCCCTAAAGAATCTACTCCAGATGTAAATATACCAATTATTTATATATCTTTAAGTCAAACAGGTATTTCTGCTGAGGACTCAGAAAGATTATTAGTTAAACCAATAGAAGATGAAGTTAAAAGTGTTGAGGGTATAAAAGAAGTAAGATCAACTGCTTACTCTGGAGGGGGTAATGTTGTTTTAGAGTTTGATGCTGGTTTTAATGCTGATCAGGCTATGCAAGATGTGAGGGCACAAGTAGATCGTGCTAAAGGAGATTTACCTGATGAAGCAAATGAGCCTACTGTTAGTGAAGTTAATATAAGTACTTTTCCAATTTTACTTATTTCTCTTGTAGGAGATTTACCAGATAGAGCCTTGCAGGAACTCGCTGAGGAACTACAAGATGAAATTGAAACAATTAGTAGTGTTTTGGAAGCTGAGATTGGTGGAAAAAGATTTGAACAAGTAGACATATTAATTGATAAAACTGCATTAGAGAGTTACGACATTGATCTTGAGGTATTAATAAATACAGTCCGACAGAATAATATGATGGTATCTGCTGGTGGACAAGACACTGGTGATGGTAGCTTTGATATTAAAGTTCCAGGATTGTTTGAAAATATTGAAGATGTATTGAATACTCCAATCAAAACTTCTGGTGACTCGGTAATCACTTTTAGAGATATAGCAAGTATTAAAAGAACATTTGAAGATAGGCAATCATATGCAAATGTTAATGGCTCTAATTCTGTAACTATTCAAGTTTCTAAAAGAATTGGTGAAAATATTATTCAAACTATTGATGAAGTTAAAAGAATAGTAGCAAAAACTTCTTCTAATTTTCCTACAAATGTCGAAGTTTTATATAGTCAAGATCAGTCTAAAGGCATCAAAACTATGCTCAATAGTCTTCAAAATAATGTAATTGCAGCAATCATACTTGTTTTAATAATCATACTTGGTGCTTTAGGTGTTAGATCAGGACTTTTGGTTGGATTATCAATTCCTGGATCCTTCCTATCTGGCCTACTTGCACTCTCAGTTATGGGCTTCACAATAAATATAGTTGTTTTATTCGCACTTATCTTATCTGTAGGTTTACTTGTAGATGGGGCTATAGTCGTAGTTGAATATGCTGATAGAAAACTTAAAGAAGGACTAGCTGTTATTGACGCTTATGCAGAAGCATCCAAAAAAATGGCTTTACCAATTATTTCTTCAACAGCAACTACTCTTGCTGCTTTTCTTCCTTTAATTTTCTGGCCAGGATTAGCTGGAGAATTTATGAAGTATTTACCGATAACTCTAATATGTGTGCTTACATCTTCTTTATTTATGGCCTTACTTTTTGTTCCCGTATTAGGTACAGTTTTAAATAATTTAGCTAGAATATTTCTTCAAATAATAATTCCTGTAATATTTTCATTAATAGTATTTAATCTAATCTCTTATGGATCAGGTTATATTTCTATAAGCTATTTATCTATACCAATAACTGTTTTAAAATATATTCTTCCTATTATTACTTTTATATTTATTTTTTCTAAAATTATTCCAAGAATATATAAATTAACTGAAAATAAAACTATGAAAGCAGATGAAATTTCAGAGTCTGCAAAAATATTATCTTCTGAATCAAATGTTTCTGTTTTAAATATAAAAGGTTTCATTGGTATTTACGTTAAAATAATTAGCTTCTTATTAAATCATCCTGCAAAAGTTTTGATTTCTGCTATTGTGGTATTGATAGCTGTAAACTTTTCTTATACCAGAATTGGTGCAGGAGTAGAATTTTTTCCTAGTGTTGAGCCTGATTTAGCAAAAATAGTTGTATTTGCTAGAGGCAATTTATCAGTAGAAGAAAAAAGAGATTATGTTGCAAGAGTTGAGAATATAATTCTACAAATACAAAATAGAAATAATGAATTTAAAAGCATTTATTCTCTTAGTGGTAATGTTTCTGAACAATCTGAAGCATCTGAAGATTTTATAGGCTCAATAAGTTTAGAATATAATGATTGGAATAAAAGAAGACCTTCTTTAGTAATATTAGATGAAATACTTAATTCTACAAAATCAATAAAAGGGATAAAAGTAGAGACTAGAGAGCAAGAAGGTGGGCCATCTGCTGGTAAGCCTGTTAATATTAAATTAACAAGTAATAATAAAAATTTACTTCTTCTTGAATCTGAAAAATTAAAAACATTCATAGATAAATACCCTGATCTCATGAATATTGAAGATAATTTACCTGCTCCTGGAATTGAATGGGAAATAAATGTAGATAGAAAACAGGCTTCTAAATTTGGTGTTAATATAAATTCAATTGGTAATGTAATAAAACTTGCAACTAATGGACTTAAATTAGGAGAGTATAGACCTGATGATTCCAATGATAGTATTCCAATGTATTTAAGATATCCAAACGAAGGAAGAACTTTAGATACAATAAATAATTTAAGGATATCAACTCAAAATGGACTTGTTCCTATTTCAAATTTTGTTGAAATAAATGCTGCAAATACAAAAGGTAACATTGTTAGAGTTGACTCAAAAAATGCGATAAATATACAAGCTGATGTTAAACCTGGAGTTTTCGCAGATTTTAAGGTGAGAGAGTTAGAATATGTTCTTGGTATAACTGATGAAGCTCCTTTTATCAGAGGTAAATTAATGAATGATTTACCAAGATATAAATTAGATGCAAATGTAAGAGCAGAATTGATAGGAGAAAATCAAGACCAGCAAGAGGCACAATCTTTTTTAACTAAAGCTTTTAGCGTAGCTTTATTTATGATGTTAATGATTTTGCTTTTACAATTTAATAGTTTCTATAGTGGTTTATTAATACTTTTTGCAGTTGTGATGTCTACAGCAGGTGTCTTAATAGGTTTAATGATTACTGGACAAGCCTTTGGTATTGTTATGACAGGTGTTGGTGTAATAGCACTTGCAGGAATTGTAGTTAATAATAACATTATATTAATTGATACTTTTGATTTTTTAAAAAATAAAACTGACACTGTTAAAGAGGCAATTATTAAAACAGGGGCACAAAGATTAAGGCCAGTTTTGCTAACTACTACTACAACTGTGCTTGGTTTGCTTCCAATGGTAACTATGACAAATATAGATTTTGTTACTAGAGAAGTAACAAGAGGTTCTCCTGACACTCAATGGTGGGTGCAGTTATCTACAGCGATAGTTTTCGGTTTAATATTTGCAACAATACTAACATTGATTGTTACTCCTTCAGCATTAATGTTAAAAGAAAACATTGCTAATTGGTATAGAAAAAAAGTTAATTCTTAAACTATCTGCTCTTTAAAACAGTATAACCAATCGATAATAAATAAAATCCAGAAACTATAACTAAAGTAAGCCAAATTTTAGAAATTAAGGCTACACTAACAATAACAAATATTAAGAATATCCAATTTTTGTATTTTTGACTTACTTTAATTTTTTTTAGAGAAATAGTGGGAATCTTACTTATCATCATAAATCCAATAATAACTGTGATAAGTAAATTTAAATATTCATTTTTAAGAAAATTTAAATTAAACTCAAAATAAATAAACAATGGCAAAAGTATTAATCCAGCTGCTGCTGGAGATGGTAAACCTACAAAATATTCATTATTATCAATTGGTTTATTAGTAATATAGATATCAGCTGTAAATCTTGCCAATCTAAGTGCACTACAAATTACAAAAAATAAAGTTGATCCCCAACCAAGAGATCCAAGAGAATGTGTAGACCACATAAAGATTAAAAAACTTGGGGCCACTCCAAAAGATACGAAATCACTTAAAGAATCTAATTCTGCACCAAAATTTGATCCGCTCTTAAGTTTTCTTGCAAACCATCCATCAAAAAAATCAAATATAGTTGCTAATAATATTAAATATATAGCTAACTCCCATTCACTATTTAGTGAAAATCTAATTGATGTAAAACCACTACTTAATGAAAGTAGTGTAATAAAATTTGGCACATACTTACTTATAATATTTTGTTCATTCATTTTAAAATAGAGCTTTTTATATTTTGTATATTATTTGGATTTGAAATTATTGTTTCACCACCTACAACTTTTTGACCTTTTGATATTAAAATATTGTAATTTTGAGGTAAATATAAGTCTACCCTACTTCCAAATTTAATAATTCCAATTCTATCACCTTTTATTACTTCTTGATTATTTTTTAAATTACAAACAATACGTCTAGCAATCAATCCAGCAATTTGGACTATAAAAAAACTTTCCCCATTTTTTTTTGCATAAATAATATTTCTTTCATTATCATTACTAGATTTATCTAATGTTGCATTGAAAAATTTTCCAGGAATATAATTAATTGACTGAATAGAAGCATCTAATGGCATCCTATTAACATGAACATCAAACACACTAAGAAAAATGCTAATTTTTGTATAATTATTATCATCTAAACTATCTTTTAATGGATTCTTTTTATTGCCTATAAAAGTTACTAAACCGTCTGCCGGAGAAACAATTACATCATCTTTAGGTATAGATCTAATTGGATCTCTAAAAAAATAAAAAATGTATGCTGATAAAATACATAATAATATACCTAAAACTGTATAAAAAGGTATTATTATTATGGTAATTAAGCAACTAATAACAAAATATACCCAACCTTCATTATGTATTCTAAACTGCATAAAATAATGAGCTAATATAGAATTATGAAAATAAAATCTCTAACAATCTACTGTTCTTCATCACAAAAATTAAATAAAAAATTTTACAAAATGGCAAGAGAAACCGCAGAAATTATATCAAATTATAATATTAAAGTTATTTATGGAGGTGGTAACATAGGATTAATGGGTGAAATTGCAAGAACTCTAATAAGTTTAAATAATGAAGTTATTGGAATTATTCCAAAATTTTTAATAAAAAAAGAAAAATTAAATCTTAAACTAACTAGTTTAAAAATTGTTTCAAATATGAGCAAGAGAAAAGAAAAATTATTTAAATTAGGTGATGCTTTTTTAATCTTACCTGGAGGAACAGGAACTTTAGAAGAAGTAGTAGAAGTTTTATCTTGGAAGATACTTAAATTGCATAACAAACCAATTATTTTTTTAAATTTTGATAACTATTGGTCTCCATTAATAAAACAATTTGAAAAGATTATTGAAAATAAATTTGGAAATAAAAATTTACAAAATCAATTCCAAGTAATAAAGAACCCTAAAGAATTAAATAAAATATTAAAATCATGGACAAAATAAAAGTTAATTCACCTGTCGTTGAGATGGATGGGGACGAAATGACGAGAATAATATGGGAATTTATCAAAGATAAATTAATCCTTCCCTATGTTGATATTGACATAAAATACTATGATTTAGGTGTTACTAGTCGTGATAATACTGACGATCAAATTACAATTGATGCAGCTGAAGCCGTAAAAAAATATAGAGTTGGCATTAAATGTGCAACTATTACCCCCGATGAAGATAGAGTGAAAGAATTTAATTTAAAAAAAATGTGGCGTTCTCCTAATGGGACAATAAGAAATATATTAGGAGGTACAATTTTCAGACAACCCATTATCTGCAAGAATGTTCCAAGAATTGTTACAAACTGGAATAAACCTATTGTAGTAGCAAGACATGCTTTTGGAGATCAGTATAGAGCTACAGACACACTAATATCAAAACCTGGAAAACTAAAAATGGTATTTGAACCATCAGATGGAAGTGAAGGTTTCACAAAAGATGTTTATAATTTTGAAAAAGAAGGAATAGCTCTATCGATGTACAATCTTGATCAGTCAATTATTGATTTTGCAAGAGCATGTTTTAACTATGGATTAGAACTAGGTTGGCCAGTTTATCTATCTACTAAAAACACAATTTTGAAAGTATATGATGGAAGATTCAAAGATTTATTCGAAGATGTCTTTCAAACTGAGTTTGCTGAAAAATTTAAAGAAAAAAATATAGTTTACGAACATAGATTGATAGATGATATGGTTGCAACAGCTCTTAAATGGGAAGGTAATTTTATTTGGGCTTGTAAAAACTATGATGGAGATGTCCAATCTGACTCTGTTGCACAAGGATATGGATCACTTGGATTAATGACAAGTGTTTTGATGACACCTGATGGTAAAACAGTAGAGGCTGAAGCAGCTCATGGAACAGTAACAAGACATTATAGAAATCATCAACAAGGTTTAGAGACATCGACCAACCCGATAGCGTCAATATTTGCATGGACTAGGGGTTTGCAATTTAGAGGTAAATTTGATGACAATATTAATTTGGTCAATTTTGCTAAGAGTCTTGAAGATACATGTATAAATACTGTTCAATCAGGGAAAATGACAAAGGATTTAGCTATTCTAATTAGCTCTGATCAAAAATGGCTAAATACTCAAGACTTTCTAGAAGCTTTAAAAGTAAATTTGGAAGAAAAACTAAAAATTTAGACTGTCTCTAATTTTATTTATTGCATCTTCTAAGTTAGTTAAATCAGCTCCTCCAGCTTGAGCAATATCCTTACGACCTCCTCCACCTTTTCCTCCTAATATTTTTGAAACTTCCTGAATAATCTTTGATGAGTCAAAACTATCAATAAGGTCATTTGTGGCACCAAGAACAATTGATAATTTATTAGCATTTGAAGATATAATTAAAGATACACACTTTTGTTGATATTTATTTTTCTGGTCATCTACAAATTGCTTTAGTAACTTAGGTGGGTAATCATCCGTAACGAGATATACAAATGTTGTATCGTTAATCTTTTCACTTAAAATATTTTGAGATGTATTTTCTTTATTTAAATTTTGCTTCTTATTATCTAAGCTTTTTCTTAATTCTTTAATTTGATTTGGCAAACTATCATTATTTTTATTGGAATATGTAAAGTTACCATCTATTTTTTGTATCTCTTTAATAAGTTGATCAATTTTTATTTTATTATCATCTTCTTTTTTTTTATTTAATCGAATTTGTTCATTTTCAAATTGCTTAACAGAAATATTAGTTAAAGCCTCTAACCTTCTGATACCTGATGCCACACTTGACTGATTAATAATTTTAAAATCAATTATATCACCTGTATGATTCACATGTGTACCGCCACACAACTCTTTTGAGAATATTTTTTCACCCTCTTTACTGCCCATAGATACAACACGCACTTCATCACCATATTTTTCTCCAAATAAAGCTATAGCGCCTTCTTCAATAGCTTTTTGATGATCTATTATTTTTGTATTAACAGGAGAATTTTTAGTAATTTCCATTTTAACATAATTTTCAATTTTAATAATATTATCAGAGCTTATTGGCTCATTATGACTAAAATCAAATCTCAATTTTTCATTATTAACTAAAGATCCCTTTTGAGAAACATGATTGCCTAGTACTTTTCTAAGAGAAGAATGTAATAAATGCGTAGAAGAGTGATTACACTTAGTTAGTTGACGTTTATTTGTATCAATTATTGCAGTCACACTCTCTTTTTTTGCAAATTGACCATTTTTAACTTTTCCATGATGTAAAAAAAATGATCCGAATAATTTAGTCGTATCATAAACTTCAAAAATATTATCACCACAAATAATTTTTCCATTATCTCCAATTTGCCCTCCACTTTCTCCATAGAAAGGTGTTTGATTAAGAATGATAATAGCTTCATCACCCGCTGATAGAAGTTCAGATTCAGAATCATTTTTAATAATAGAAATAATTTCACTTTCAGTTTCAGTTTGCTCATATCCTAAAAATTCAGTTGGGTTTAAATTTTCAGTAATTTGAAACCATTTTTTTTGATCTTCAATATCGCCAGTACCCTTCCAACTTTGTCGTGCCCTATCCTTCTGCTCTTTCATTTTTAAATTGAATGAATCAATATCTACCTCAATATTTTTTGACCTGAGATAATCTTGAGTTAAATCTAGAGGAAAACCATATGTGTCATATAATTTAAATGCAATTTCTCCATCTAATTTTTGTGTAGATAAGGCAACTTCTTCTTCTAAAATTTTAAGCCCCTTTTCTACTGTTTCTTTGAATTTGGTTTCCTCATTCAAAAAAGTACTTAAAATTAAATCCTTGGCTCTCTCGAGTTCAGGATAAGAATTCTGAAATGTTTCCAATAATTTAGGAAACATGTTGGCAAAAATTGGATCTTTATTTCCAAGAGAATGGGCATGCCTCATCCCCCTTCTCATTATTCTTCTCAAAACATAGCCCCTACCTTCATTAGAAGGCATAACTCCATCTGCAATTAGAAATGAAGATGCTCTCAAATGATCTGCTATTACTCTATGACTCGGACTTGTATTTAAACTTTCGATATTGAGTAACTCAATCGACTTATTAATTAATGGTTTAAAAAGATCAGTATCATAATTATCATTTGTACCATTTAATAAAGCTGTCATTCTTTCTAAACCCATCCCTGTATCAATTGAAGGTTTTGGAAGATTGATTCTTTGAGAGGAGTTAATTTGCTCATATTGCATAAAAACTAAATTCCAAATTTCAATAAATCGATCTCCATCTTCATCAGGACTACCTGGGGGACCTCCAGGAAATTTATCACCATGATCATAAAAAATTTCAGAACACGGACCACATGGTCCTGTATCACCCATAGACCAAAAATTATCTGATGTACTTATCTTTATAATTTTATCATCATCTAAACCTGAAATTTTTTTCCAAAGATGGTAAGAATCTTCATCTTCATTAAAAACAGTAACTAGTAATTTTTTTTTATCTATACCAAATTCTTTTGTAATTAAATCCCATGCAAATTCTATTGCATAATCTTTAAAATAATCTCCAAAAGAAAAATTTCCTAACATTTCAAAAAATGTATGGTGCCTTGTAGTGTAACCCACATTCTCTAAGTCATTGTGTTTACCTCCAGCCCTTACACATTTTTGAGAGGTAACTGCGCGATTATAATCTCTTTTTTCTTTACCAGTAAAAATATTTTTAAATTGCACCATACCAGAATTTGCAAACATAAGTGTAGGGTCATTATGTGGTACTAGTGGACTTGAATGAACAATTTTATGTTTATTTTTTTTAAAGTAATTTAAAAATGTCGATCTAATTTGATTAGAATTCATGAAGATGTATTATAACCTGATTATTATTATGTCTAATACAAAAAAAAGGGGCGGAGCCCCTTCTTTTTATTGCTTATAAAAAAAATTTATTCTTCAGTTTTTTCTTGAGTTTTTTCTTTATTAACCTTGGTCTCGCCCTCCATCATAGCTTTTTCAACTATACCTGCATTTTCAAGAATTTTATTCTCAATCTCTTTTGCAATTGGTGGGTTATCTTTAAGGAAGTTTTTAACATTTTCTCTTCCTTGGCCAATTTTTTGATCTTTATAGGCAAACCAAGAACCTGCTTTATCAATAATTTCTGCTTTAACACCCAAATCTACAAGTTCTCCAAGTTTAGAAATCCCTTCGCCATACATAATATCAAACTCAACAACTTTAAATGGCGGAGCAACTTTATTTTTTACTATTTTGACTCTTGTCTGGTTTCCAATAATTTCATCTTTATCTTTAATAGCTCCAATTCTCCTTATGTCCATTCTAACTGAAGAATAAAATTTAAGCGCATTACCTCCGGTAGTTGTTTCAGGACTGCCAAACATTACACCAATTTTCATTCTAAGCTGATTAATGAACACAACTAAAGTATTTGATTGAGCAATAGAGCTTGTTAGTTTTCTTAAAGCCTGACTCATTAACCGCGCTTGGAGTCCTGGCAAAGAGTCGCCCATATCACCCTCTAGTTCTGCTCTTGGTACTAGTGCCGCCACCGAATCTATTACTAGAACATCTATTCCGCCAGATTTTATAAGAGAATCCGCTATCTCTAAACCTTGCTCTCCTGTATCTGGCTGTGAAATTAATAATTCTTCTAAATTAACTCCAAGTTTTTTTGCATATGCTGGGTCAAGAGCATGCTCAGCATCAATAAATGCACAATTGCCTCCAAGTTTTTGTGACTCTGCAACAATATGAGTTGCTAAAGTAGTTTTTCCTGAACTTTCTGGACCATAAATTTCAACTATCCTACCTTTTGGAACACCGCCAATACCTAAAGCTATATCTAGACCCAGTGAACCTGTTGAAATTGATTCTATATCTACATTTGTTTTAGAACCTAACTTCATAATTGAGCCTTTTCCATAGTTCTTTTCAATTAAACTAACGGCAGCTTCCAATGATTTACCTCTGTTTTCTTTATCCATCGTATTATTATCTATTACTTTTAATTTAGCTTGAGACATTGTTTTCTCCATTATTTGTTAGTTTTTTATTAAGATTCTTGCAAATCATGTTTTTTTTGTACACGTTTTGTTCTCATTTTTAAAGTTCTATTTTTGTTCTTTTATAAAAATAATATTAACTATATGATATATATGAATATTTTTTTTGAATATATAAATCTTGAATTATAAAAATCTTTTGATAAATCGTTTCGAGTTGAAAATTATGGTAAAAAAATCAAAATCTTACAAACCAACTAATAAAGAAAAGTTTATGAATTCTAAAATGAAACAATATTTTAGACAAAAATTATTAGATTGGAAAACTGATCTACTGAAAGAATCCAATCAAACTCTAAGTAATTTACAATCTGATAATGTAGCCAAACCAGATATCACTGATAGAGCTTCTGAAGAGATTGATAGAGCATTTGAACTAAGAACAAGGGATAGAGAAAGAAAATTAATTAATAAAATTGATGCTGCACTTCATAGAATTGAAGATGGAACATACGGTTATTGTGAAGAAACTGGAGAACCTATCGGATTAAAACGACTTGAAGCAAGACCTGTTGCGACCTTAAGTTTAGAAGCTCAAGAGATGCATGAAAAAGCTGAAAAAAGATTAAATTAATCTAAATAATATATAAGAATTATTTATGATTGAAAACTATTCAAGTCTTTTTACACCTGGAATATTTGTTATAAACCCTAATAAAAAAAATGAATGGGGAATTGGTCAAATCCAATCTTCAATCAATGAATTAATAACAGTTAATTTTGAAAATGTTGGAAAGAAAACAATCGATATTTCTGAAATTAATCTTGAAATTATAAATATAAATGAAACTAGTAGATCAATTTCTTAGAAAGATAAACTACTTAAGAGTATCTGTTACTGACAGATGCGATTTAAGATGTGTTTATTGCATGAAAGAAAAAATGAATTTTTTACCTAAAAATGAAGTTTTAACTTTAGAAGAAATTGAAAGATTATGTGATAATTTTATTGAATTAGGTGTAGAAAAAATAAGATTAACTGGTGGTGAGCCTCTAGTGAGAAAAAATATTATTCACCTTATACAAAATCTCAATAAGAAAAAATTAAATACAAACTTAAAAGAAATAACCCTTACAACTAATGGAAGCTTATTAAAAAGATATGCAAAAGATTTAAAAAATAATGGGATTAACAGAATTAATGTATCACTAGATACAATTGTAGAAAAAAAATTTAGAGAAATAACGCGCTTTGGAAACTTGAAAAATACATTAGAAGGAATAGAAGAGGCAATAAAAAATAAGATTAAAGTTAAAATTAATACAGTAGTATTTAAAAATTTTAATGAAGATCAATCACAGAATCTTATTGATTGGGCAAATAGTAAATCACTAGATCTTACATTTATTGAAGTTATGCCAATGAGTGATACTGATATGCCTAGGCATATGCAATTTGTTAGCTTAGATAAAATTTTTAAAGAATTGAATGATGTCTATAATTTTAATAAATCGGATTATAAAACTGGCGGTCCATCAAATTATTACACTAGTGAAAAACTAAATATAAAAATTGGTTTTATAACTCCTTTATCAAATAATTTTTGTGCAACATGTAATAGAGTAAGAATATCGAGTACAGGAAAAATGTATATGTGTCTTGGTCAAAATGATTATGTAGATTTTAGGGAAATTTTAAGGTCTGATAGAGGTGATGAATATATAAAAGAAAAAATAAAATTTGCTTTAAGTGTAAAGCCTAAAAAACATGATTTTATGATTAACTCAGAGGTTAAACCTTATATTATTAGGCATATGAATGAGACAGGTGGATAATGAAATTTCATTTTATTTCCTCTAACGCTTCAGAAGCTATTAAAGCTAAAGACGAATACGTTAATTTATATAAACAAACAGACCCTAAAACAGCAGACATAATTATCCCGATTGGGGGAGATGGTATTTTATTAAAATCTCTTCATGATTTTAATCAACTAAATAAACCTTTTTTTGGTATTAACTATGGTTCAGTAGGTTTTCTTATGAACTCAAACATTAATAAAAACCTAGAAAAATTAATTAAGAATTCAAAATCAACAGATTTAAAACCTCTGAAAATGATAGCAAAAGATGAAAATGATAAAATATATGACTCAATTGCTTATAACGAAGTATCATTAATGAGACAAAGTCATCAAGCATCTAAATTTCAAATTAAAATAAACGAAATAATAAGAATGAATGAACTTATTTGTGATGGAGTACTTGTTTCTACTTCTGCTGGGAGTACAGCATATAATTTATCTGCTCATGGAAGTATACTTCCATTAGATTCAAAATTATTAGCTTTAACACCTATAAGTGCTTTTAGACCTAGAAGATGGAGAGGCGCCCTACTTTCAGAACAAAATATAATTAAAATTAATGTACTAAACTATAAAGATAGAAAAGTTAGTGTAACTGCAGATAATATAGAGTTTAGAAATATTAAAGAGGTTACTATTCAATCATCTAAAGATAAAAACTGTAAAATTTTATTCGACAACAATCACTCTATCGAGGATAAAATTTTAAATGAACAATTTCAATTTTAAGTTTAATCTGAACTAAAAGCACAAATTTTATTTCCTTCTAAGTCTCTAAAATATGCATAGTAATCTTTATTATGTCTTGGTCCTGGTAAGCCTTCATCAGTTGCTCCTAGTTTTAATGCTAAGTGATAAAAACTGTCAACTTCTTTTTTTGTATCAATATTAAATGTAATCATGCTACCATTACCAAAAGTCGCCTTTTGTTTATTATGAGGTAACATAAGATAAAATTGAATTTTTTCTGACGTATTTTTTTTTGCATAGCCGATATATCTATCAGTCTCCTCAACATTTATAATATTAATATATTGAAGTAATTCATCATAAAATAATTTACTTTTATTCAAATCATTAGTGCCTAAAGTTACAAAACTAAACATAATTATTTAATATTAATGGTAGCCTCGGCCGGACTTGAACCGGCACTCCCAAAAGGGCAAGGATTTTAAGTCCTTTGTGTCTACCATTCCACCACGAGGCCAATTAAAAAAAAGTATTATCAGACAATAGAGCAATTTCCACCATTAAATTTTATCATCTTAATAATTTCTTTCTCTACCTGATCTAAAGAATTCATCGTCCATGAAGAAATAACAATATTCACTCCTCCTGTCTTAGAAATAAAATTAAAATAAGGATAACTACCTATTGAACATTCATTAAACTTATTTTGAATATCATTTAAAAATGGAGCTATCTTACTTTCATACAAATCAGTCTCTATTGTTGTTATGTTTTTGGGGTTTCCTTTTTTTAAGTTTTTTAAAACATTAATAAACATTTGTTCCATCATCTTTGGAACCCCAGGAAGCACAAATACATTTTTTAATTTAAACCCTGGAGCAGCTGTAATTGGATTATAAATTAATTCAACATCAGTAGGCATTTTAGACATTTTTTGACGACTAGTATTAAATTCTCCTTTTGGATAATATTTCTCTAAAATTTTAAAAGCTTCAGAATTAATTTTATAATCTTTATCAAAAGCTTCAGCTATACTTTCAGAAGTAATATCATCATGTGTAGGACCAATTCCACCAGTTGTGAAAACGTAATTATACTTATCACTAAATAATTTAACAGATTCCTTTATTATTGCTTTGTTATCTTGAATCACTCTGATTTCCTCAAGTTTAATACCAGAAGAAATTAAATTTTTAGCAATAAAGTTTCCGTTAGTATCTTTAGTTCTTCCTGATAATATTTCATCTCCAATTATTATAATTCCAGCTGTAAAAACACTCATAAATAAAATATTTCTATAATTATTCTGTTATTTAACAAATAAAAACATTAAATAGAATATTAAATGATAACAAATAATATCCCTATTTATCAAAAAGATGATTTTATAAAAATGCGAAAGGCAGGTAAATTAGCAGCATATGTTTTAGATCAGCTATACAATTTTATTAAACCAGGAGTCTCAACTCTTGATATTAATAACTTTTGTCATGACCTAATTATTAAAAATAAGGCAATTCCAGCACCTCTTAATTATAAAGGATTTCCAAAATCAGTTTGCACATCAGTAAATCATGTTGTCTGTCATGGTATACCAAATGAAAAAAAAATATTAAATAATGGAGATATAATAAATGTTGATGTGACTGTAATACTTGATGGATGGCATGGAGATAGCTCAAGAATGTTTGTGGCTGGAAAAATTAATAAAAAAAATTTAGATTTATTAAAAACCACCTTTGAATGCCTTCACATAGGTATAAAAGAAGCTCAACCAGGGAAACATATAGGTGATATAGGTTATAAAATTCAAGAATATGCAGAATCAAAAAAATATTCTGTTGTAAGAGACTTTTGTGGTCATGGAATAGGAATGCAATTTCATACACCACCTAGCGTTCTTCATTATGGTAATTATGGTGAAGGTAGCGAACTAAAACCAGGTATGTTTTTTACTATTGAACCTATGATTAACTTAGGAGACTGGAAAGTTAAAATTTTAAATGATGGTTGGACCGCTGTAACAAAAGATAAATCTTTATCAGCTCAGTTTGAGCATACCATAGGAATTACAGAGGATGGTAATGAAATATTTACATTGTCAGAAAACAATACAGATTTTCCAATAAATGATTTATAAAAAATAATATGATACCTAGATATAATAGACCTAATATTGAAAATATCTGGAAAATAGAAAATAAATTCAAAATTTGGACAGATATAGAAATATTAATTGCAGAAAAATTATCACATATTGGAATTATTCCAAAAATAGCTGCAAAGGAAATAAGAAAAAAAGCTAAATTTAATGTAAAAGAAATAAATAAATTAGAAAAAGAAACAAAGCATGATGTTGTTGCATACATTAATAATGTAAGTAAATATATAGGAAAGCAATCTAAATTTTTTCATTATGGAGTCACTTCTAGTGATATAATTGATACAGGTTTTTCAATTCAATTAAAACAAACAGGTGAAATTATTCGTAAACAATTAAAAACTTTGTTAAAAAATTTAAAATCTAAATCCTTAAAATATAAATACACTCAGATGATAGGAAGAAGTCATGGTATACATGCAGAGCCTATTACTTTCGGTTTAAAACTAGGATCTTTTTACAATGAATTTAAAAGAAATTTAAATAGATTAGAACTTGCAATTGAAGAAATAAGTATTTGTTCAATTTCAGGCCCAGTTGGAACTTACGACAGTATAGACCCTAGTGTAGAAAAATATGTTGCTAAAAAATTTAAATTAAAATGTGAAGATGTTTCAACACAAGTAATACCAAGAGATAGGCATGCTTTCTTTTTTTCAATACTGGGTATTATAGGATCTTCTATAGAACGTTTTGCAGTTGAAATAAGACATTTGCAAAGAACAGAATTATTAGAAGTAGAAGAGAAATTTAGACCTAATCAAAAAGGTTCTTCAGCTATGCCACACAAAAGAAATCCTGTTTTAAGTGAAAATTTAACTGGATTATCTAGATATATTCGAAGTGCAGTCATTCCATCTATGGAAAATGTTGTCTTATGGCATGAAAGAGACATAAGTCATTCTAGTGTAGAACGTATTATGGCTCCTGATATTTCAATAGCATTAGATTTTGCTCTTAATAGACTTAATGAAATTATTCTTACAATGAAAGTATACCCAGATAATATGAAAAAAAATTTAAACTTGCTTGGTGGACTTCATTATAGTCAAAAATTGCTTCTAAAATTAACAAAAAAAGGACTTTCTAGAGAAATTGCTTACTCTATTATCCAAAAAAATGCAATGAAAGCATGGTCTACCAAAATGAGTTTTTATAACGTGCTTAAAAATGATAAAAAACTAATGAAAACAATAACTATACTTGAACTTGAAGAAATTCTTGAAAATAAGACAAAAAGTAATCAAATTGATTGGATATTTAAAAATAAAATTAAATAATCTTTATTTTTGAATATTTATAAACTATTTAAATTATATGCCTTTATCAAAAGAAGATTTAGAAAAATATATAAAAGAAAATATACCTGATTCAATAATAACTATTGAGGATTTGCGTGGAGATGGAGATCATTATAGCGCAACCGTTATTTCAAAATCATTTGAGGGGAAATCAAAAATTGAACAACATAAAATGGTCTATGATTCTTTAAAAGGGAGAATGGGTAATGAATTGCATGCATTAATGTTAAAAACAAAAACGGAGTAATAAATGGAAGATAGTAATATGATAGATGTAACAGAAAATATTAAAAATGAAATTAAATCAAATGATGTTGTTTTATTTATGAAAGGTACTCCCGTGTTTCCAATGTGTGGTTTTTCTGCTGCTATTGTACAAGTTCTTTCAGACTTAAGTATCAAATATAGCAGTGTAAATGTTCTAGATAGTAATGAAATGAGGGAGGGAATTAAAAAATTCTCTAATTGGCCGACTATACCTCAGCTATATGTAAAAGAGGAATTTATTGGTGGATGTGATATTGTTAAAGAAATGCATGAAACGGGTGAACTAATAGAATTTTTTAATAGTCGAGGAATTGACGTAAAACCCTCCTAAATTGAATAACTTAACTAGAGGCATATTTTATGCCTGTTTAGCCTCTATTTGGTGGGGAATGCCTCAACCACTATTTTTTAATGAAATAAAATATGTTCCATCATTAGAAGTAGCAATGCATAGAGGTATTTGGTCTTTTGTATTTCTTTTTATTTGTTTATTTTTTTTAAATGAAATTAAAGATTTTTTATTATTATTTAAATCATTTAAAAAAATTATAATCTTATCAATTACATCATTATTAATAGCAACAAATTGGTTAGGCTTTATTTATTCTGTTAATATTGATAAAGTGCAAGATGCTTCACTAGGTTATTTCTTAACCCCAATGATTAGTATTTCTCTTGGATATTTTTTTTTAAACGAAAAACTAAACATAAGAAAATTTATTTCAGTATCATTAATGATTTCCGCATGTTTGATTTTAGTATTTAATCTAAATAATTTTCCTTATATTGCTATTTTAATTGGAACAACATGGGGTATATATGGTTTGCTCAGAAAACAGATTAGAGTTTCACCTGGATTAGGATTACTCTATGAGTCAGGTCTTATTTCATTATTTTCACTTCCTTATTTATTATACCTAAATTTTCTAAACATTGGTTATTTCAATTTTCAATTTAATTTTGATTCAATTATGTTAGCTTTTACAGGTATTGTGACTATTATACCTTTATTTTTGTTTAATCTTGGACTTAAATATACAACATTAGGATTAGCTGGTGTGCTGTTCTACATTGCACCAAGTTTTCATTTTATTACATCAATTTTTATTCTTGAGGAATATATGGAATTTGAAAAATTATTAGCTTTTATAATAATCTGGTTTGGAGTTGGAATATTTATTTATGATGCAATAAAAAAGTAATGAATTATCTAGAATAGAACTCAATTACTAAATTTGGTTCCATGGTAACTGGATAAGGAACATCATGAATTAATGGGGCTCTCAAGAATCTTCCTTTAAATTCTTTAATATCAACTTCTATGTATTCAGGTATTTCTCTTTCTTGAGAAACAATAGATTCTTGAACAATATTTATTTGTTTACTTCCATCTTTAAGTGAAATCTCATCTCCATCCTTCACGGAATAAGATGGTATATTAACTCTTTTACCATTTACTTTTACATGACCATGGTTAACTAATTGCCTAGCGGCAAAAATAGTAGGTACAAATTTCATTCTATAAACAATAGCATCTAATCTTCTTTCAAGAAGCTCAATAAGAATTTGGCTTGTATCACCTCTAATATTTGATGCTTTTGTATAAATTCTTCTAAATTGTTTTTCAGTCAAATCACCATAATAGAATTTAAGTTTTTGTTTTGCAAAAAGTTGATTTCCATAATCTGATTGTTTTTTTCTTAATGCTATTGCACCATGTTGACCAGGCTTTGTATTTCTTTTATTATATGGGCTTTTTGGTCTACCCCACAGATTACAGCCTAATCTTCTATCTATTTTGTATTTTGCAGAAATTCTTTTTGTCATTAATTATTGCGGTTTATAGACATTAATTTTTTGATGTCAAACCGAATATTTTATGATTTTGGCTGTTTTTTAAGCTTTTTATGCATACCCCAAAGCATTTGAAGCTCTTTCTTGGTTAAATCAATTTTATTATAAATAGAATAAATATTATCAATCATACTTTCCTTTTTCTCTAAAGGTTTAAAAAAACCTTTTAAATCCAGATCATTAATTAAGGAATTTAAAAAAATCATCAATTCTCTCTTATCTACTTTGTTATTATATATATTTTGATTTTTATTATTTTTTATTAAATCATGATTAAAATTAAATAATTCGTATGAAATTATAGAAACAGAATGTGATAAATTAAGTGATTTATTTGAATAAGCAGTGGGTATAGTAAATATAAAATTTGACAATCTTAAATCTTTATTTGATAGTCCTGAATTTTCAGGACCAAATAATATTGCAATATTTTTAAAATTTTTAATTTTTTTTTTAAAAATATTAAAATTATTATATGACTTTTTTGTCAAAAAACGCTTCCTATTAGAAGTTGCAATTACCAAATCATATTTTAATATTGCATTATCTAAACTGCTGTAAATTTTTGCTTTATCAATTATTTTTATTGCATGTTTAGATGAAGTTTCTGCTTTTTTATTTGGCCAACCATCTCTTGGATTTACAATAGATAACTTTGAAAGACCAAAATTATCCATTACTCTAGCAGTCATACCAATGTTTTCAGATAATTGGGGTCTAACTAAAATAATAGTAGGATTTATTTTTTTCAATTTACTTATTCAAATCATTAAATAGTTTGTAAGTAATACTGTCATAGATTGCATTATAAGATGCATCAATAATATTTGAAGATACTCCAACTGTTGTCCAGTGTTGTTTACTATCATCTGTTGATTCAATATGAACCCTTGTGATCGCACCAGTACCTTTATCAGAGGAAAGAATCATAACTTTATAATCTGTAAGTTTTAAATCATTTAATGTTGGATAAAAATCAATTAAAGCTTGTCGTAAAGCACTGTCTATTGCATTAACTGGACCATTTCCTACACCTACTGTCATTTTTTCTTCATTTTTAACTTGTAAATGAACAGTTGCTTCAGAATCTATAACTAATTTACCTTTGGCATTCCATCTTCTTTCATCAGTTACTCTAAATTTATTAAGATTAAAATACTCTTGTATTTGACCTACTTGTCTCCTTACCAATAATTCAAAACTAGCTAAAGCAGTATCATATGAAAAACCTTCAGCTTCTTTTTGCTTAATCAATTCTAATATTTGATTTAATTCTTCACTATCTATTTTAATTGATAATTTTTTTAACTGACTAATTAAATTAGCTTTACCTGCTTGATCTGAGATAATAACATTTCTAGAATTTCCAACTAATTCTGGGTCTATATGCTCATAAGTTGATGGATTTTTAGCAACAGCAGAAGCATGCAAACCACCTTTATGAGAAAATGCATTTTCACCTACATAGGGTGCATTTTTAGGTTTTGTTTCGTTTAAAATTTCACTTAAGGTATTAGATAATTTAGTAAGTGATTTTAAATTTTCTTTACTAATATTTGTATGAAAATTGGTTTTCAATACTAGCGAGGGTATCAAAGAAACTAGGTTTGTATTTCCACATCTTTCACCAAGGCCATTAATTGTTCCTTGAACATGTCTAACACCCGTATTAACAGCGGCTAAAGCATTTGCTACACCATTTTCTGTATCATTATGAGCATGTATACCTAATCTTTCTTTAGGAATAACTTTCTTAACTTCATCAATTATCTCTGAGATTTCATTTGGTAATGTTCCACCATTAGTATCACACAAAACAATCCATCTAGCATCAGAATTTAGTGCTATGCTTAAGCATTTAAGTGAGTAATCTTTGTTTTGTTTAAATCCATCAAAAAAATGTTCTGCATCATAAATAGATTCTTTGTTTTTAATACTTAAATAATTAAAACTATCAGATAACATTGAAAGGTTCTCATCTTCTGAAATACCTAATGCACTTTTTACTTGAAAAGATGATGATTTTCCAACAAGACAAATTGTATTAGCATTACTATTAATTAAAGAATTTAATCCAGGATCATTCTCAGCACTTCTTCCAGGTCTTCTAGTCATTCCAAATGCTGTAAATTTTGATTTAGAAAAGTTTAAATTTCTAGAAAAAAAATCATTATCTGTAGGGTTTGCTCCTGGCCAACCTCCTTCAATATAATCAACACCTAAATCATCAAGACTCTTAGCAATTGTCATTTTATCACTGACAGAAAAATTCACTCCTGTAGTTTGCTGACCATCTCTTAAAGTTGTATCAAATAAATAAATTTTATTTTCAATATTCATATTTAAAATAGCTATTAGACAAATAAATAAAATTTTCTAGATTTTTCCAAATTTTCTAAGTAATGTCTGTTTGTCAAGCAAAGGTAAGAAATTTTTAAGCTCTGGCCCTTTGTCTTTTCCAGTCAAAAGTAACCTTAAAGGCATAAATAAGTTTTTACCTTTTAAACCTGTTTGTTCTATTATGGATTTAGTCCACTTATCCCACGTTTCATATGTAAATGGTTCTTCTGGAATGTTTTCTATAGCTGCTTTTATTAAATTATTAGGTATGTCATGTTGTTCAATTGGAATAATAGCATCAATTGTTTTAACCCAATTTTTTACATCATTTAAAAATTCAATATTATTTTGTGAAAATATCCAAAGTTTTTCCAAATCAATTCCTTTAATTTCCAAATTTAATTTTTCATTTACTTGTTCAAATTTATAGTTTTTTAAAACATCTGAATTTAAAGACTTTAGAACTCTTTCTGAAAATTTTGCAGATGAATTTGATATATTTTTTATATCAAAACATTCAACTATATTTTCAATTCTTGTTTCAGGTTTAATTTCTTCGCTTGAACCTATATTAATTAAATAATTTAAAATAGTAATTTGTTCATAACCATCTGATTTTAAATTCTCAATCGAAAGACTACCTATCCTCTTTCCAAAACCTTTACCTTCTTGATCGGTTAAAAAAGGATGATGAGCGAAATGAGGAGTTTTAGCATCCAAAGCTTTAAATAACTGAATATGAAATGCAGTATTAGATATATGGTCTTCTCCTCTAATAATATGTGTAATTTCTTCTTCAATATCATCTATTACTGAAGGTAAGTGATATAAAAGTGAACCATCTTCTCTAATTAATATAGGGTCACTTAAATTTTTTGGATCAAAATTTACATTTCCTTTGATTAAATCATCCCATTCAATTATGCCTTCCTCAAGTTTAAATCTCCAATGTGGTTTCTTTCCAGAACTTATTTTTTTTATAATTTCTTCTTCATTAAGTAATAATGAAGATCTATCATAAATGGGTGGTTTACCAGAAGCAAGTAATGATTTCTTTTTTAAAGAAAGCTCTTCTGAACTTTCAAAACATGGGTAAAGACGGCCATCATTTTTAAGTTTTTCTATTTTAAAATTATAATTTTCAACTCGTTTAGATTGATTAAAAGTTTTATCCCAATTAATTCCAAGCCAATTTAAATTTTCTTTAATTTTTTTTTCAAATTCTTTTGTGGATCTTGACTTGTCAGTATCATCTAATCTTAAGATAAAATTCCCATTATTTTTTTTTGAATATGCCCAGTTTAAAACAGCTGATCTTACATTACCAACGTGCAATAAACCTGTTGGACTAGGAGCAAATCTACATTTCATTTTATTTTTTTGGTAAAATACATACGGGTATTGGTTTCATTTTGTGTATATTAGGTTCTCTTATTTTTAAATAACGATTATAAAATTTACTAGATGGGTTTTCCATAGCTTCTTCTATTTGTTGATAAGTTAGACCTAATTGACTTTCATCATTTCGACTATCATCCCAAAGTCCATCTGTTGGAGCAGCTTCAATTATTTCATTAATTACCCCAAGTAATTTTCCCATATTCCATACATCTGATTTAGTGCAATCAGCGATTGGAGAGATATCTACACCTCCATCACCATATTTAGTATAAAATCCTACACCAAAATCTTCTACTTTATTCCCTGTTCCAACTACTATGCCTTTTTTAGCTTGTGCAACTTGATAAAGGGTGATCATTCTTAATCTTGATCTTGAATTTGCAAATGCTAAAGTATTATTAAAACCTTTCATTAAAGATGAAAAAGAGTCAAAAACTTTATCAAGATCAATGGTTAGAGTTTGAACATTATCAAAATTATTTTTTAGCCAATCTAGATGTTTTATGCTTAAATCATGTTGAGAAGAGTTTTGTTTTATAGGCATTGAAATAGCAATAGTTTTAAAACCTGTTTTGGCACAAAGAGTACTGGTAACTGCTGAATCTATCCCTCCAGAGACTCCTATAACAAGACTAGGAGGCTGAAATATTAGTGAATTTGCGTATTGTTTTATCCAATTAGTTATATACTCAATTTTTTTGTCTGAATTCATAATATTAATTTATATTTAAAATTAAATTTGAGAAGACTTTAAAGATAAAAATTTATCATCTTTTAAATATTCAGAAATTAAAAATGCTATTTCAATAGATTGTGATGCATTTAATCTTGGATCACAAAAGGTATGATATCTATTTTTTAAATCTTCATCGGTGATTTGCTGCAAACCACCCATACATTCTGTAACATCAGACCCTGTCATTTCCAAGTGAATCCCACCTGGGTATGATCCTAAAGATCTGTGAATTGCAAAAAATTTTTGAATTTCAGAAAAAATATTACTTACAGGTCTAGTCTTATATCCAGTATTGGATTTAATAGTGTTGCCATGCATAGGATCACAAGCCCAAATTACTGCCCTTCCTTCACTTTTTATTTTTTTAACGATTTTAGGAAGATGATTATCTATTTTATCGGCACCCATACGACAAATTAAAGTAATTTTACCACCTTCATTATCTGGATTTACATAATCAATGATTTTAAGAAGTTCATTTTCATCTGTAGTTGGACCAATCTTAATTCCTATAGGATTTTCAATACCTCTTACAAACTCTATATGTGCACCATCTAATTGGCGAGTTCTATCACCTACCCACAACATATGAGCGGAAACATCGTACCATTTTCCTGATGTACTATCTATTCTAGTCAAAGCTTCTTCATATTCTAATAAAAGAGCTTCATGACTAGTAAAAAACTCTGTTTCATTAATTTGTCTAACATTATTATCATTAATTCCACAAGCTTTCATAAAAGCTAAACATTCATCAATTCTATCAGCAATTTCTGAAAATTTATTTGCTTTTTCTTCCTCAACAAAGTTTAAATTCCATTGATGAATTTTATTTAAATTCGCATAACCTCCTTGAGAAAAAGCTCTTAATAAATTTAAAGTAGATGCAGATTGATTATATGCTTGAATCAGTCTAGCAGGATCAGGAGATCTATCAACTTTTGTAAAATTAATTCCATTTATTATATCGCCTTTGTATGACTCAAGCTCAACTCCATTTATTGTCTCTTTGTCAGATGATCTAGGTTTAGCAAATTGACCAGCTATCCTACCTACTTTTACGATAGGACATGAAGCTCCAAAAGTTAATACTACAGCCATTTGAAGAATAACTTTGAAAGTATTTTTGATATTATCAGGATGAAAATCTGCAAAACTTTCAGCACAATCGCCTCCTTGCAATAGAAAAGCTTTTCCTTTTGAAACATCGGAGAGTCTTGATTTAAGAGATCTCGCTTCACCAGCAAAAACTAATGGAGGAAATTTTTTAATTTTATCTAAAGCATTATTTAAAACATCCTCATCCTTATAAATAGGAAGATGTTTAGCAGGCTTTAAGCGCCAGGAATTTGGTGACCATTGTTCTTTCATATTAATTTAGGCTATTAAACTTAATAGAATCTGTAAACAAGATTAATGTAACTTGTAGAGTTAAGAATTTAGTAAATTTTAAGATTAGGGCGTCTAATTGCTAGTTTATTACTAGGAATATCCTTATTTATAACACTCCCAGCAGCAATTTTTACATTATTTCCAATTTTTACGGGAGCTATTAAAGAGGTGTTAGATCCAATAAAAGCTTTATTACCAATAATTGTCTTATTTTTTTTTACACCATCATAATTGCAAGTAATACATCCGGCTCCAATATTTACTTTATTTCCAATTTTAGTATCACCAACATATGCAAGATGACTAATAGATGTATTGTTACCAATACTGGAATTTTTAATTTCAACATAATTACCAATTTTACAATTTTGATTAATTTTTGAATCAGGTCTTATTCGAGCATGTGGACCAATTGAACAGTTTTCTTTTATAACTACACCTTCTAGGTCAGAAAAATTTTTAATTAGACTACCTGATTTAATAATCACGTTTTTTTCTTACTTTAACATTTTCTTCAATGATAACATTTTTACCTATTTTAGTATCTATGCTAAAATAACTTGTTTCTGGATTTTTAATTAAAACACCATTATTTAAAAATTTATTTACTAATTTTCTCTGCAAAAGATTTTCGACTTTGTTATAATCAAATAAATTATTGATTCCACTCATTTCATCCTCAGAAGATACCACAAATGAAAATGGAATATTCTTTGTAAAATAAATATTAAAAATGTCGGGTAAAAATCTCTCTTTTTTCTCTTTATGATATTTAATAAACTTTATATTTTTAAAAAAAATAGTTTTATTAACCATCATAATACCTGAGTTACATAACTTTATTAACTTTTCAGAATTACTAGTATTTATTTCTTCAACTACTTTTTCCACTTTTTTATTATTAAGTATTACTCTTCCATAACCTTTAGGATTTGATGAATTAAATAAAATCATACTTGCAATTTTATTATTTTTAAAATTTCTTGATAATTTTTTTAATGAATTACTATTTACTAAAGGTACATCACCAAATAAAACAATAAAATTTTCAGTTTTAATATAGTTTCTTGCTTTTTCAATTGCATCTGCTGTGCCTTTTTGGTTTTTTTGTATTACAAACTTACAACCTTTAATTAGAGTCTTTATTTCATAGTAATTTTGACTATTGCATACAACAATGATATTTTTACCAGAAATTTTTTTAGCAGTATTGTAAACATGAGAAATAACAGGAAGTCCTGCTAATTCATGTACAAGTTTTGATTTTTTTGAAATAAATCTTGTACTTTTACCTGCTGCAAGAATAACTGACGTTGTATTATTCATTATTCTAGAGATTTCTTAAAATCTCATTTCCAACATTAATAATCTCTTTCGAAGCGTCAGAGGTAACGTTAATATCTATAACACCCCTTCCAACAGCAAATGTTTCAGCAAAAATAACTTTACTCGAAACCCTTGATCTAGCAATTTTTGCCCCAGAATATCTCAATCTTAATATCATAGCATCTGTAAGTCTAGCTCTTGGCATAACTCTATTTAAAATAATCAATGGTTTTTTTCTTTCATCTCTTGCTATTTGCAGAAAAGGTAAAGTGGCCATAAGATCCAATGGACTTGGTTGAACGGGTACAAATATACCATTAGATACTTTTATAATTTGAATAGTCTCAAATGTAATAGAGGGAGGGCTATCTATAATTATAAAATCATATTTTCTTTTAATTTTTTTAATTTCTTCTGCAATACTTCTTATGTCAAAATTATATGAATCTATACCAATGTCATCAGCACCATAATATTTTGTTCTTTCTGATAGCCAATAGGTTAAGCTTTTTTGAGCATCTGCGTCAATTACTGCAACTTTATATCCACTATTACTCCATAAAACTGCAATATTAGCAGAGAGGGTTGATTTTCCCGACCCCCCTTTTTGATTAGAAAATGCTATGACTTTTCCCATGATAGAATATTAATGCGATAATAACAATTTTAATACTATATGAAACAAATTTTAGACAAATATGCATCAAAAAACTATAGATGAAGCAAAAAAAAGACTTTTTAATGGTCAACTTGTTATTTTTCCCACAGAAACTGTGTATGGAATTGGTGCTAATGCAAATAACTTACAAGCAATTGAATTGATATATGAAATAAAAGAAAGACCAATAAGCAATCCCCTAATATGTCATTTTGCTAATTTAAATCAAATAGAAAAAGATTTTATACTAAAAGAAAAAGACTATGAGTTAGCAAGTGTTTTTTGGCCTGGACCTTTAACTTTAATTTTAGAGAAAAAGCAAAGTTCTCAAATCTCACATTTAGTTTCAAACAATCAAAAACTTGTAGGTTGTAGAATTCCTAATAATAAAATAGCTTTAAATCTTTTATCAATTTTAGATTTTCCTTTAGCAGCTCCTAGTGCAAATATAGCAACAAGAACGTCTACTACTTCTATAAAAGATTTAGATGATAATCTAAAAAAAATATTTTATATTGATGGTGGTGCATCAGTATTAGGTTTAGAGTCCACAGTAATACAAACTACTAGCGACGGGTGTAAAATTTTAAGATTAGGTAGCCTAACAATAG
This sequence comes from uncultured Alphaproteobacteria bacterium, assembly GCA_902586695.1. GTDB lineage: Bacteria > Pseudomonadota > Alphaproteobacteria > HIMB59 > CACPNW01. The sequence goes on along the minus strand of CACIIL010000003.1, from coordinate 40,564 downwards.
AAGAAATAAAAAATAAATTTTCTCACTATATTATTAATATAAACGGTTCTAAAATATCTCCAGGAAATCAAAAAAAACACTACTCACCTGTTAAGCCAATAAGAATCAATGTTGATTATGTTAAAGAGAATGAAACTTTATTAAATTATGGAAAAAATAAACTAAATTCAAATATTAAAAATATGAATCTTAGCAAAGATGAAGATTTGATTGAGGCAAGTCACAATTTTTATCATTATCTTAATATTTTAGACAAAACAGATTGTGCTTCTATTGCTGTTGCGCCCATTCCTGAAGTTGGACTGGGTAAAACAATTAATGATCGTCTAAAAAGAGCAACATATAAAGATAAAAAATTATTCAATAATTAATTTAACTATTCAAGAAATCTCTAAACTTATAATATAAGATTGCACTAGAATAGATAGGTCTTCTTAATAAACCTCTAAAGGGAATAGATAAATGATTAATGTCACTAAAAAATTTAAATCTATCACTCTCACCATTTATTTTTTCTGCAATTAACTTACCAGCTAAAATACTTAAAGCTAATCCATGTCCAGAATATCCAAAAGCATATAATAATTTATCATTCATCGATGTACCAAAATAAGGAAGTCTATTTACAGTTATTGCTAAAGTGCCACCCCATGAATAATCTATTTTATATTTTTTAAGTTGTGGAAAAACTTTAAACATTCGTTTTTTTACAAAATTATTAGAATTTTTAACAAACTTTGAAGTTAAGGTTTCACCTCCTCCAAATATCATTCTCCAATCTTCTGAAAATCTATAATAATCTATTATGAAACGAGTATCACAAACCGCATAATTGTTTCTAATTATCTCTTTTGCTTTTTTTTCTCCTAAAGGTTCTGTGGCAATAATATAGTTATTTATTGGAATAAATTTATTTTTATTACTTCCTAAAAGATTATCTAAGTAACCATTACAGGCAACTACGACTTTACTTGCTTTTATTAAAGCATCTTTTGTATAAACATTAATCTTGTCATTTTTTTCTACAATTTTTAAAACAGGAGTATTTTCAAATATACTTACATTATTTTTTTGTATTAATTTAGCTAAACCTATTGTTAATTTTAGAGGATTCAAGTGATAACTTCCTGTATTTAACATACCAGATAAGTAAATATCTGAACTTATTTCATCCATGATTTCACTTTTATTAAAAAATTTATATCCTTCAAATTGATAATTTTTTGACATATGATCTATTTCAAATTGATAATCTTCTAAATCTTTTTTAAAACATGCTGCAGACATCACTCCATTTACAAGATGGCAATCAATTCTATTTTTATTGATTAAGGTTTTTACTTCTTCAACAGACTCTAATCCCATGTTCCATAGCTCTTTTGCATGAGTTAACCCAAACTTTTTCTCAATAGTATACTGGTCTTTTCTCATCCCAATGCCTAGTTGACCACCATTTCTTCCAGACGCACCCCAACCTATTTTTCTAGCTTCGCATAAAACAATTGAGTATCCTTTTTTGCTTAGATTTAATGCAGTTGATATTCCAGTTAAACCTCCACCAATGACACAAACATCTATATCAATATCCGAAGTTAAATGTTCTTTTGAGTTTAAATCTAATACAGAACTCCTATAAAAACTTATTTTTTCATTATCATGTTGTTCATAGGTTTTATTTTTGTTAAACATAAAGAATATATATGTCTTTATCTAATTTATTTCTCTAAACAAGAATAAGTCCAATTATTAATCCATATGAAAGAAAAATTTAAAAAATGGCTAAAAGATAACTCTATTACTGAAGTTGAGTGTCTAGTTCCAGATTTAGGTGGAATAGCTAGGGGCAAAATTTTACCTACTAAAAAATTTATTAAAGGTTTAGATAACGACAGTCATAGACTCCCACAATCTGTTTTTATCCAAACAATATCAGGAGGTTATGCTACAGAAGATGAAGAACTTCCTATGGATGTTTATAATCCAACAGATATTGATGTAATTTTAAGACCTGATTTTAATACTATTAGAAATGTACCTTGGTACGAAGATCCTACTGCTCAAGTAATTTGTGATGCTATTAACCTAAATGGAACAAACGTTATTAATTCAAGCAGATCTGTTCTTAAGAAAATTTTAAAACTGTTTGATGATTTAGGTTATGAACCTATTGTATCACCAGAAGTTGAGTTTTATTTGGTTAAGCCTAATCCTGACTCCGATTATCCTCTTGAGGTTCCTGTCGGACAATCTGGTAGGGAAGAAACAGGCAAGCAAGCGTTTGGAATTGATGCAGTTAATGAATTTGATAATTTATTTGAAGATGTTTATAATTTTTGTGAACAACAAGATATCGAAATAGATACTATAAATCATGAAAGTGGCTCAGCTCAAATGGAAATTAATTTTCAACATGGTGATCCATTAGAGTTAGCCGATCAAGTTTTTTTATTTAAAAGAACTTTAAGACAAGCAGCTATAAAACATAAACTATATGCAACATTTATGGCTAAGCCTATGGAAAATCAACCTGGTAGTTCTTTACATTTACATCAATCCTTAGTTAGGAAAAAAAATAAAAAGAATGTTTTCTTCAGTAAAACAAATACAATATCTAATTTAATGAAAAATTATATAGGCGGACTTCAGACTTATACACCGATACTTATGCCTATACATGCGCCTAATATTAATTCATATAGAAGATTATATGCTACTTGGGATGCTCCTAAAAATACTAATTGGGGTTTAGGAAATAGATCCTGTGGTTTTAGAATTCCATCAAATGAAGAACATAGTATGAGGATTGAAAACAGAATATCTGGAGCGGATACTAATCCCTATCTCGTGTTTGCAGCTAATTTAGCTGCTGGCTATTTGGGTATTAAAAATAAACTAAAACCAACTGCTGAAACAAAAAAAAGTGTATTTGGTAAAGATAAAAGTACGCTACCTAAAAATGTTGAAGAAGCAATTTCAATTTTTGAAAATAATGAACAAATTAATGAAGTGTTTAATCAAAAATTTATTAGAACAATTGCGGCAATAAGAAGAGTTGAAAATCAAGCATATTTAAAGGTTATAAGTTCTTGGGAGAGAGAATATCTACTACTTAATGTTTAGCTTATACTATTTTCCAGATGCTTCAAATACCATGATTTAAATTTTACTAATCCTTTTTCCATTTGAGATAGAGGTCCTGGTATATATTTATCAGAAAGCACTCCTTTTTGATTATCTTCTATTATTCTTTTATCAGCAATAGTAGTAACATCCCACATCCACTTCATTTCTTCAATATTGTAATCTTTGTCTTCTTCAGCATCTTTGTGAACCAACCACATTAATTCAACTTGAGTTAATAAAGGTGAAACTGGTATAAATGTAAATAAGGTAGCAAAATCATTACACATCAGAAGGCTATTAAAAGGTGATGTTCCAACAGATGTATATCCACAATCATATTCTTTAAATTTTCCCATTAAAATAGAAACTGGTTTTCCAGATTTTGTCTCTGTAAACATTCCTTCTTTTAATGGTGTTCTTTCAGCACTTCTTGAATAATCGTTAAATTCTGTTTCAAAATATTCTCCTGTAATATGACCCATTTTTTTTACTCTCTTATTCCATTCTGATAATATTTTATTAAATTTTTCAGAAGAAGGACCTGTATTGCTTCCTGCCCCATATGCTAAGATATAATCTTTGTCATGAACTTGACAGTATTCTGGGTGTGATGGATGACAATGATAACATTCATGGAAATTATCGAGTGTAAGTTTCCAATTTCCATTTGTAGGATAATATTGTCTATGTGCTATCTTTGCATTAGATAAATCATGAAATTCTATAAATTTTTTTGTAGGAGAAATAAATTCTTCAAAATCATTTGGCTTTTCAGATAAATTAATGAATATTAAACCCTCAAATATTTTTGAATTGCATTTATGCAAATTCCAATCATTTTTGTTAAAATCTTTATCCATTAGTCTGGCCCCCTTTAAAGATCCATCTAAATTGTATGTCCAAGCATGATAAGGGCAAATTAGAGTTTTTGAATTACCTTCATTATCTAAGCAGATTTTAGAACCACGATGACGACATACATTGTAGTGAGCATGTACTGAATTATCATTATCACGAACAATAATTATTGATTCTTTGCCAATATTAAAAAGAAAATAATCACCATGGTTTGGTATTCTTGAAATATGTCCTACAAAAACCCATTGTTTAGAAAAAATATTTTTAATATCTAAATCAAAGATATCTTGATTTACATAAAATTCCTGATCGAGAGAAAAATTAAGTTTTTGCTTATGAATTAAATTTTTTAGATCAGCATTATTCATATGTATCATATAATATTGATTGAATAAGCATTCAATGAAATTTATACTAACTTATGTCTAACTTATATCACAATGATATTTATAATTTTGAAAAACCAGTAAATAGTTATTGGGAATCCACAATTGATACAAAAAATAAATATAAAACACTAGATCAAGATATGAATGCAAATGTGGTTGTAATAGGTGGTGGTTATACTGGATTGTCATGTGCATTATCATTAGCGAAGAAATATAATGAGGATGTAATATTACTTGAAGCAGGTCATATTGGTTGGGGTTCTTCAGGAAGAAATGCTGGATTCTGCTGTATCCCACCAGCAAAAATGTCTGTTAAAAAAATGTTTAACAAATATGGAAAAGATGAAACGAAAAAGTTTTTTCAAAATACTATTGAAGGTTCAAAATTTACAAAAAATACAATTAAGGAATATAATATAGATTGTGATTTAACAGGTGATAGTAACTATGAAGTAGCTCCACATCCAAATTATTTTGATGAGATAAAAAAAGCAGCTGAAACATATAAAAAAGAATTTGGAATTGAAACAAAAGTTTTTTTCGAAAGAAGAATTTAATGAAGTAGGTCACGGAGGTATTGAGCAGTATGGAGCAATGTCATATAAACCTGGTTTTGCAATTAACCCATTAAAATTTTTATTAGGTATTGCAAATGCAGCTAAGAATGCTGGAGTTAAAATTTTTCAAAAAAGTAAAGTTATAAAAATTGAAAAATCTAAAGGTAAATTTATAATAATTTCAAATGGTAGTATTATAAAAGCAAATAAAGTTGTTATGGCAACTAATGGTTTCTATAAAGATGATATCTTTCCAAAACTTAATAATATGATTTTGCCAGTAATATCAAATATTATTATTACAAGACCGCTTACTACTGAAGAAATTAAATCTCATAATTTTATTACAAATAATCCAGTTTTAAACATAAGAAATCTTCTTTTTTATTATAGGTTATTAAAAGATAATAGATTTCTATTTGGAGCAAGAGGTGATTTGGTTGGTAGTGAAAAATCTTCATTAGAAAAATCTAAAAATATGGAACTTCAAATGAAAAAGGTTTTCCCTAACTGGAATAATGTTAATATTGATTTTCATTGGAGAGGTCTTATTGCAATAACAACTAAATTTTCACCCTCAATAGGTAAAATCGAAGATGATGAAATATATTATAGTTTTGGCTATCAAGCAAACGGAGTGAACACAGCTCCTTGGTCAGGTAATGAACTTGCAAAATTAATAGTATCGAACAGTAAGAATTTGAATATATCAAAACTTTACAAAGGTTTACCAAGCAAATTCCCTTTTCCAAAACTAAGATTATTTTACTTAAAATTAGTCTTAGCTTATTATAAATATATGGATAAAAATTAATGTTTTACCAAATAAAAAAGGTACAAAGATGATTACTCATTTACAAAATCTAAAAACTGTAACGTAACTTATTGAATGTCATATCCTCAAAAATTTAATTTTTTTATGCCTCCAGAATGGTATCCTCATGAATGTTGTTGGATGCAATGGCCTCATGAATTTGAAAATAAAAATTCATATACAGAAATTGAAAGCTGGTCTCATTTTGATTTTGAAAAAGGAAGACACAAATGGGCCGAAGTTGCCAAAGCAATATCAAATTTTGAAAAAGTAAACATGATTGTCCACCCTAAAGATATAGAAACTGCAAAAAAACTTCTTGATAATTCTATAAAAATTTATGAGTTTAAAAATGATGATTGTTGGGCAAGAGATTCTGGGGCTACATTTCTAATCAATGATCAAAAAAAATTAGGAGGTGTTGATTGGGAATTTAATGGATGGGGAAAATTTTCTCCACATGACTCTGATAACAAAATTGCTAAATTCATGATCGATAAAAGTTCTGCAACATATTTTAAATCATCTATGGTACTTGAAGGAGGATCAATTCACGTAGATGGTGAGGGTACATTGATCACAACTGAACAATGCTTATTGAATAAAAACAGAAACCCTGGATTAACTAGAGAAGAAATAGAAGATAATATAAAAAAATATTTAAATATTAAAAAAATTATCTGGCTAAAAAATGGGACTGATGAAGGGACTGATGGGCACATTGATAATATTGCGTGTTTTGTTGATCAATCAAAAGTTCTAGCCTTATCCTGTCATGATAAACAAGATCCTTTTTATGAAAAGATAAATGAAAATTTAGAAATATTAAAAACATCTCGGGATGCAAAAGAACATCCATTAGAAATTATAGAAATTGAAATGTCTTATAAAAGGCTCATACCTAATGATGATGAGCCAAGCTCTTATATAAATTTTTATATTGTAAATAATGGAATAGTAATGCCTATTTTTGATGATGAAAAATATGATAAAAATGCTCAAAATATTATTCAATCAGTTTTTCCTAACAGAAAAGTTATAGCAATTAATGGAATAGATATTTCTCTTGGTGGTGGAAATATTCATTGCATAACCCAACAACAACCATTAAGCATTTAGAAATGAATTTGTTTAAAAAATCAAAGAAACACTGTACAGATGCAAACGAAACATATTTACAACATATGTATGTAGCTCAAAAAATATCATTTGATTTATTAAAAGCTTCAATAATGGCTTTTATTCACTCTCTAATACCAGCATTTTTTCAAACAAATGCAAGTAAAAAAATTATAAGTTTAAATAACTATTTAGAAGAAAAAAAGAGATTAAAAAATGAAGATTAAAGTAGCTGCGACTCAAATGAGTTGTGATTGGAAAATTGAAAATAATATAAAAAAATCTATCCATTTAATCGAAAAAGCTGCGAAAGAAGGTGCAAATATAATCTTATTACAAGAATTATTTCAAACTCCTTATTTTTGCATACAGTATGATGAAGAAATTTTTAAATTAGCCCAAACTTTTGAAAATAATAGCTTATTAAATAAAATGAGCGAAATCGCAAAAAAATATCAAGTTGTTCTTCCAATTAGCTTTTTTGAAAAAGATAACAATGCATATTTTAATTCGATAGCAGTGATTGACGCTGATGGAAGAATTCTTGGCAAATATAGAAAATCACACATTCCTGATGGAGCAGGTTATTTAGAAAAATATTATTTTAATCCTGGTAATACTGGTTTTAAAGTTTGGGAAACAGCTTATGGTAAAATTGGTATAGGTATTTGTTGGGATCAATGGTTTCCTGAAGTGGCGAGAATAATGGCTTTAAAAGGAGCAGAAGTTTTGTTCTATCCGACAGCTATAGGTGATGAATTAATGAGTGATTATGATAGCTCTGGAGCTTGGCAAAGAGTGATGCAAGGTCATGCCGCTGCAAATATAATTCCTGTTGTTGCTTCAAATAGAATTGGTTCAGAATCAGTTAAAGGTCAAACAAATGGTTTTTATGGTAGATCTTTTATATGTGATAGATCAGGTAAGATATTAGAAGAGGCATCAAAGGATAAAGAAGAAATAATTGTTGCTGAAATTAATACTGAAGAAGATCATTTATTTAGAAGAAATTGGGGACTTTTTAGAGATAGAAGAACTGATTTATATCATGAAATATTAACACTGGATGGTAAAATTAAAGATTAAGATACCACTTATATTCAATATCAGAAATTTCAGAACGAAAAGATTCAATTTCTTTTCTTTTTAAATCAGAATACATTGTCACATATTCTTTTGAATAATAATCAATACAAAATTTTGAGTCTTCAAATAATTGAATAGCTTTTTCAATAGATTTGGGCATATTAGGATCTGGGTCAGTACAAGCATTATCAATCCTAAATTTTGTAGGAGATATTTTATTAATAAGACCATAATGAATCCCAGATAAAATAGCAGAAAGAACTAAATAAGAATTAGCTTCAGCTCCTGCAACTCTATGTTCAATCCTTTTAGATTTTTCATCACTTCTTGGTATTCTAAAAGCCACTGATCTATTATTTGGTCCCCATGAATTGTTAACAGGAACAAATTGATCAGGCTCAAAACGCCTATAGGAATTTACATTAGAAGCAAAAATCAAAAAATTATCATATAATGTTTGTTGTAAACCACCGATTGCGTAATGTAATTGTTCAGTTCCCTCTTCTTCAGCTCCAGAAAAAATATTTTGATTTTTTTCATTAAATAAACTTATATGAACATGCATGCCACTACCTGTTTGTTCAATAAATGGTTTAGAAATAAAACTTGCTTCATAATCATGCTTAATTGCAGTTTCTTTTATCACTCTTCTTAGTAATGCTGATTCATCTGCTGCTTTAAGAATATCATTTGTATGATTTAAATTTATTTCAAATTGTCCAGGAGCAAATTCAGATGAAGCTGTAGATGCAGGAATATTTTGTATTTTGCAAAATTCATTAACATCTTCTAAAAAATCATAAAATTCATCTAATTCTCGCATTCCATAAACTTGAGTTCCTTCACTTTGTTTATTAGTTTCATTTGATATTGCCGGTTCTGGTTTTTCAGAAATATTTTTTCTTTTTTTAAAAAGATAAAATTCCAATTCAAAAGCAACTTTAAAATGTAAATTTAAATCTTCAATTCTTTCTAAAACTCTAGCTAGTACATTTCTTGGATCTATTATAGAGCTGTAACGTGAGTCATCTTGAATTGTAATTAAAACTTGCCCCAAAGAATCTTTATGCCATGGCATTTTTTTTAAAGTGCCAGCCACAGGAAAATAAGTTGCATCTGGATCTCCATCAGTAAAACCTCTCCCTGCGGCATCAGGACAATAACCAGTTACATCTAGTAAAAATGTTGAATAACAAAATTGAATTCCTGACTTAAATAGTTTTTCAGCATCGTTAATTGGCAATCTTTTACCTCTAATAACACCTGATAAGTCACTTAAAATAGCATCTATATATTTAATTTCAGGATTTTTTTCTTTAAAAGAATTAAATTCATCAGCTGTAGCAATTAAAACTTTGCTATTTTTAAAAGTCATATAAATTTATATGAAAAAAATAATTGAATGTCTATTTAATTAAATTAAAGCAATATCTATGGATCTACATTATATATCAGCTGTTGAAGCAATTAAAAAATTTAAAAATAAGTCATTATCTCCTGTAGAACTAGTAAATTCTGTAATTGAAAGATCGCAAAAGATTAATCCTAAAATAAATGCTCATAACTTTACTTTTTATGAAAAAGCGATTGAATATGCAAAAAAATCAGAACAAAAATATTTTACAAACTCCAAAACACTCCCTCTAGAAGGTATACCTGTTGCTATCAAAGATGAAGAGGATATCGAAGGTCAGCCAAATACTAATGGTTCTTTGATATTAAAAGATCGCATAGCAAAAAAAACTATGGTTGATGTTGAAAGAATTATTAATTCTGGAGCAGTTATTCATTGCAGAACAACTACGCCTGAATTTTCCACTACCTCATTCACTCATTCGAAATTGTGGGGCGTTACAAGAAATCCATGGAATTTGGAATATACACCTGGAGGTTCATCAGGAGGTTCAGGTGCATCTCTAGCTGCTGGATGTTCAACTCTCGCAACTGGTTCTGATATTGGAGGTTCAATAAGAATACCTGCTTCTGCCTGTGGTCTAGTTGGATTTAAACCTCCTCATGGTCGAAATCCTCAGGCAGCTCCTTTTAATCATGATCAATATTGTGTAGTTGGTCCAATGGCAAGAACAGTAAAAGATTGTGCTCTAATGCAAAATGTAATGTCAGGACCACATCCTAAAGATATTACTAGTTTAAAACCCAAATTAAATATCCCTAATAAATTTGATAATATTAAAAATTGGAAAATAGCTTATTCAATGAATCTTGGTTTTTTTGAAATTGATAAAGAGGTAGAAAAAAATACACTCGATATAATTAATAAATTAAAAGAATTAGGTGCAAAAGTTGAAGAAGTTAAAATAAACTGGAACAAAAAAGAACTTGAGGATACTTGTTATAATTATTATGCCCATCTTTTTGCTAATTTTATTGCAGAATTAATACCTGAGCATGAAGAGGAGCTGACAGATTATGCAAGAGATGTTGGCTTGACTGCTAGAATTATTAACAAAGCATTAGTTGAAAGAAAAAAAATTAATCATCCTAGTATGGGTGTTGATTTAGGCATGACATTATATGAATGCAATAAAATAGCTGGTAAAATGTATGAAGAATTTGGACCTATAATACACAAATACGATGCATTTATTTGTCCTACATTATCAATACCTGCCGTTAGGGCAGATATTAATCTGTTTAAAGATAAAATAGTAATTAATGGAAAAGAAATAAATTCACCCGATCTTGGATGGACTTTGTGTTATCCTTTTAATATACTCTGTCGATTACCAGTATTATCAATCCCTTCAGGAATAGCTAGTAATGGCGTGCCTACTGGGGTACAAATAGTTGGAAAGCCTTATGATGATATACCCGTTTTCCAAGCAGGCTATCAATTAGAGCAGATAGAACCATGGTTTCAAAATAATAAATTAAAACCTAATTTATAAAAATTGCTATTTTTTATTGAAATTTTCTCAAATTATTGTTCATGTAGCAATTAATTAATTAATTAATTTTTATTGGGGGTAAAATGCCTAAATACTATGAAACTAAAAATTATTTAGTAAAAACTTTAGGTGTGGCAATATTGATGGTTTTTATAACCGGATTATTTACCACATCAAAGGTTTTTGCTGATGAGCCTGGAAGTGTTTTTCTATGGGGTGGATATGATGATGATGGACTATTTGGATCTTATGTAGAAGAACATGGATCACCAGAATACGCAACATTTGGTGATGCTGAAGAAGGATTACAAAAATTAAAAGCTGGTTTTGAAGTGGATTTAGCTTGGCCATGCCAAGGTGAAATAGCTCGATGGGTAAGAGCTGGAGTGCTTGAACCATTAGACACTTCTCGTATAGATAATTGGGATGATATGTTCCCTGAAGTCAGAGACCTGCCAAGCGGTATTGTTGATGGTCAAAACTATTTTGCACCTATCGATTGGGGTGATACAACTTTATTTTACATGGCTGATCGAATTCCATGGATGAATGCTGACAATGAAAGTTTTGATCTAATGGAAGATCCAAGAGTAAAAGGTAAAGTTGGTATATTAGACTCAGCTGCTGACTCATTATTTTTAATGATGCATCATCTTGGAATTGATATCAGAGAAAAAGATCAATTAACTAAAGCTGCTATTGATAAAGGTATCAATAAGTTTCGTGAAATGAGAGATAACGGACAAATACGTGCATTCTTCGGAGACACTTCCTCAATGGTAGAGGCGCTAGGTAACGAAGAAATAGATGTAGCTCTTGGTTGGAACGAAATTGCATGGAATGCGGGAGCAAAAATGATGCAACCTGCTAATGGAACAATGACGTGGGCTTGTGGGCTTGCCATTGTTAAAGGTGCAAACCTTGATAAAGCATATGCAATGATTAATGGAGCTACGAGTGCTGAAACTTCTGCTTACTTACTAAGTGAGTGGGGTTATGGTCATTCAAACATGAAAGGCTTTAGCACAATTACTGCTGATGAATTAGCTGAACGTGGAGTAGCATCTAATCCTGCAGAACACCTTTCAAATGGAATGTTCTCTGTGATGCCTTCAGATGAAGTAACTGATTACATGGAAGCTCAATGGGCTGAAATGGTTGCTGGCGGTTGATCAAAGTTTAGTTCAATATCTAAATAGCCTGTTCTCTTTTTGAGGACTGGCTATTTTTTATTCAATAAAGAAATATCTTCTAAACTAATACTTATAAAACACTCGTTATTTTCAAAAGATTGGTTGTCAAAATGTTGTGAAGAAACAGTGATAGTCTTATCTATTCCTTTAACTTCAACGTAAAATCTAGTCATTTCTCCTAAATATGAAGTCTGTCTAATCTTAGCATCAAGACAAATATCCCAATCGGATTTCACGTTTGAAATCATCATAGATTCTGGGCGAACACTACAAACAACATCAGAAGAATTTGCTGCGATATTTAAATTATTTTTAATTTTAAATTCTCCCAATTCTTCGATTGAAACATTGATGAATCCTCCATCACTTGATTTAGTCTCAGCTTTAAGAAAATTTGTTTCACCTATAAAATCACTTACAAATATATTTTTTGGATTCTTATAAAGTTCGTTGGGTGCTGATAATTGTTGAATTTTTCCATCATTCATAACTGCAACTCTGTCTGACATACTTATGGCTTCTTGTTGATCATGAGTGACAAATACAAAAGTAATTCCAATATTTTTTTGAAGAGTTCTTAATTCTAATTGCATTTCATCTCTTAGTTTTTTATCTAAAGCACCTAGAGGTTCATCTAATAATAGAACTTTTGGTTGCCTTACTAAAGCTCTAGCAAGAGCAACACGCTGTCTTTGACCACCAGATAGTTGATTGCTAAACCTTTCTTCATAGCCCTCAAGCTTTACTAATTTAAGAACATCTTTAACTCTATTACCTATCTCATCATGACTTAAGCCAAGTTTTCTTAGTCCAAATTTAATATTTTTTTCAACATTAAGATGAGGAAAAATTGCATAGTTTTGAAAAACCATATTTGTAGGTCTTTTGTCTGGAGGTAATGCAGTAATATCTATCCCATCAATTAATAGATTTCCAGAAGTTGGATATTCAAATCCTGCCAATAACCTCAACAATGTTGTTTTTCCACATCCAGAAGGTCCTAAAAGTGAAAAAAATTCACCTTCTTTAATCTCAAATGAAACATCATCAACTGCCTTTACATCTTTAAAATGTTTTGAAATATTATTGATTTGTATAAATGAATTGCTCATAATTTTTTATAATTTTAAAGCTATATCTTTCTTTGCTTTACCTTGTCCAACATTTCTTAACCAGAATGCTAACAAAACAATAAACGTAGTAAAAACAATAATTACTGCTCCTAAAGCCAGTACATGAGGTAACTTCTGAACAAATCTCATTTGACCCCACATATACATAGGTAACGTTGCGTCACTTCCAGTTAAAAAAAATGCAAGAATAAATTCATCAAAAGAAATTATGAAACTAAGAAGAAGAGCTGCAACTATTCCAGGTAAATACAATGGAAAAGAAACTCTAAAAAATGTTCCCCAAGCATTCTCTCCTAAATCCCTAGAGGCCTCTTCAAGTGAAAAATCAAAACCTTCAATACGGGCTATAAGTATTAACATTGCAAAAGGTGTACAAAATAAAGTATGGCCAATTGTTACTGGGACTAGCCCTAATTTAAATCCAAGATTGATCCAAATTATCAGTATAGCTACAGCCAAGATAATTTCAGGTATCAAAAATGGCATCATAATACCTCCATAAGAAATCTTTTCCCCTCTAAATTTATATCGAGCAAATGCCTTTGCTGCAAATAGTGCAATTGTTGTACTAATGACACTCGCAACAACTCCTACTTTTATACTTGCCCATAGAGCCTTATGTAGATTTCTTTTTGACCACATCTCTTCATAGTGCTCCGTTGTAAATCCAGCGAGAGGGAATGACATATAATTTGCATCGTTAAAACTAAATATAGGTAAGAATAAAACTGGCACATAAAGAAATACAAAATAAAGAAGGGTATAAATCAGTAATGTATTATTTTTTTCGTTCATTTTTAAGTTAACCTTTGTGTAAGTCTTTTTGTTACATTCGACACAATTATTGTTATGAGTATAACAGTTGTTAACATAATTGTAGCTGAAGCTGCGCCAAGAGGAATATTATTTATTTTTCCAAAGTAAGCCTGGATCATATTCGAAAGCATACGACCATCAGTTCCTCCAAGTAAGGCTGGAGTGACATAATCACCTACTGTAGGAATGAATATGATTAATATCGCTCCTATTACACCAGGTAAAGATAATGGAAATGTAATTTTCCAAAAAACTTCAAATCGAGAGAGTCCAAGATCTCTTCCTGCTTCAATAAACGAAAAGTCAATTTTTTCTAACGAAACATATAAAGGTAGTAATGCAAATGCTGCCCATGCGTGAGTAAGCGTAATAACTACCGCGGTTTCTGAATACATAAGAAATGTAAGAGGTTCGCTGAGAATTCCAGCGTTGATCAATGAAGAGTTTATAACTCCTTTTGTTCCAAGAATAATCTTCCAAGAGAATACTCTTAGTAAATAAGATGTCCAAAAAGGCAAAGTGAGTAAAACAAGCCACAACATTTTGTTTTTTTTGACATAAAAAGCGATGTAATAACAAACTGGGTATGCTGTGATCAGTGTAATTAAAGTTACTAAAAATGATATTTTGATAGACTTTATGAGAAGTGTGACCAGCAAATTTTTTTGAAAGAAATCAATATATCTTTGAAATGTAAAAGTATAATCTATCTCCATCATGTTAACTTGAGTAAACATACTAAAGCTCAACATTAGTGCCATTGGCACAACCATAGCCAAAATAATTAAAATTAGAGCGGGTGATAATAAAGTATAGGCTTTAACATTATCATTTTTTGCATAAACTTTTTTCCAATAACCTATCATAATTTTTTTTCAGCTCCCTATTTATTCAATTAAAGATTTCAAACCTCTTTTATAAAGAGAATTTGCAATAATAATTCTATGAATTTCACTTGTTCCTTCCCAAATACGGTCCACTCTTAATTCTCTATAATAACGCTCTGCAACATTTTCTCTCATATATCCTCTTCCACCAAAAATCTGCACTGCACGATCAGCAATTCTATTAGCCATTTCAGATGCAAGTAATTTAATCATAGAACATTTTCCATGTAAAATTTTTACATCTTGTTTTGCATCATGAGCTTTACAAACCTCATAAAGCATCAATCTAGTTGAAGCTAATTCATTTACACTATCTGCTAACATGAATTGTATAGCTTGATAGTTTGAAATTTTATCACCAAAAGATTCTCTTTCTTTTGCAAAAATTGTTGCTTCATCAATTAATCTTTGAGCAGCCCCACAGCATCTTGCAGCTATACCTAGTCTTTCATGCCTAAACCAGGAATGCGTATAATCCATGCCAATACCTTCATTACCAATTATGTTTTTTTCTGAAATTGAAACATTATCAAACCTATAAATAGAATGATGATGAGCATATGTATGACTAAACTTAGGGCTATCTATTAACTCAATACCTTTCTCATCCTTATCAATTATAAATAGTGAATGCTTGCCCTCATTTGAACCAGATTTAATTTTTGCCTGTAAAAAGAAAAAATCAGCTAGATTTGCACTTGTAACATACCATTTTTCGCCATTAATAATATATTGATCTCCCTTTTTTTCTGCTGTTGTTTCAATTGAGCCTTCCACATCTGAACCTGCGCCTTTTTCTGTAATCGCATAACATTCTTTTTTAGTACCGTTTAAAAGTGGTCTAAAATAATTTTCTTTTTGATAATCAGTAAAATTATTTTCCATCCAATCTTGAGCTTCTGAAAAACACCAGCATAATGCATTTGTAACTCGGCCTAATTGTTCCCAAACTATCATCTGTTCAAACATATTTAATCCTAAGCCTCCGCTTTCTTTTGAAATACCCATACCCGGCAAACCTAGTGAAATAGCAATCTCCCGATGTTTTTTTTCAATTTCCTTGGGTAACTCACCTTCATTTTTTTCTGCATGCACCTCCCAAGGAATTAATTCATCATTAACAAATTTTTTTATCTTTAATTGCCATTCCAAAGCTTTTGGTGTCATGCCGCTATACATTGTTAAAACATTCCCTTAAATTGTTTGGGGAAATTAGATTTAATAAACTCAAAACATATTTTCTTTGCTTGTATCCTGTTAAAAGTATCAGGATCTTCAAGTTGATCCAACCATAATCCCATAATCAAAGCTTGAAATCCTCTAGAAATATTTTTTTTAGATAATTTCACTTTTTCTTTTTTTATAAGTTCATCAAATATATTTTCAGTTAAAGATTGGTAATACATATCTCGTTCTTTACAAATTTGATGATAAGCGGGTTTATATTTAATTTCACTAAAAAAAGTAAACCACACTGCAATTTTTTCTCTAGTGCAAATTTTTTTACTAAAATCATTTTCTACAATTCCAATGATTTTTTTTCTTGGATCATTACCTTTTTTTGCGATACTTCTTTGAAATGAATCTAGATACTCGTTAGAAATATACTTTAATGTTTCTATTAATAAAAGTTCCTTACTTTTAAAATGAAAATTTACTATACCTTGGGAAAGGCCTGCTCCCTGCGAAACATCATGCATAGTTAATTCATTTATTCCTTTTTTTGATAAATTTTTAATTGTTGAAGAAATTAATTTTAAATTACTATTTTTCTTATTTTCTGATCTAAGATTTCTTTGTTTCATATTTAATAAATTCATTACAGTTTTTCATAAAAAGCTTGATTTTACAAGAAATTTGGTTGAATGCTCATTCAAAGAAATATAAGAAAATACAATGAACAAAACTAAATATGATGTTGCTATAATTGGTGGTGGTCATAATGGATTAACCACAGCTTGTTATTTGGCTAAGGCGGGTCTCAAAGTCATTGTTGTGGAACGACATGAATATGTTGGAGGCGCAGCTGTTAGCAGAGAATTGCATCCAGGTTGGACTTATTCTAATTGCTCATATGTTTGCAGCTTATTAAGACCTGAGATATTTAGAGATTTAGAATTATCAAATCATGGGCTTCAAATTATACCTTATGAAGGTAGTGCGAGTATGCTTAATGATGGTAGATTTTATGCACATTATCAAGATCATGATTTAACTTACAGATCTATCGCTCAATTTTCAAAAAAAGATGCTGAAGCTTATGATAGGTTTGGCAAAGATGTAATGAGGCAGTGCAAAATTATCAAACCTCTTTTAAAAATGACTCCTCCTGACCCTACTTCTTTTAAACCAAAAGATATTATGGGTCTTTTTGAATTTGCAAAATACTTTGCAGCTAAAGATGAGCTTGGTGGTTTGGGTGAAAAAGAAATTTACGACACCATAAGATTTTGGACAATGAGCGTAAGAGATTATTTAGAAGAATATTTTGAATCAGATATAGTAAAAGTACATTTAGCAGGATCTGCAATAATAGGTACAGCGCTTGGGCCTTATTCCCCTGGATCAGCTTATGTATTATTACATCATTACATGGGAGAAGTAGATGGGACTGTTGGAGCTTGGGGTTATTCCAGAGGAGGAATGGGCTCGATTACAAAAGCTATGGCGTCATCTTTAAAATCAAACAATGGTGAAATAAAAGCTGGTTCACCAGTAAGTCAGATTCTTATCAAAAATAACAAAAGTTACGGACTTGTTCTTGAGAATGGTGATGAAATTTATGCAGATAAAATAGTTTCTAACCTTGATGTAAAAAGAACTTTTTTAAAAGTTGTAGAAGAAAAAGAATTACCTAGTGATTTTTATAAAGCTGTTAAAAATTTTAAAATTAGAGGCTCATCAGGAAAATTAAATATTGCTCTTGATGATCTTCCTATTTGGAAGAGTATTCCAGTTGGTGATCCTGCTGGCACTGGTGATCTGCATATAACGCAAAACATAGAAGAGATGGAAGGAGCTTACGATGATTGGAAGGATGGTAAGTGGTCACAATTTCCTTATGTTGATATGTGCATTCCAAGCATCAATGATCCAACTATGGCACCACAAGGAAAACATTATATGTCTGTATTTATTCAATATGTACCCTACAATTTAGCTAATGGAGGTTGGACTGAGGAGAAACGTCTTGAATTTGGTAAACATGTAATGAATAGAATTGGCAATTACTCCACAAACTTTAATGATATTATCAATCATGCAGAAATTAGAACTCCTAAAGAAATAGAAGCTGAGGTTGGTTTAACTGAAGGCAATATATTCCAAGGTGAACTAACCATGGACCAATTAATGTTTAATCGTCCAGTACCTGGTTATGCTCAATATAAGACACCGATCAAAAATCTATATATGTGCGGATCAAGCACACATCCTGGCGGAGGTGTTATGGGTGCACCTGGAGCTAATGCAGCAAGAGAAATATTAAAAGATTTAAAGATGAAAATATCAACACATTACATATGAAAAAATTTGATGTCATAATAATTGGTGGAGGTCACAATGGATTAGTTGCATCTTCATACTTATCAAAAAAAGGAAAAAAAGTTTTGGTAATTGAAAAAAACGAAAACGTTGGAGGATTAGCGGAATATGCAGAATCAATAAACTGTATCTCACCAATCATTAAAAAAGAATTAGGGATTAATGTTAATAATATTAATCATTCAAATAATATTATATCACTAGAGGATAATCAAAATCATACAATTTTGTCAGATAAAAATGGCAAATTATCTTTTGTTCAAACAAATGCTGATGAAAATGATCAAAAGAAATTCTTGTCAATTATCAATAACTACAAATTCTTTTCAAAAACTCTTGGTGCATTTATGTTTCAAAAACCACCAAGAGTTAAATCAGGTAAAAGAGCTGACTTATTTCAATTAATTTCTATGGGATGGAAAATTAGAAAATTAGGTAAAAAAAATATGCGTGAACTATTAAGAGTAATTGGTTTAAATATCGCAGATGACTTAGAAGATAATTTAAATAGCAATAATCTAATGGGTCTATTATCCCATGAAGCTGTTTTAGGAACAAACCTAGGTCCAAGATCTCCAGGCTCAATATTAACTTTACTTTATAAACAAGCTATCAATGACAATATTTTTAATTTAAACAAAATAGAAGTTGCAGAATATATTAATCAGTTAGAAGATTGCTGTAATAAAAATACTGTTGAAATCATTAAATCCTCTGAAGTTAAAAAAATATTAACTCAAAATAACTCTGTCACTGGCGTTCAATTAACAAATGGTGAGGTTTTTGAATCAAAATATGTAATGTCTAATGCTGACCCTAAAACAACTTATTTAAATTTATTAGGTGCAGAAATCCTAGATACTGATTTTATTAGAAGAACTAAAAATTTTAGAAATAAAGGAAATGTTGCTAAGCTTGAATTAGAGTTAGAAAATGAAATTAACATTAATAATATTGATAAAAAAATGAACGGAAAGTTTATTTATGCTCCTGGTATTAAGTACATAGAACATGCATTTAATGCTAATAAATATAACAAATATTCTGAAAATCCATGCCTTGAGTTTTACGTTAATCAAAAAACCTTATCAGCTAATGTTTATTATGTTCCGTATTTAATTAATACTAATCATCAAGAAAATGAAATAATTGAAAGATGTGTTTCAGTTTTAAGTAAATTTATTCCAGATATGAAAATAGTAAAACAAAAACTCATCACTCCCAATAAAATGGAAGAAAAGTTTAATATAGCAGGAGGGCATTGGCATCACGGTGATTTAGAAATAGATCAATTATTAATGATGAGACCTTTTTATGGATCAGCTCAATATTCTACACCTATAAATGGTTTATATTTATGTGGTGCAGGAACCCATCCTGGAGGAGGATTAACAGGTATCAACGGTCTTAATGCTGCAAAAAAAGTAATAGAGGATTTAAAATAATGAATACATCAAAAATATCATACAAAAAACCTCTCTTAGAGACACCTTTTCACGAAAGAACATCTGAGCATTGTTATGCAAATGATTGGTATAGATGGGCTGGTTATAAAGTTGCTAAAGAGTACTCATCAACAGAACTTGAATATACTTCAATGAGAAATACAGCTGGGGTAATTGATATTACTCCTATGCATAAATATGATATCAAAGGTGAGGATGCTAAAAAGTTTATTAATAAATTAATCACAAAAGATATTACTAATATTCAATCAAACCAAGTTGTCTATGGCATATGGTGCAATGAAGATGGAATGGTAATTGATGATGGAACAATATTTTGCTTTAATGAAAATCATTTTAGAATTTTTTGTGCAGAACGAAATCTAAATTGGTTTTCTGACACAGCTACGGGATTTAAAGCAAGTGTTGAGGATATAAGTCCATCAATTGCAGCTTTAGCTTTTCAAGGGCCATTATCTTGTAAGATATTAAATTTATTAAAAGTAGAAAATATAGAAAACCTAAAACCATTTCATTTTAATAATTATAATATTGAAAATCATAATGTTACAATTTCCAGAACAGGTTTTTCTGGAGACTTAGGTTATGAAATATGGTGTGACCCTTCTCAAGCCATTGGTGTATGGGATAGTTTATTTAAATTTAATAGAGACTATAAAGTACTAGCAGCTGGAATGAATGCACTTGAGATGGTGAGAATTGAAGCTGGTTTTATCCAACCTAATGTAGATTTTATGTCTGCGGAACAAGCTTTAAGACCCAATAGAATGAGAAACCCCTATGAATTAGGTTTGGGCTGGTTAGTAAATCTAAATAAAGAGTATTTTACTGGAAAACAGGCATTAATTAGACACAAAGAAAAAGGTCCTGAAAAAAAACTCGTGGGATTAGATATTGAAGGAGATAAACCTGCCGTTGGTTCTGTACTCTACGATAATAGTAAAAAAAATCAAGCCAAAGAAATTGGTATAGTGACAGCTGCAATGTGGTCCCCTGTCCTAAAATCTAATATTGCGATTGGATTTGTTAGCAAAGAACATTATAAATTAGGATCAAATGTTTATGCTGAAATTTATCATCCAGAAGAGCTGGATTACAGAAAAATTTGGGCTGAATGTAAAGTGGTTAAAAAGCAATTTTTTAACAATCCAAGAAGAAATGAAACACCTGCGTTTACATAAAGAATAATGGAATTTAATCTTTCAGAAGAACAGAATCTTTTAATTGATACTACTAAGTCATTTGTAAAAGCAGAATTGCTTCAACACGAAGAATTATTAGAAAAAACAAATAATTTACCAAAAGAATTGTATGATGAAATTAAGCAAAAAAGTATTAAAGCAGGTTTGTATGCTTGCAATATGCCCACTGAACATGGTGGTGGTGGTTTAAATGCTTTTGATTTAACTTTAGTTGAAAAACATCTCGGTTTTGCATCACTTGCTTTAGCGGAAGTTGCTTGGCGACCACAAAATATCTTAATGGCCTGTGAAGGTGAATTAATCGATGAATACTTAAAACCAGCTATCACAGGTGAGAGAAAAGATTGCATAGCAATGACAGAACCAGGAGCTGGTTCAGATTTACGGGGGATGAAAACAAAAGCAGTTAAGGATGGTAATGATTGGGTGATTAATGGAACAAAACATTTTATATCTAATGCACACATATCTGACTTTGTAGTACTTTTTGCCTCAACAGGTGAAGATGAAAAAGGTAGAAATTTACTTTCGTGTTTCTTAGTTGATTTAAAACAA
Source organism: uncultured Alphaproteobacteria bacterium (assembly GCA_902586695.1). GTDB lineage: Bacteria > Pseudomonadota > Alphaproteobacteria > HIMB59 > CACPNW01. Next base: position 18,914 of record CACIIL010000003.1, on the reverse strand, counting down.
AAAGGAGTTGAGGTTGCAAAAGGTTATGACTGTGTTTCTCACAGAGGATACGTTAATAATATTTTAAACTTTAATGATTGCAGAATTCCTGCAAGAAATATTCTTGGTGAAAAAGATAAAGGCTTTGAGCTAATGAATGTTTGGTTAGAAGCAACTCGTTTAACTGTTGCGGCAACTTCTGTATCTAGAGCCGAAAGAGCTTTTGATATAGCCTTGGATTGGTCTGCAAATAGAAAACAATTTGGAAAAGTAATTGGAAAATTTCAGGGTGTTTCATTTAAATTAGCTGATATGGCTACAGAAATTAAACTAGCAAACTTGATATTAATGGAGTCTGCTTGGAAAATTGATCAAAAAACATTAACATCTCAAGATGCGGCTATGACAAAATTATTTTGTACTGAAATGTTAAGCAGAATCTCAGATGAAGCTATTCAAATCCTTGGTGGAATGGGATTGATGTCAGATATTCCACTTGAAAGAATATGGCGAGATGCAAGAATAGAAAGAATTTGGGAAGGAACCAGTGAAATTCAACGTCATATTATTTCACGTTCACTTCTAAGACCCCTTGGAGCATAATCTTTGAATTTAAAAAAACTTTTTAGACCAAAAAGCCTTGCTTTAGTTGGAGGGTATTGGGCAGACTTTGTTTATGATGGCAATAAAACTATTGGCTATCAAGGTAAAGTTTGGCATATTAATCCTTCACGTAAAAGTTCCAAAGCAAAAAAATATTATAAAAATATTAAAGATCTTCCAGAAGTACCTGATTGCGTTTATCTAGCTGTCTCAAGAGATCAAACAGTAAAATTAATAAAAGATATTGCTGACATAGGTGTTGGAGGAACTGTTTGTTTAGCTTCGAGATTTTCTGAACTTAATTCTAAAGAAGGTACTAATAAAACTAATGAGCTAATTAGGAATGCTGGCGAAATGCCATTCCTTGGACCAAACTGTTATGGATTTATAAATTACTTGGATAGAATTTCAGTATGGTCTGATCAAGTAGCAGGCAAACCCACTAAAAAAGGTGTTGCTATTATATGTCAAAGCGGAACTATTGGTAATACGATTAGTTTTAATAATAGATCTTTACCAATTGGGTATATAATTTCTCTCGGCAATCAATCACAAATAACTATAGAAGATGCCATTAATTTTGCTTTAGATGATAAGAGAGTTACTGCTATTGGAATTTATGCTGAAAGTTTTACCAATACAGAAAAGTTAATAAAAGTATTTAAAAAATCCAGATTAAAAAAAATTCCTATAGCATTAGTTAAAGTAGGCAGATCTAAAACTGCGTCTCAAACAATATTAACACATACTGGATCATTAAGTGGGAAAGAAGATATATATGATTCTTTATTTCAAAGAATGGGTGTAGCTAGATGTAATACATTAGGAGAATTATGTGAAATTTTAAAATTATTTCACACTCATGGTGTTTTAAATAACGATAAAATTTCAATTATGGGCCCATCAGGTGGTGATATGGCTATGATAGGAGACGTAGCAGAAAATTTGTCGTTAAATTTTGGTAAAATACCTACAAAAATAAAAAATGAATTAAAAAAAGTTAATCACCCAAGTGTTATAATTTCAAATCCATTTGATCTACAAACATACAACTGGAATGACCCTAAGCAATTAGCAAAAACATTTAAATTAATATTTAAAACTAATTTTGGTTTAAATGCACTGATGTTAGATTTTCCAAATATAGAAGATTGTGACACTGCAGAATGGGATGCTATAGTAGATCAATTTATAAAATCATCAAAAATAAAAAAAAATGGAGCGATTATTTCTTCACTTTCAGATACCCTTCCTAAACATCTAAGAGAAAAATGTCTCAGGTCAGGAGTTGTCCCACTTCAGGGTATGTCAGAGAGTTTACTAGCCATAAGTAATTCAATAAAAATTTCAAAAGCTTGGAGTAATTTTAGTGAAATTAAAATTTCAAAAAATTTACAAAATTATAAAAATAAAATTAAAACATATACAGAATATGAATCAAAATTAATCCTAAAAAAATTTAAAATATCTACACCAAAATCTTTAATTACAAATAAAAAAAATATTTTGCGAGATTGTAAAAAAATAGGATTTCCTTTAGTTGCAAAAATACATTCAACTACAGTTTTTCATAAAACTGAAATTGGAGGTGTTATTACTAACATTAATAATGAAAAAGAATTAAAGCAAAAGACAAATAAATTTAGAGGTAATATTTTAATTGAAAAAATGATATCAAATTCGATTTTTGAAATGATAATAGGCATAAAAAATGATAACCAATTTGGACCTACAATAATATTAGGTGCTGGTGGTATTTATACCGAATTATTTAAAGATACGACTACCCTACTTTTACCTTTAAATAAAAAAATAATTTTGGATGAAATAAAAAAACTTAAATTTAGCAAAATATTATTTGGTTTTAGAGGAAGTGATAGTGCTGATATTGATGCATTAATAAATACAATATTAAAAGTAGCTGTTTTTGCTGAAAAAAATTCAGATAAAATTTCAGAAGTTGATATAAATCCACTAATAGTTTGTAAAAAAGGTAAAGGTGTATTTGCTGTAGATGCTTTAATACATTATTTAATATAGTTTAATTTATGGACAAACCAGTTAAAACAAGAATTGAAGGATCAATATTAGAGATAACTATCGATCGACCAAAAGCTAATGCGATAGATGCTAAGACAAGTATAATGTTGGGAGACATATTTGCTGACTTTAGAGATAATCCAAAACTTAAAGTAGCTATCGTTACAGGTGGCGGAGAAAAATTTTTTTCTGCCGGATGGGATCTAAAGGCTGTTAATGAAGGAGAAGCTGCTGATGCAGATTATGGTGTTGGTGGATTTGGAGGACTGCAAGAGTTACCTAATATGAACAAACCTATTATAGCAGCTGTTAATGGTATTGCGTGCGGTGGTGGTTTTGAAATTATGATTTCAGCAGATATTATAATTGCAGCAGAACACGCAACATTTGCGTTACCTGAAATCAATGTAGGAGTTGTAGCTGACGCAGCTACAATAAAATTAAGAAGACGCATACCCTATCACATAGCTGTTGAGTTTTTAATGACTGGAAGATGGATGGATGTCAAAGAAGCAAAACACTGGGGTTTAGTAAATGAAATTGTTAAAACAAATGATTTATTAAAAAGAGCCTGGGAAATAGCTGATAAAATTTCAAAAGGACCTAATTTAATTTATTCTTCAATTAAAGAAGTTTTAAGAGAAACAGAAAACGAAAAGGAAATACCATCATTTAAAATTTTGCGATCATTAGAATCGGTAAAAAAAGTTTATGGAAGTGAAGATCTAAAAGAAGGAGCTTCTTCTTTTGTTAAAAAAACAGATCCGAATTGGAAAGATAAATAGAATATAAAAATTATTTCATTGAATGCTCATTCAGTGAATGATACAGTTAAATCATGAAAAATGATTATGTTAGTGAAATCCATAAGAAAGATAAACTTGTTCTCCATCCTTATGAAGATATGGAAAGTAGAGGAACATATGACCGCAAGCTTATTGTAAAATCAGATAATATATATCTTTATGATGAGAATGGAAAAGAATACATTGATGGACCTGGAGGAATGTGGTGCAATAACATAGGGCACGGAAATAAAGAGATAGGTGAGGCTGTTAAAAATCAACTTGAAAAATTGGAATATTGCAGCCCTTTTTCAGAATCTAGTGAAATTTCTGCTGAATTAGCTTCTGTTCTATCTGAATTGTCTCCTGGCGATCTTAATACAGTTTTTTTTACTACTGATGGCTCTACAGCCAATGATACTGCTCTACGATTTATTATGTTTTATAATAACATATTAGATAGACCTAATAAAAAACATTTTATCACTAGGCATAAAGCTTATCATGGAAGCACTTACCTTACAGGATCGATAACAGGTAAAGATAGGGAAAAAAATAATTTTGATTTTGAAAAAAATTTCATTCATCATTTGAGCTCACCTCTTTCTTATAGAAGAAAAAATAACCAAACAATTGAAGAATTTTGTGATGAACTTGTAAAAGAATTTGAAGATAAAATAATAGAATTAGGATCAGAAAATGTTGCAGCTTTTATTGCTGAACCAGTCATGGCTTCAGGTGGTTGTATTGTCCCTCCTGAAGGATACTTAAAAAGAATATGGCAAATATGCAAAAAATATGATGTTTTATATATATCAGATGAAGTAGTAACAGGATTTGGAAGAATGGGTCATTTTTTTTCTTCTGAAGAAGTTTTTGACATAGTTCCAGATATCATAACTTGTGCTAAAGGAATTACTTCAGGATATATGCCTCTTGGAGCTGTCCTATTTTCTGACAAATTACTAAATGATATTAAAAAAGAATCAGCACTTTTTTTTCACGGCTATACTTATTCAGGGCATCCAGCATGTTGTGCTGCAGCACTAAAAAACATAGAAATAATCAAACGAGATAAAATTCTTGAACATGTTCAAGAAATTGAACCCTACTTTCATAATAAATTACAAAAATTGTATGAATTACCAATTGTTGGAGATGTAAGAGGTAAAGGATTAATGGCAGGCATAGAATGTGTAATAAATAAAGATAGTAAGGAAGCACTTATTTTAGATAAAGCTATAGGATCAAGAATTGATGAGGAATCAATTAAATTAGGCTTAATTATTAGACCGCTCTATCATATTTGTGTTTTATCTCCTGCTTTAATAATTACAAAATCACAAATTGATGATCTTGTTGAAAAATTATTTACTGCTATTCAAAATTCTCTTCAACAACTTAAAACAGAAGGTTTATGGAAAGATTAAATTTACGTAATGTTTTCTGCAATTAAAAATTATGCAGATTTTAGCACTGTAAATTCTAGTATTAAATATTTATCAATTGTTGCTTTTTTTACTGGCGTTGTTTTAGGATATTTTTTTACAATTATAGTAATTTTACAAAAATACGCAGGTTATTCAGAATTTACAATTGGAATTGTAGCTTCTTGTTTTTCTTTTGGATTAATGTCAGCAGGTTTTATAGTCACAAAAGTACTTAATAAAATTGGTTTATTTTTGACACTTATATTTTCAGTATCTTTACAAACTGTATGTATAATTTCTATGTTTGCTTATTTTAATCCAATTAATCTAGCAATTTGTCATTTTGTTATGGGTCTTATGGGAGGGATGAATTGGATGACAATGGATGCTTGGGCTAACATAGTTTCTAGTGATAAAAATAGAGGGAAAGCTATAGGTTTATATAATTCTTCTATTTCTATAGGGTTTGGAGTTGGTCCATTAATTGTTGCATTTTATGGAAGCTCAGGAAATTTACCTGTAATAATTTGCTTAATCCTAATGTCTTTGAGAATTTTAACTATCATTTTTATTAAAAAACATATTCATGAAGTAAAGATACCTAGTCAAAATAATAAAATAAATTTTTCTTTTGTTTTATTTGCTCCTTTCATTTTTATAGCTATATTTGTGGCAGGCGTAAATGACTCTTCATTCGGAGCTCTTTTTCCAGCTTTTATGATAAATGAATTTTTTTCAGATAAACAAATTGGTTTGTATTTTTTCTTAGGAGCTTTTGTTGGCGTTATAACGCAACCTTTAGTTGGAGCCTTGTCTGATAAAGTAGATAAAAGAAAATTTATTTTTATTCTTCTATTTGGAAATATTATATGGCCAATATTGCTTTTAAAAATAATAAACTTAAATATTGCAGTTTATTTTTCAGTAATAATATGGGGATGTTCCAGCATTAGTCTATATACTGTTTCATTAGCATATTTAGGTGAAAGATATGATATTAAGCAAATTGCAATTGTTACCTCTGTATTTATAATAATATATGAATTAGGTGAGTTTATTGGACCAATATCGGTAGGTTTAGTTATGGATCAAACTGGAAATGAGGGGTTTATTTATAGTCTATTAATTTTTACTAGTTTTAGTATTATAATTGGTTTTATTAGATCTTTTAAAAAATGAAAATAAAAATTATTAAAGCAAAAAAAGAAAATTATAAAGAAGTTGGTTTTCTATTTGATTTATATAGACAGTTTTACAAATATAAAACTGAAATTAAAAAATCAACTCAATATATTAAGGAAAGAATTTCTAAAAAAGAATCTACTATTTTTTTGTGTTTTTGCGATAAAGAACCCGTGGGTTTTGTACAACTTTATGAAACATTTGATTCTTTAAATATTAACAAAAAATTAGTTTTGTATGATTTATATGTAAAAAAAGAATTTAGACAAAATGGAATAGGCAAATCTTTAATGGATATTGCTAAAAAATTTGGTCGTAAAAAAAAGATTAAATTAATAGAATTATCAACTGCTATTAATAATAAAAAAGCTCAAGCGCTGTATGAATCACTTGATTACAAAAGAGACAGAGAATATTATAATTATTATTTAGAGATTTAGTATGGATAAAGTAAAATTTATTGAAATGAAGGATGGTGATAAAGAAGATTATGATCTTCTCGCCAAATTTGAAGATAAGTATATTGAAGGAACTGCAGATAGAGTGATAAGAATTTTGAAAAGTCTTGATTCTTCTTTGGGTGGATATCAAGTATCTAGACTAGAGCACTCATTACAGGCAGCCTCAAGAGCTTTAAGAGATAATGCAGATGAAGAAATGATTGTTGCTTCACTTCTTCATGATATTGGTGATGAAATAGCACCCTTGAATCATTCTGAAATTTCTGCTGCTGTTTTAAGACCTTTTGTTTCCGAAAAAACTCATTGGATTGTACAAAAACATGGCTTGTTTCAATCATATTATTATAACCATCACTATGGACAAGATAGAAACTTAAGAGACAAGTTTATTGATCATCCTTTTTTTAAAGATACTGTAAATTTTTGTGAAACCTATGATCAAAATTCATTTGATCCAAATTATGATACTATTAAATTAAAAGAATTTATTCCTATGGTACACAGAATATTTAACAGAGAGCCACATAAACATGTTTATCTTGGTCTGTAATTATTTTTTTAATTTATTAATAAGATGCAAATTATCCGAATTGAATTGATCTTTATTTGTATCAATAAAGTTTTGAATTAATTTTTTTTTGCTATCTTCAAATTCAGTCACCCTTCTTGAATTTAAATCGACATATAAAGAACAAACCTCAGAAGTTGAGGCTAAATATTTTTCTTTTTTATGTATCATTTCTAATTTGTAAACTAATCTTTTTTTATCAAAATCTAGAAAAAGAAGGTTCATTTCTACTTCATCATCTACTTTGACCTCCATGTCGTATGTAGTATGAGACTCTACTGCAAATGTAGTTCTTTTTTCGTTTTTTGCTGAATTTTCGCCTATGTTAAACTTCTCTAGCAATACCTCCCAAGAAGAGTCAAAAAGGTGAATATAAAAAGCTAAATTCATATGACCGTTATAGTCAGTCCACTCTGGTAAAACTTTTCCTGTTTTTAAATATATAGACACTTGTTAATTTCCTGTAAGTGAGATACATCATTTTTTTAGAAAAATGAATAATGAAGTTGTTATAAGTTGTGCTGTAACTGGCTCTGGTGATACTGTTAGCAAGCATCCAGACCTACCTATTACTCCCAAAGAAATAGCTGAAGCTTCTATTGATGCTGCAAAGGCTGGAGCTGCTGTCGCGCACATACATGTAAGAGAAACAGATGGAAAACCAAGTAGAAAACTTGAATACTATAAAGAGGTTGCGGACAGAATTCGATCTTCAGATACAGATGTAATAATTAATTTTACCACAGGAATGGGTGGAGATTTTGAAGTTGGAGAAGGTAAAAATCCTTTAAATCCTTTAGGACCAAATACAGACATGATACATGCTTTGGATAGATTAGAACATATTGAGGAATTATTGCCAGAAATTTGTACATTAGATTGTGGTTCATTAAATTTTGGAGACTCAAATATGACATTTATTCATACTCCTGTTCAATTAAGAGCAGCTGCAAAAAAAATGCAAGATTTAGGAATTAAACCAGAAATGGAAGCTTTTGAAATGGGTCATTTATGGTTTGCAAATCAATTATATAAAGAAGGTTTAATTGACTCACCTCCATTATATCAAATTTGTTTGGGAATTCCTTGGGGGGCACCGGCAAACACATCTTCAATGAAAGTAATGGCAGATATGATCCCTAAAGAAGCTAATTGGGCTGGTTTTGGAATAGGAAGACATCAAATGCCAATGGTTGCCCAATCAGTTATTCTGGGAGGCAATGTAAGAGTTGGTCTAGAGGATAATTTATATTTAGAAAGAGGTGTCCTAGCTTCTAATGCTCAATTAGTTGAGAAATCTTCAAGAATAATAAATGATTTAGGTGCTAAAATACTTAATCCTAAAGAAGCAAGAGATAAATTAAATTTAAAAAAACATTTTTAAATAAGTGCCTAATTCAATTAATAAAGTTGCAGTTATAGGAACAGGAGTTATTGGTACAGGTTGGGTAATAAGATTTCTATATAATAAAAAAATAATAAATATTTATGATCCAAATATTAAGCAAAAAAAATTTTTATTAGAAGAAATAAAAAGAGTAGAACCAATTTTAAAAAAATTTTATAAAAATAAAATAAATATAAAAAAACAGTTAAAATTCTGTACATCAATTAAAGAAGCAGTTGCTGAAGCTGAACTAATTCAAGAGAATGCACCAGAAAATGAGAAATTAAAAAAAAAAATAATAAGAGAGATAAGTTTGCATTCAAAAAAAGACTCAATTATTGCATCAAGTTCTTCTGGTTTATTACCAACAAAAATTCAATCAAAGTGCATTAACCCAAAAAGAGTAATAATTGCTCATCCTTTTAATCCTGTTTATCTTTTACCTTTAGTTGAATTAGTTAGAGGAAAAGAGACAGATAAAAAAAATATTTTTAAAGCTCAAAAATTTTATGTTGAAATTGGAATGAAAACCATAATTCTAAAAAAAGAATTACCAGGCTATCTATCAGATAGATTACAGGAATCCATGTGGAGAGAGTCTTTGCATATTATAAATGAAGGATATGCTTCTACTAAAGATTTAGACGATGCTATAATTTATGGGCCTGGATTAAGATGGTCAATAATGGGCACTTTTTTAACTTTCCATCTTGCTGGAGGTGAAATGGGGATGAAACATATGTTAGAGCAGTTCGGTCCAGCTTTAAAACTACCATGGACAAAATTAAAAGCCCCAAATTTAACTAAAAGTTTAAAAAACAAAATTATTAAAGGAACAAAAATACAATCAAAAAATAAATCTATTAAAAATCTATCTAATATAAGAGATAATTTTTTAATAGATTTACAAAAATTATTAAAAAAATATAAGATATAAGAATGTCAATTAATTCAAAGTTTGTCACCCTAAAAAATTATATACCAATCGGAATTCCAAAAGAAGAAGATTTTGAAATTAAAGAGGTAAAAATATCTATTAGTGAAAAAAATGAAATTTTAGTTAATAATTTATGGTTGTCAGTAGATCCATATATGCGAGCGAGAATGACAGAAAAGAAAAATTACAAACCACCTTTTAAATTAGGGGAACCAATGGAAGGTTCTGCTATAGGGCAGGTTATAAAAAGCAATTCTAAAAATTTTAAAACGGGTGATTTTGTTTTAAGTAATTGTGGCTGGAGAGATAAGTTTGTAGAGAAAGAAATTAATTTAGAAAAAATAAATTCAAAAAACCTGCCTTTACAATCATTTTTGGGTCCCTTAGGTATGACAGGGCATACTGCTTATATTGGTTTATACAAAATGGCTAGTATTAAAAAAGGCCAAACTGTTTTAGTATCATCTGCTGGAGGAAGCGTTGGTTCTCTTGTTTGCCAAATAGCAAAAATAAATGATTGTAAAGTAATTGCTAGCACAGGTTCCGATGAAAAAGTTGAATGGTTAAAAAATGAATTGAAAGTTGATCATGCTTTTAATTATAAAAAAACGAATAATTTAGTCTTAAAATTAAAAGAAATAGCTCCAGATGGTTTTGATATTTATTTTGATAATGTAGGTGGAGATTTTCTAGAAGCCGCAATATACAGAATGAAAAATTTTGGCAAAATTATTATATGTGGTCGTATATCACAAATGAATGCTTCAACTACTGGATCAGGATTAAAAAATATGGCTCATGTTTTAGTAAAAAGACTAACAATTAAAGGTTTCTTAATATTTGATCATGAAAATGAAAAAGGAGAGTTTACTAAAAATATGACCGAATGGTTAATAAGTGAAAAAATTAAAATTAGAGAAACTGTATATGAGGGATTAAATAATTGTCCAAAAGCATTTGTTGATTTGTTAAATGGAAAAAATATAGGTAAAATGCTAGTAAAGATTTAGAGTGTTACGTATGGTGAAGTACCTCTATAATTAATATTTAATTTTAACTCCTTATCAATTGGAGGAAATGCTCTCTGCTGACAGTCAATTCGAGGACAAATTCTGCATGAAACACCAATTGGAGTTTGTAATTTTTTATTTTGAATATCCATACCTTCAGAATATATCAAATCTCTAGCATATTTTATATCGCATCCTAAGCCAATAGATACGAAACTTTTTGGCATTCCATGTTTTTCGATACCTTTTTCAAAAGCTCTAGCAATACAAAAATATACTTTACCATCTGGCATTCTAGATATTTGTGGATGAATTCTTCCTGGGTTTAAAAAAGCTATATATACATTCCATCTTGGACAAGAACCGCCATGTCTAGGTATGTGTATACCTGATAAAGAAAATCTTTTTGAGACATTTCCAGCTATATCAGTTTTTAAGAAATGAAAAGGAACACCTTCGTTCCCTGTTTTTTGTAAATTAGTTAGCCTATGAGTAACTTGTTCAAAGCTGCATGCATAATGATGCATTAGTATTTCAATATCATATTTATTTTTTTTTGCAATTTGTAAAAAATCATCGTAGGGCATTAACATTGCTGATGCAAAGTAATTTATGAGTGAAATTTTCAAAAGAGGTAGAACTTCTGTGGATTCAATATTATTTTCATTAATAATTTTATCTATTACATCTTCAGCTTCTAAATAAGCAGCTTGGTAAGCTAAATGAAAGTTTCTAGATGTATAAGTTAACATTTCAGATAATTGCAATTTTTTATTTTTTTTGTCAAAATTACGAACAGATTTTAATTCTTCACTAGCAGGAACAATTTCGACTATAACGTCGTGTTTTAATTTTAAATAGTTTGTTAATTTAAGACCAGAACCAATATTATGACCATCATCTAATCCAACTTTTTTCCTTAATATTTCAGAAGCCAATTCAATATCTTCAAAGTAATTTTTATTATCTTGAAGAAAATCAGATACAATTTCTACTGGTAAACGACTTGGGCGCTCTACTACTGTTGCATTTATATCCATAGACTCAAGTCTATTTTGCATATCATCCTTAAATGATTTATGTGCATCATTTAATGCAAGTAAAGCCTTTGCTATGGTAGGATTTGAACTTATAAATTCAGTTGTTTCTTGATTTGTAATATCAAGATCATCAAACATTTCATTACTCAATACATCCATTACATCTGATAAAATTCTTTTATTACTCTCTAAAGTTAAGTCTTTTAAAGAAAGACCTAACTCGTTGCCTATTTTTATCAAAAGTGGGACAGTAATAGTTCTTCTACCACTTTCTAATAAATTCAAATAACTTGCTGAAATATCTAATTTTTTTGATAATTCTGACTGAGAAAAACCTCTAGACCTTCTCTCTTTTCTTATTTTTGAACCGATATTTGATATTTCGTTTATTTCCATAATTTACAAAATTTACAAAATTACATAATATATAAATACTTTATTTACAAGATTTACCCTAATTTTCTAGTATTTTATTGATTTTTTTTGATATTTGTAAAATATGTAAATTATGAAAAGAAGAAACAAAATCGAAGAAAATAAACTTAGTAAACCTAATAATATTACTGTTGAAAATAAAGTAATAGAAAAATCTTTGGATTCAAAAATTGATCTTGATTTAATTGATAATTCTAATGCTTATTATTCAGAGAGATATGGTTGGACATTAAGAAAAAATTAAATCTTTAAACAAACAAATATATATATACTTAAATCCTATTTATAGTACTCCACATTAATCGTTGTTTCTTCTTTTCCTAGTATCATGTCTGCTGCTTTTTCTGCTATCATTATGGTTCCAGCATTTAAATTACCACTTAAAATATCTGGCATAATAGATGAGTCAATTACCCTTATATTATCTAAACCATGCACTTTAGTTTCCTGATCAACGACAGATAACTTATCAACTCCCATTTTATTTGTACATGATGGGTGATAAGCGGTATCAGCAGTTTCTCTTATTATAGCGTCTAACTCTTTGTCATTAGTCTCATAACCCGGCCTTAATTGATCACCAAGATATTTTTTCATACTATCTTGTTTAAATATTTTATTAGCAATTTTGACACTATCACGCATTTGTTGCAAATCTTCTTGATCTTCAAGATAATTAAATTGTATTTTTGGATTATCTAAATAATTATTAGATTTAATTTTAACAAAACCTCTACTTTTTGGACGATTAGGACTAGCATGAAACTGAAAACCATCGAAAGAAGGATTTGTTAGACCGTGATTAATAACCAATGATGGAAAAAAATGTAATTGAATATTAGGATGTTTATATTTTTTGGATGTTTTGACAAAACCACCTACTTCAAGATGGGAATATGTTAACATTCCTTGCTTTAATAAAAACCATTTCATTCCCTCAATAGCTTGAGTAAAATAATTAGTAGATAAATTATAAAGAGTGTCATTTGTTTTTGATTTATGCTGAATATAAATCTCAAGATGATCTTGTAAATTTTGCCCAACCCCAGGTAATTCATGAATTACCTCAATATTGTTTTGCTTTAATAGCTTAGGATCCCCTACTCCTGATAATTGAAGTATTTTTGGTGAATTTATTGATCCGGCAGAAAGTATAATTTCTTTATTGCAATGATATATTTCAGTTTTATTATTATTTTTAATCTCTACTCCAATAGCTTTTTTATCTTTAAAAATTATTTTTGAAACATCTGTTTTATGTTTTATTATAAGATTTTTAAAATTTTTCACTTCTTCTAAGTATGCTTTTGCTACACTTTGTCTTTTGCCCCCATCTATTGTTACATCAAATGTTCCAAATCCATCTTGTTTAAAGCCATTAGCATCTTCAAAGGTTTCATAACCAGCTTCTGCAGCAGCATTAATAAGTGATTTAAATAAAGGAAATCTCTCATCAATTTTAGATCTGTTGACTTTTAGAGGTCCTTTTCCTCCTCTATACAAATTTTCTCCTCCTGACCAAGTCTCTAATTTTTTAAAATAAGGTAATACGTTTTTATAACTCCAATTTGACAGACCATATGATGCCCATCTTTCAAAATCTAATGGATTGCCTCTTATAAATACCATTCCATTATGAGAAGAGCATCCTCCAATCATTTTTCCTCTAGGGCAAAAAATTCTTCTATTATTTAAATATGGCTCTGGTTCAGAGTAATACTTCCAATTATATTTCGGATCATGCATTGTGTAGAGTAATGCACTAGGCATATCGACCTTCCATGAATTAGATTGAGGTCCTGATTCTAAAACGCAAACAGTATTTTTTTTATCTTTTGCAATTCTATTGGCTAAAACACATCCTGCAGATCCAGCCCCTATAATTATGTAGTCAAATCGCTGATTCACTAAATCATTCTTTCAGTATGGCCATCAATTGAAATACTTTGTCCAGAAATATTTCTTGAATGATCACTCAATAAATATACCACCATAGATGCTATATCTTCTTTTGTTACAAATGAGCGAATAGAGGTCATCAACTCAAATTCTTTTTGTATTTTATTTGCGGTAGTCTTTAATAATTTTGCTTTAGAGTTTATAACTCTTTTCATTCTATCACCTTTAACAGAGCCAGGACAAATTGCATTTACTCTAATATTATATTTGCCAAGCTCCATAGCTAAACTTTTAGTTAAGCCAATTATAGCCCATTTACTTGCCGCATAAGGTGTTCTTTGAGGAAAACCATATAAACCAGCTGTTGAAGAAATGTTAACAATTGAGCCAGATTTATTTTTTTTTAAAAAAGGAATTGAGAACTTTGAAAAATAAAAATGACTATTTAAGTTAGTTTTTAAAGTATTTTCCCATTCTATATTTGAAATATTTTCTAGATATTTTGTTGGTCCAGCAATGCCTATATTATTAATTAGACCATCAATCTTTTTTAGTTTTTTAAGGGATAAAAAATACTTTTTTACATCTTCATAATTATTTACATCAAGGAATTGTGCAAAAATTTTATTTTTAAATTTTTTATTACTTTTAATTTTATTAATATTTTTTTTATCAATATCAGTTAAGTAAACCTTACCACCATTTTCAACTATTAATTTTGAAATGGAAAATCCAATACCATCAGCAGCAGCAGATATTATGAATTTTTTATTTTTTAAAATCATAAATCTTAAAAAAAATTTATTTTAAATTGTAACCGTCTTTGCTTAGAGAAATAGCTAATTCTTTTTCAGTAATATACCCTTTAGTATCGCCTTTTTTGTCTACAACCATAACAGTACATCTATCTGCCAGAACCTTAGGTAAAAATTGTTCAATATATGAACCTTCATCAACTTTCAAAACATCTGCCAGCTTTATCTCATTGGAATTAAATTCATTTGCTTTAATCATAACTGTTTTAGCTCGAAGTACTTTTGCTCTATTTACATCTTTAACAAATGCTTCCACATAATCATCTGCAGGACTCATTATAATCTCTTCAGGCGTACCGGCCTGAACTAGTCTGCCGCCATTTAAAATACCAATATGGTCGCCCAATCTTAAAGATTCATCTAAGTCATGAGTGATAAAAACAATTGTTTTTTTTAATTTTGCTTGTAGTTCAATAAGTTGATTTTGCATGTCACTTCTAATTAAAGGATCTAAAGCACTAAAAGCTTCATCCATGAGAAGTATTTCAGGATTAGTAGCTAAAGCTCTTGCTAAACCAACTCTTTGTTGCATCCCTCCAGAAAGTTGACTTGGGTATTGATCTTCAAAACCTTGTAAACCTACAGACTCAATTTGTATCATAGCAAGTTTTCTTCTTTCTTCAGCTTCCTTACCTTGAATTTCTAATCCATAGCCAATATTTTCAATAACTGTTTTATGAGGAAATAAACCAAACCTTTGAAAAACCATGCTCAATTCATGTTTACGGAAATCAATTAATTGTTGTTCATCTAATTCCATAATATTAGTTCCATCAACAATAATATCACCATCTGTTGGATCGATTAATCTATTTAAATGTCTAATTAAAGTTGACTTGCCTGATCCAGAAAGCCCCATACATACAAATGTTTCGCCCTCCTCTATTGAAAGTGACACGTTATCTAATCCAACTGTATGTCCTGTTTTTTCTAAAACTTCTTCCTTGTTGGCTCCACTTTTAACCATAGGTAATACTTCAGTGGGAGTATTTCCAAAAATTTTATATACATTTTTGATTTCAATTTTTGGCATAGATTATTTTTTCTTTTTAGTTGGTTGAGTACGTTCTTGTATTTTTTCACCATAAGCTTGAGTCATTCTATCCAACACAATTGCTAATAAAACAATAGCTAAACCAGCTTCAAGTGCTGCTCCAACATTTAATTGTTGCAATCCTAATAAGACTTCATCACCTAAACCACGAGTTCCTATCATTGAAGCTATAACTACCATTGCTAAAGCCATCATTGTGCATTGATTAATTCCTTGCATAATATTTGGTAAAGCCAAAGGTAATTGAACACCTAATAACATTTGTTTTTTACTTGCTCCAAATGACCTAGCAGCTTCTATTACTTCCTTATCAACTAATCTAATTCCTAGATCAGTTAATCTAATTAATGGTGGGCAAGCGTAAATAAATATAGATATAATTGCAGGAATAGCTCCTAAACCAAATAAAATAATTCCAGGTATTAAATAACAAAATGCTGGAATTACCTGCATTGTATCAAGAATTGGCAAAATTGCATTTCTAACTTTTTCACTTCTTGCCATTGCTATTCCTATTGGAATTCCAATTACAATACAAATAGCTATTCCAATAACAACCATAGTAGTGGTTTCAATAGCCTTATCCCAAAAACGAGGATTTAAAAATCCAATAAAGAAAGTACAAAAACCAACAAAAACTGTAGTACCAAGTTTTCTGCCACTAGTAAAATAAGTAATAGCTATAACTCCTATTATAACCACAGGCCATGGAGCCTGAACAATAACACTCTTTAATTCAGTATATCCTCTTAGAAGTCCGTAACCAATAGCATCAAATATTACTCCATAGTCTGCTATAAAACTTCTCCAACCTTTATTAATCCAATGCATAAAAGGTGTATCAAGCCACTTTGGCCAATTTATCAACCAACTAAAATCTGTATATAGTTCTGAAACATTATCAGGTTTTCTTTTAGATGAGAGATAACTAACAACAATTAAAGCAACCATAGCTATGGCAGCTAAAATTTTAGAAATTTGATAAAATAAATTTTTTGGAATTAAGTTTACTAAATTAACAATAAACATAATAGTTGGTATTATAAAAATTAATTTTAAAAATAAAAAAAATATATTTTTAGGTATTAACAAATAATGAGTAGAAACAATAAGTAAAACAAAAATTATAGACGAAGCAATTTTTATAAAAAGATTTGATATATTGTTCATGATTTAAATTATTAGAAGCCAGGATCAATTAGATCCTGGCTAAAATTATATTTAATTATAATGAGCTTTTTACTTTAGCAGCTACATCTGCAGGAACCCAAGATTCCCATTCAGAATGGTTTTCTAAGTAATGCATAGCAGTTGCTTCCATGTCTCCGCCAGATTCATCAACATAGTATGCTAACATATTATTAACTACTGAAGTAGTAATAGTATAAGCATCAGCAAATTTAATAATATCTGCATTATCAGCAGCAAATTTACCAGTAGCAAGTTTAGTTAAAGCCATATCTTTGTACTCATTAGCACAAGAAGGTTCATAAGCATCTGGGCCATCTGCTTTGATTTTGTTTACAACAACCATCATAGCATCCCAACAAGCTTTATCATAAGCTGGCTCAGTTAAACGAACCATATCAATTTCAGGTTTTCCCATCAAACTTGTAGGTGTCCAATAATAAGTAACAATAGGTTGGTTTTTTGCAAATGCACCAGCTATTGCAGCATCTAGTGCTCCACCAGAACCTGGGTCAAAGTTAGTATATAAGTCACCTAGACCATATTCCATAATTTTAACAAGATTAATTGTGTAACAAGTCCAACCAGAAATACAGCTTGTAATTCTTCCTTTTGATGGATCTTCAGGATCTTTAAACAGTTCCCAAACACCAGGTTTTTTCAAATCATCAACAGATGTAATACCATGAGCTTCAGAAGTTGCTCTGTCTACAAAGAATGCTTGTTCTGATGCAGGAGTGTTGATCCCTAGATCAACTAAATTTCCTGACGCTAATTCTGGATCAATTAAAGCAACGTTGTTGTCAGTCCAGTGTTCGAAAATAATATCAAGTTGGTTATCAATTAAAGCAGCTAAAATTGGATTTGTGCTTCCTTTAGTTACTTCAACTTCACAGCCGTAGCCATGTTCCA
This sequence comes from uncultured Alphaproteobacteria bacterium, assembly GCA_902586695.1. Lineage (GTDB taxonomy): Bacteria > Pseudomonadota > Alphaproteobacteria > HIMB59 > CACPNW01. The sequence continues at coordinate 1,189 of CACIIL010000003.1, read as the reverse complement.
TAATATAAGAACCTATAGCAGTATGAATGTTAGCACTATCCCAGTCAAAATCTCCAACTTTAACAGTACAAGCATTTGCACTAAAAGAGCTTAGGGAGAAAAATGATAAAAGGGATAGAACTAGAAACGATTTTTTAATAAATTTCATATTCTTTCCTCCTAATTATTTCATTTTTATATCGCTTATTTAATTAGAAACAACTTATATTTATTAAAAAATAAGAGTTTTATTGGGTAATTAAATGAATAATATAAATCAATTATTTATTTTTTCTTTCTCTATAAGCCACGTAAACACCACTAATAATAATTAAAAAAGCCCCTATAACAACAGATTTACTAGGTATTTCATAAAAAAATAAGTATCCCATTATGCCCACAAATATGAAGGATGTATATTCAAAAGGAGATGTTACGGCAACATCTGCGTGTCTTGCAGCTTGAGACATAAAATAATGTCCCACAGAACCCATTACCCCAAGGCTTAAAGCAAGAATTAAGTTAAAAGTATCTGGAATCACAAAATCTGAAGGAAAAAAAATTAATGAAGTAAAAAGTAGTGCAAATGAATAATAAAATACGATTGAGGTACTACTTTCAGTATTCATTAATGACCTTGTAGACAAGTATACTGAGGCCATGAATATAGCTGAACCAATTGGTAATAATGATTTTAATTGAAATAAATCAGTTCCTGGTTTCACTATAACTAGAACACCAATAAATCCAATAACAATTGCAAGAATTCTATGAAAACCAATTTTTTCTCCAAGAATAGGTACAGCTAATAATGCTGCAATTATTGGTGCACTATGCGCTATGGCTATATTCTCAGAAAGCAATAAATATTTTATACCAAAAACATATAGAACTACACAGCCAACTGCTGAAAAAGCTCTTATAAAATGTCTAACTGGTTTATTAGTTTTAATTGAATCAATTCCTGAATGATAAACAAAATACAAAGATATAATTGATCCACTAAATGCTCTAAAAAATACAGCTTCCCATACAGGGAAATTCATTGTTAGATTTTTATAAATTATATCGTTAACACTTAAGCTGAACATGCCAAGAGTCATTAGTAATATCCCAAGTAAATTTTTATTCATAAAAAAAGTTCTAAAAAAATTAAAGTTATGATAGCCAATAGTAAAGTTATTTTAAATGCAAGATAAATATAAAATTT
>CACIIL010000002.1 GCA_902586695.1 uncultured Alphaproteobacteria bacterium | reverse complement strand
GTTATAAAATATTTTTTTCCTCATAAAATAATATCACGACAAGAAAAGGTTATAGTAAAAAAAACTAAAGAACTTCAACTCCTTTATAAAGAATTGATTCATATTGAATTAGCTTTTAAACAAAGTAACAAGGATATTAAGACTGATAAAGTAGAAAATATTGAACTAAATAATGGATATACTTTATCTAAATATAATTTGATTAACGGTTTTTATGCAGGAATTAATAACAGATTTCCTGGAAGTGGATATATTGATTTTCATTTAGACAATTTATTTATTATCTCAACTCGTGGAGTTCTTGGGTATACAAAAAATTATAGTGATCAAAAGGGTATAATTTTTAATCAAATTAAAAATAATATTAATGAATTTATAAGTTTTAAGAGTTTTAATGATTCTGGCTGGCACCCTGTTGTAGCTTTAAGAGATTTGACTATTCATAAAAATAAAATTTTTGTCTCATATATTGATGAGATAAAAAAAGATTGTTGGAATACAAGTGTTATTTCAGGTGAAATAAATTATGATGAAATAGAATTCAAACAAGTTTTCAAATCTAAACAATGTGTTAATTCTAAAAACAATAAAGATAATGAATTTAATGTTCAGTCAGCAGGAGGAAGAATTGTTCAGTATGATGATAATCATATTATTTTAACAGTTGGCTGTTACATAAGTAGGTATTTAGCTCAAGATAAAAATTCAATTAATGGTAAAATCATTAAGATTAATATTAATACTGCGGAATATGAAATTGTTTCCATGGGACATAGAAATCCTCAAGGTTTGTATTTTGATAGAGATAATAATTTTATTTTAGAAACTGAACACGGGCCTCAAGGTGGCGATGAGATTAATTTAATTGAAATTAAGGGTTTAAATAGTAACGAAATACCTAACTATGGCTGGGCTATTTCTTCTTATGGGGAACATTATGGTGGAAAAAAAGAATCAAATATATCAAAATATGAAAAATATCCATTATATAAATCTCATAAGGAATATGGTTTTATAGAACCGGTACATGCTTTTGTTCCCTCAATAGGAATTTCACAAATTGAAAAAATTGAAAAGAATCAATATGTTACTAGTTCATTGAAAGATGGATCTCTTTATTTTTTTGAATTAAATTCAGATAATCAACTTAATAATTTGAAGAGAGTAGAGGTGTTTGAAAGAACTAGAGATATAGTTTTTAAAGATAACAAATTATTCTTATTCTTAGAAGACTCTGCTTCACTTGGTATTATTAATATTAATTAATATTTAATTTAAATTGTAATAAATTATTTTCTTCCACAAATTATAAAAGATTGTCCAGAATACATATATGTAAAAAATGGCTCAATGACCCAATTTGTTTTCATTTTAAATTCAGCTAGAGCCTTTCTTTGCCCTTCTTCATTATTAGCATTAAAACCATTATAATCATCAAATAAAATTATTGAACCTATCTGCATGTATTCATTTATTATCTCAAGACTATCAATTGTAGAACTATAAATATCACAATCAATATTAACTATAGAAACTTTTCTATTTTTAAGATTATTTACTAAATGTTTTTTTTGATTTTTAAAAACTCCTTCATATAAAAAAATCTTTTCTTTTAATGAGAGCATTTTTTTTTGTGTTTCTTCATATGAACTTATAAAACTTCCCTTATTATATATAAAATTTCTTTCATTATTTTCAGGCATTCCTTCAAATGTATCTAAACCATGAAAATAAATTTGATTATTTAAGTCTGATTTTAAGGCGATATCGACTCTCCACTTTTCATTTGATCGTTTTTGATCGTTTAACCATGATTTGTATTGTTTGTATTGTTTAACACTTTGTACAAGGGTATCTCCTTTATAAACACCGAATTCTACATAATCTCCAAATAAATGATTACTAAATACATGACCCCAACACTTATGTAACATTCCTATTCTATCGTTACGGTTAATATCTCCCTGAACGAATTTATATTTGCTTAAAAAATTTCTTATTAATTTTTTCATTTTTTAGATTATGAATTTTCATATTTTATAGTATTTTATTAAACTACCAGAAAATTAATAAATTTTTAAGTAATAAATTCACTTTTCAATAGGTGTTTGTTGAAGTAAACTCATTAAATACTAGATATAATTTATTTATATGAAATCAGCAATTTTATTTGGTGCTACTGGTTTAGTCGGTAACAATTTATTGAATTTGTTAATACAGAATAACAATTATTCAAAAATTAAAATATTTACACGAAAAGAGATAAAAATTAAAAATCCTAAATTGGAAGTATATAAAATTGATTTTGATAAAATTAATGATTATGCTCATCTTATTTCTGGTAATGATTGTTTTTTTTGTATTGGAACCACAAAAAAACAAACACCAAGTAAAATTAAATATATAAACACTGAATATAAACTGCCAGTAAAAATTGCTAAATTAGCAAAAGATAATAATGTTGATTCATTTATTTATGTGTCGTCTGGTGGAGCTAACAAAAATAGTAAAAATTTTTATTTACAAAATAAAGGAAAAGCAGAAAGTGAGATAAAAAAATTATCCTTCAACTTTATAGCAATTATTAAGCCATCTTTATTATTAGGTATTAGAAATGAAACTAGAATAGGTGAAAGTATTGCACAATTTTTTTTTAAAAGATTATCATATATATTTATAGGCAAAATGAGGTCTTTTAAAGCTATACCAGCAATTGATGTAGCTAAAGCTATTATTAAAATAGTTGAAAATAAAGATTCAGGTATATATTTTACATCAGATAAATTAGAAGATTTTGCAAAACTCTAAATTATTATATGCTAAATTTTACAGTAAGATTTTTATTTGTTTTATCATTATTTTATTCTTTCCAATCTTTAGCTATAGAGAGTAAAGATTTTGCAAAACAACAATTGTTGTGTTCAAAATTACTTTGGGGATTTGATTTTATTTCTGATGACAAAGTAAAGGTTATTGATACTGATATTAATAATAAAACAAGAATTACTGAATATTACTACGATACTGATTTAGAGCTATCTTATATAAATATTTTTTTAAATAATAACAGCATAAGAGATAGAGTTTATTCTATAGAACTTAACACTCTTAGGGTTGACATTTGGACAATGACTGGAGGAGGATTTACAACTAGAGAAATGTTTCCTAAAGGCTTTTGTAAATTTGTAAAAATGAAAAATATTTATTCTTATCTAGAAAATTTAAAAAATTAATGGTGTGTTATGTTGCTTTGTGAGTTAAAATTCTATCTTTAAAATTAATTCTTTTAATAAATAATAATAATTATTATTATTATTATTATTATTTTATCTTTTCCCACTCAGCAATACCACCAGTAATATTTTTAACATTTTTAATACCCATCTCTTGCATTGTTTTAGTTGCCAAAGTACCTTGTCCACCTACACCACAAAAGACAACATATTCTTTGTCTGGGTTTTTTTTGAAGAAATCATTTTCTAAAGGACTACCTTCAGCCAAATAAAATTCAAGAAATGCTTTATCCAAATGAATTGCATTTCCAATAGTTCCTTTAGCAAAACTTTCTTTATCCCTAACATCAATAAATTGTACATTTGGGTCATTTAATTTATCTTTTGCTTCTGAAGCACTTATATTTTCTATTTCATTTTTAACACTCATTAAATCTTCAAATTTTTTCATAATACTCCTTCGTTTAATATGGGGCGTTCTGTAGAACGACCTTTAAATCATTATTAGCAGAAAATAATGACTTTTGGAAACTTCTTCGAAGAACTTCCTAGTAATTTTTCATTATTTGTCAGATTTCTTGTTTTGGTTCTTCGTAGTAGATTTTTCTAGTTTTTGGATAAAATCAAAACTTTTAGGAAATATTTTCTCGGAGTATGTTATATCTAAATAGAAATTATATATTTTTTAAAAATAGTTATGAAAGATACTGCTATATTTGGTTTTAAAGATAGTTCAGCTGGACAATTAATTAATATGTTGGATGATAAATATAAAAAAAAATTGAATTGTATTTTAACTACTAATGAAGTTTCTAAAATTGATATTACTAAAGAACATAAAAAACGACCTAATAAAAAAACTGAATTTATATTGAATAATAAAATTTATGGTTTGCCAATTTTTCACAAAAAAAATTTTGTAAAAACCTTAAAAGAGAGAAAAATAAAAAAAGTGTTTATAATGGAGGATAGTGGGCAGGAAAGAAGTAATATTTTTGAGCAATTAAAAAAAGAAAAAATAAAAATTTTAAGTTTTATTCATAGTAGCGTAAAACTTATGGGTCATAATAAAATAGGTAAAGGAGTAATTATTTTTCCAGATTGTTATTTAGGATATAAATCAGATATTGGTGATGGTGTTGTAATTCAATCGGGTTGTAGAATTGAACACCATAATATAATTGGAAATTTTTGTGATTTAAACCCCAATTTAACTACAGGAGGATTTACAAAAATAGGCAATTATTCTGAAATCAATATATCTGTGGATATTATTAATAAAATTAGAATTGGTAATTTTTCTAGAGTAGGTGCTGGTTCATTAGTTTTAAAAAATATTAAAGATAAAGAACTTCACTACGGTAGACCATCTAAGTTTGTTAGAAAAAATAAATAATTTATAATAAAAGTAATTACTTAAAAATTGTTTTAAAACTTCGTAGTAAACTTCGTAGAGAGGTTTTTATAAAAAATTTCTGATTTGATTAGATAATATTCAAAAAGTGGGGCGTTCTGTTGCCGTGTGCGTGAACAAAACTAACAGAAACCTTAGTTTTTTTAAATAGTAAATACATAAAAAATTAAGCTGAGTGTGCACACAGTGTGCACGCAGTTTCGTTATGAAATTTATTATAAATTTAGTATGAATTAGGGTAAAGCCGATATTAAAATTAATAATATGAATATAGAAATCAAAACAAAAAGATTAGTTATAAAGAAACCTCAGATTAGAGATCAACAAAAACTTATTTCAGAATTGAACAATAAAGAGGTTTCAAAATGGTTAGAAAATGTAACTTTTCCTTATTCAGAAAAAGATGCTGATAAGTGGATTAATTCCCTAACGATTAACAATTTAGAATTTAATATTTTTTTAGAAAATAATCTAATTGGTGGAATTGGATTAAAAGAAGATTATCAACTCGGTTATTGGTTGGGTGAAGATTACTGGGGAAATGGATATGCTACCGAGGCTGGTAGTGAGTTAATTGAATATGCTTTTAAAATAATTAAAATAAAAAAAATTACAGCTCGCTATATGACTGAAAATACAAGTTCAGCTAAAGTTTTAAAAAAACTTGGCTTCACAGAAGTGGGAAAAGTTCTTATATTTTCAATTGCTAGAAATGAGAAAGTTTCACATACGAAGGTAGAATTAATTAAAACTTGATATTAAATTTATCCAAAAATTAATGTGATTGTGCACACAGCGTGCAAAATTTTATATTTCTAAGAAAGAATTAAGTTCTGCTTAGAAAATCAATTAGAGTAGTGGGGCGTTCTGTTGCCCGGTGCCCCATACCGCGCTAGCCTAGAAACTAGGCAGCGATAGCTAATCTATTATCGTTAGCGTTTATAAAAATAGCCCGATAACGGCGGTACAATGCCGAGTAAAGTCTTTATCTTTGAGTCAACGTCGATTCTATTTCACCCCCATTTGCTTTGGTGGAGGTGCCGGGTACCGCCCCCGGGTCCGCACAACTTATTACATAAAGCATTTATCACTATAGTTGGAAAACCAACATTGATATTATAAACCAAAGTTATCAATCAAGGAAGTTTTGAATTATAAAGATAATATTTCCCTTATTATTTTTTAGCAGTATCTTATTAAATTGATATAATTTTTTGATATTATGAAATTAAATTTATTCAAAATCAACTAAACAATGTTTAACCTTTCCATCATATTTATGGATAAAGGGGAAATTAAGATCAAAATACTTTTGATGCCAGGGGCAATCTTCCCAAAAAATTCTTTTAGATTTTCCCCATTTATATTTATCAAAAAATAATTCTTCACCACCAGCTAATTTTTTATATTCTCTATTGCAGCAATAAAGTTTTGATTTGTTATTCTTTATAATCTCAAAGTACTGATTAATTTCATTCATATTCATTTCTTGAAATGCTGCTATATTAATAAAAAGATTAATTTTTTTATTAAGTAAAAAATTTTTAAAACTTGATGGAACTAAATAAAGTTTTTTATCATTGATTTTAAATTTAACATTATCAACTAATCCTATAGAAATTTTGAATTCGTCTTTAAAATCTTTTAGAATTAAATAATCATTAATCAATACTTCACTTAGATTAATTGTGTAAATTTTTGCTTTTGGAAAAGTTAAATATGCTCCTAAAACACCGTTTAATTTACCATCACCTATTATGCATATACTTGTTGGATTTATTATTTTTTTTAATTTTTCAAATGTAAAAATATGTCTAATTGTGTCATTATCAATAAACCTATTTTGATTATCGAATATTGTTTTATATTTTTTAAAAGTATTAGTTTTAAAAATACTATTACCATATAATATTTTTTGTAATAATTGATGAAATACATCCTTTTTACTTTTTAAAGTAAATGAACCACCTCCTAAGTGTTCAAATTTATCCGAAAAGTCATTTTTTTTATTAAAATATCTACTAAGTTGATCTTCTAAATTTTTATAATCTTTAAATTTTTTTTCTTCTGGTAAAAGTAGTTTCCAATGAGAAGATTTATTCTCATTTGTTTTTTCAATATTTTCAATTAACTTTTCTATTATTATATCATTCATATTAACTAAAATTTTGACAATATATTGCATTAAGTATTAATCAATAATTACTAAGCAGATATTTAAAATTTACTTTAAGGCCATTAATCCAGAAAATTTAAAACTAAAAATCTTAATTTTTTTTCAAAATTTTGTTGTTTACAATGATTTTTAGTGAAATAAGTTTTTTTAATGATTAAAGCGATAATGGCAGTTGATGAAAAAGGAGGCATTAGTAAAGAAGGTAGCATGCCATGGCCAAAAAATTCTAGAGATTTACAATGGTTTAAAAAAAATACTTTAAATCAAGTTGTCGTAATGGGAAGTAAAACTTGGGAGGATCCTTTTATGCCTTCACCGCTAAAGGATAGAATAAATATACTTTTTACAAATAAAGATAATTCTGTTTATCAAGGTGCAGATGCATATTTTAGTGGGGATATCTCAAAAGAAATTTTAAAGATACAAAAAAAATATTTGGATAGAGATATATTTATCATAGGCGGCTCAGACATTATAAGACAATCTTTTGATTTATTTAAAGAGTTTTATTTAACAAGAATCTACGGTAATTTTGATTGCGATAAATTTATAGATATTAATAAGATAAAAAATTCGATGACTTTAATGGAAAAAATTGATTGTGATGAAAAATGTCACTTTGAAATCTGGAAAAAATGAAAAATTATTTAAGTGCTTTAAAATATTGTTATGAAAATGGAGATTTTGTTAAAAGTCGTGCGGGTAATGTAAAAAAAGCATTTGGTTATCAAATGCGGTTTGATTTACAAAAAGGATTTCCAGCATTAACAACTAAGAAACTAGCATGGAAAGCAATTGTTTCAGAATTATTATGGTTTTTGGAAGGTTCGAATGATGAAAGAAGACTAGCAGAGATATTATACGAAGACTCAAAAGAAAACTTAGAAGATAAAAAAACTATTTGGTCTCAAAATGCTAATGCTTCATACTGGAAAAAAAAGTCAAAATTTTCTGGAGATGTAGGTAAAATATATGGAGTTCAATGGAGAGATTTTAATGGAGTTGATCAACTAAAAAAACTGATTGAAGGTTTGAAAAATAATCCCAATAGTAGGAGACATATCATTACTGCTTGGAATCCTGCCGAGTTAGATGAAATGTCACTTCCTCCTTGCCATGCTTTTTCTCAGTTTTATGTATCTAATAATAAGCTTAGTTGTCAATTGTATCAACGAAGTTGTGATATGTTTTTAGGAGTTCCATTCAATATAGCAAGTTATAGTATTTTAATCCATATTCTTGCTAAAGAATGTAAATACGAAGTTGGTGAATTTATTCATTCATTGGGAGATTTTCATATTTATGAAGAGCATTTTGATCAAGTAAAAATTCAATTAACACGAAAGCCAAAGAAACTGCCAATTTTAAAATTTGAACAAAAAAAAATTAACGAATACAAAACATCTGATTTTGAATTATTGAATTATAATCCTCATTCAAAAATTCATGCCCCAATGAATGTTTAAATTAAAAATAATTTAAAATATTTTTTTAGCTATTTCTAGATATTGCTTAGCAATATCTCCTTGAGGATTATCGATACACGCTGGTCTACCTTCATCGGATTGAATTCTTAGTTCTTTGTTAATTTCAAGAGAGCCTAAAAAAGGTATTTGAAATTTTTCTGCTTCTTTTTTTGCGCCTCCAGTAGAAAAAATGAAATGTTTTTCTTTACAATTATCACAGATGAAATAACTCATATTTTCTACTAAACCAATTATTGGAACATTAACTTTTTTAAACATATTGATACCTTTTCTTGCATCAATTAATGCTACATCTTGAGGAGTAGATATAATGATTGATCCAGAAAGTTTTGAGTTTTGAGCCATAGTTATTTGAGCATCACCGGTGCCAGGTGGTAAATCAACTATAAGATAATCTAATTTACCCCATTCAACACCATTAAACATTTGTTCTAAAGCTTTCATTACCATCGGACCTCTCCATATAGTTGGCGTATCAACATCAACAAGAAATCCAATAGACATGCATTTTATGCCATAATTTTCTAGAGGTATTAATTTCTTATTATCATTAGCTTCTGGTCTTCCAGAAATACCCATCATTCTTGGAACACTCGGACCATAAATATCTGCATCTAGAATTCCTACTTTTTTTCCTAGTGTAGTCATAGCTGCAGCTAAATTAACAGCAAAAGTTGATTTTCCTACTCCTCCTTTTCCGCTAGCAATCGCAATTATATTGGATGCATTTATTTTAAATCTAGAATTTTGAGTATTTGACTCATTAGGTTTTTTTTCAGAAGTTAGAGCAATATTAATTGAAATGACTCCATCAATTTTGCTTAAACTTTCTTTAAATACATCTCCTAATTTTTTATATTCCTCAAAATATTGTTGGGAAACGGATAAACTGATATTGATATTGCCATTTTTCTCAATAATTTGAATATTTGGATTTTTTTCATCAAAAGGTGCATTGTTCTCTGGATCTTGATATTTTTTTGTGAATTCAAAGATAGATTGCAAAATTTTATCAGACATACTTGATTTTTTAATTTTTACCCAAATATAAGTTAATAATTAGTTTAAATAATGATAGTAGCTTACATTCATTATTATCAAAAATTATATGAATTGGAATAAAAATAATAACGATAACAACCCTTGGGGTTCTGGTGGAAATAGTAATAATCCTTGGGGAGGTGGCGGATCCAATAATAATATGGATTTTGAAGACTCTATAAAAAAGGCTCGTGATAGATTTGGTAAATTTAAGATTGGTGGACCAAGAAACATAACTCTTTTAATTCTATTTGGACTGCTCATATGGCTTGCAACAGGTTTTTATAGGGTAGAACCAGACGAGCAAGGTGTTGAATTATTATTTGGTAAATGGAATAATAAAACTACAGAACCTGGTTTACATTATTTTTTTCCTTCCCCAATAGGTCAAACTATTACTCCTAAAGTAGAAGTTATTAGAAAAATTAATATTGGTTTTAGAAGCGCAAGTGATTTAGGTTTTTCTTCCAATACCAATGCAGAGAGAAAAGTAATTGAAGAAAGCTTAATGCTTACAGGAGATCAAAACATAGCTGATGTCGCCTTTACTGTTTTATACAGAATAAAAGATGCTGGAAATTTCTTATTTAAACTTAGAAATCCAGAATTAACTGTCAAAGATATGGCTGAGAGCGTTGTAAGAGAAGTGGTTGGCCAAAGAGATTTGCAATTTCTTTTAACAGAAGGAAGACAAGAAGTTGAACAAGTTGTTCGAAACGGTTTACAAGATGTACTTGATAGTTATGAAAGTGGAGTACTGATACAATCAGTTCAGTTACAAAGTGTTGAACCTCCTTCACAAGTTATAGATGCTTTCGATGAAGTTCAAAGAGCTCGTCAGGATAAAGAAAGATTAGTTAATGAGGCTAACTCATATTTAAATAGAATTGTTCCAAATGCTCGAGGTGAAGCTGCAAAGTTAGTTGAAAATGCAAGAGCTTATAAAGAGCAAGTAGTCAAGCAAGCTGAGGGTGTTGCTCAAAATTTTATTGATGTCTATAATAGTTATAAAGATGCTAAGGAAGTCACAAGAAGAAGAATCTATTTAGAAACTCTAAGAGAAGTTTTAGAAGGAAAAAATAAAATTATTTTAGATGATGCCGGAGGACAAGGAGTAGTGCCTTATTTGCCATTAAATGAATTAAAAAAAGGGAATAGTAACTAATGAGATTTACACCTAAAAATATTGTTATAGTTCTTTTATTATTCATAGGCTTTCTTACATTTACAGGAGCTTTTTTTATTGTAAATGAAACTAAGCAAGCAATAGTATTGCAGTTTGGTGATCCAAGGAAGGTAATAACAAAACCTGGATTGCAAATTAAGATACCATTTATTCAGGATGCCGTATTTTTAGATTCAAGATTACTAAACCTTGACCCTCAACCAGAAGAAATGATTTTATCTGATCAAAAAAGAATTATTGTTGACTCATTTGCTAGATATAGAATTGTTAATCCTTTAAAATTCTTTCAAACTGTTAGAAATGAAGCAACATTTTCAGATAGATTTGGTAGAATTATTAATGCATCCGTTAGAGGTGTCATAGCTCAGTATTCTTTAACATCTCTTTTAAGTGATGAAAGAATAAATATTATGAACGAAATACAAAACCAAATTCTTTCAAATGAAGAGTCTTTTGGTGTTGAAATTATTGATATAAGAATTGGAAGAACAGATCTTACTGAACAAGTTTCTAATAACGTTTATCAGCGTATGAGATCAGAAAGAGAAAAAGAAGCAAATCTACTTAGGGCTGAAGGAGAAGAGTTATCTAAAGAAATAGTTGCATCAGCTGATAGACAACAAACTGTTATTGTAGCTGAAGCAGAGAGAACATCTTCTATTTTAAGAGGTGAAGGAGATGCAGAAAAAAATAAAATCCTTGCTGACGCTTATAGTCTTGATGAAGAATTTTTTGATTTTTTAAGAACTATGCAAGCTTGTAGAGATACTTTTGGTGATACTGAAATGTCAATGGTTATTGCACCAGGTCAAGTTTGTGAGAAGTTTTTTGGAGAAATTGAAATAGAAAACTAATGCTAAAGCTTTTGCTTTTGGGTATTGGTTTGCTTCTTTTTTTTGAAGGTATACTTTATTTTTTTTTAGCAGATAAATTAAACTCATTACTTGATCAGTTAAGTAAGGTTGATCCTCAAAAAATTAAGACTATATCTCTTGTTATGATAATATTTGGTGTATGCCTTATTTATTTCACCTTTCGATTTTATGGACAACTTTAATGATTAGAATATTTTCTAGTTTAGTCTTTTTCTTTATTTTTACGTACTCTACTATTTCAAAATCTCATCCTAGTAGTTTTGCTGATTTAGTTGAAAATTTATCACCAGCAGTTGTTAGTATTGCTTCAACAACAATTATTGAAAATACAAATCCTCAAAATCAAATGCCGCGTTTCCCTGAAGGATCACCATTTGATGAATTTTTTAAAGATTATTTTAATAACGAAAGAAGAAACTCACCATCCCAAAGGCCTATGATGGGACTTGGTTCAGGTTTTATAATTGAAAAAGAAGGAATAATTGTAACTAACAACCATGTTATCGAAGGTGCAGATGAAATTACTGTTATAATGTCAGATCTTCAAGAATTTAAAGCAGAATTACTTGGAAGAGATCCAAAAGCAGATTTAGCAGTTTTAAAAATTGAACCTGGTTCAAATGAACTTACAGCAGTCAAATGGGGTGATTCAGATTCAATGAGGGTAGGTGATTGGTCTATAGCAATAGGAAACCCACTTGGACTAGGAGGTACTGTTACTGCTGGTATTATATCTGCTATTTCAAGAGATATTGGTAATGGTCCTTATGTAAAATTTTTACAAACAGATGCTTCAATTAACAGAGGTAATTCAGGTGGTCCTCTTTTTAATACTGAAGGTCAAGTAATAGGAATTAATAGTGCAATAATATCCCAAACAGGAGGAAGTATTGGTCTAGGTTTTGCCATTCCTTCAAATAGTGCTAAAAAAATTGTCCAACAACTCAAAGATTTTGGAAGAACTAAAAGAGGGTGGCTTGGAGTTCAAATACAACCAGTTTCAAAAGATTTTGCAGAAAGCCTTGGCCTTGAAAATGAAAAAGGTGCATTTGTTTCAAATGTAAATCCCAAAGGGCCATCAAAAACAGCAGGAATAGAAGCTGGGGATGTAATATTAAAATTTAATAATATTGAAATTATTAAAATGACTGATTTGCCTAGAGTTGTAGCAGAGTCAGATGTTGGGTCTATTGCTATTGTGGAAGTATGGCGAAAAAATAAAAAAATTATTATTGAGGTAGAGCTTGGTGAACTACCAGAGCAAACATATACACAAACCAAATCACCAAAAAAAGAAAATAAAATAAAAGAAGAAATAATTAAATCTCTTGGAATTACAATAACTGAAAATAAAGATTCTAATGGTGTAAAAGTAAGCAAGATTAATAATGTAGATATTAATTTATTAGAAGAAGATATTATTTTAGAAGTTAATAGAGAAATAGTTGACTCAACAAAAACTTTTATTTCGCTTGTTAATAAATACCAAAAAACTGGAAGGTCCTCTCTTTTATTAAAGATCCAAAGAGATAATGAAACAAGCTGGGTAACAATAAAATTTATTAATAATTGATAAAAAATATTTATGTAATAGCTGGCCCAACAGCTACAGGCAAATCAGATTTTTCAATTAAACTAGCAAAAAAAATAGGAGGTGCAGTAATTAATTCTGATAGCATGCAAGTATATAAAAATTTAAAAATACTAACAGCAAGACCATCAAAATTAGAAATGAAAAATATAGATCATTATTTATATGGATATGTAGATGGTTCAGAAAGATATAATGTTGAAAAGTGGTGCAATGATTCCTCTAATCTTATCAATCATTTATTTAAAAATAATTTAACTCCAATATTAGTTGGAGGTACAGGTTTATATATTGATACATTAGTTAACGGATTAATTGATATACCTTCTATTTCTGAATCTATAAAAATTGAGTCGGAAAAAATTCTTAATAAATTTGGTAAAGATTTTCTTATTAACCAGATAAAAAATTTTGATCCAGAATCATTTAAAGAAATAAATTCTAATGATACTCTGCGATTGAGAAGAATTTGGGAAATTTATGAATCAACAGGAAAAAAATATAGTGAATGGAAATTACATAAAAATAAAAAATTTATAAATAATTACAATTTAAAAATTTTTTTGTTTTTACCTGATAGAAAAAAAAATTATGAAATTGTTAATTCTAGGTTTTTGAAAATGATTAATGTTGGTGCAATAGATGAAGTTAAAAAAATGCTTGAACTTAATCTTAGTGAATCATTGCCAATAATGAGAGCTCATGGCGTTCCTGAAATTACAAAATATTTAAAGAATGAAATTAGTTTAGATGAGTGTATTAGTAAAGGGCAGCAAGTTACAAGAAATTATGTTAAACGCCAACATACGTGGTGGAATTCCTCAAATTTACAAATTTTTCAAAAATTTGATAAATTTCCCCTCGAAATCGATCCAAAATCTATTAAAATTGACTGATTTTGAAGTAAATTATTGATTTTATTTTATCCACAGCCTATGAGACCATGGCAATGAAACAGGATAAGACAGGAGCAGAAATTGTTTTGCAATCACTTGTAGATCAAGGGGTTGAAGTTATATTTGGTTACCCTGGTGGTGCAGTCTTACCAATTTATGATACTTTATTTAAACAAAATTCAATAAAACATGTTTTAGTTCGTCAAGAAGGAGGAGCAATCCATGCTGCTGAAGGTTATGCACGTTCCACAGGTAAGATTGGTGTTGTATTAGTAACATCAGGACCTGGTGCAACAAATGTTGTTACAGGATTAACAGATGCAATGATGGATAGTATTCCAATAGTTTGTATAACAGGTCAGGTTCCTCAACATTTAATTGGTAGTGATGCATTTCAAGAATGTGACACAACCGGTATTACAAGACCATGTACTAAACACAACTATCTAGTTAAGGATCCAAATAAATTATCACCAGTTATTCATGAAGCTTTTACAATTGCTGAAAATGGAAGGCCCGGCCCTGTACTTATAGATATTCCAAAGGATGTTCAATTTGCAAATGGACATTACACAAAAAAAGAACAAATAATTATTCCTTCTCATAGACTATTTGAGCCTAAAATATTTAAAAATGATGAAAAAATTAATCAAGTTGTTGATTTAATTTCAAAAGCTAAGAAACCAATATTTTATATTGGAGGCGGATGTATTAATTCTGGACCTAAAGCTTCTGAACTTGTATCTCAATTTGTTGAAATGACAGGGGCGCCTGCAACTATGACTCTTATGGGCTTAGGTGTTCTAGGTTCTTCACATACAAATTCACTTGGTATGCTTGGAATGCACGGTATGTATGAAGCAAATATGGCAATGAATGAGTGTGATGTTATGATTAATATAGGAGCACGTTTTGATGATAGAGTAACAGGAAGGTTAGATGCTTTTTCACCAAATTCTAAGAAGATTCATATAGACATTGATGAGAGCAACATAAATAAAACAATTAAAGTTGATGTTCCAGTAGTTGGAGATGTAAAAAGTGTTTTAACTAAAATAATAAAGACCTGGAGGGATAAAAAATTAAAAACAAAACAATCAGATATTAAATTATGGTGGGATAAAATTAATAATTGGAAAAAAATAGATTGTTTACATTTTACTAACAACCAAAAAGAAATCAAACCTCAGTATGCTGTTCAAAGATTATATGAATTAACTAAAAATAAAAAAACTTTCATAACAACTGAGGTAGGCCAACATCAGATGTGGGCTGCGCAATTTTATAAATTTGAGAAACCAAATAGATGGCTTACATCAGGTGGGCTGGGGACTATGGGTTATGGTTTTCCTGCTGCTATTGGTGCCCAAGTTGCTAATCCTGATGCTTTAGTTATTGATATTGCTGGTGATGCATCAATATTAATGAATATACAGGAAATGAGCACAGCGGTTCAATATAGGTTACCTGTAAAAATATTTATTCTTAACAATGAATATATGGGAATGGTAAGACAATGGCAGGAACTACTTCATGGAGGGCGTTATTCAGAAAGTTATACCGATAGCCTTCCAGATTTTGTTAAGTTAGCAGAAAGTTATAAAGCTGTGGGTCTTAGAGCTAAGAAACCTGAGGATTTAGATAAAGTAATTAATGAAATGATTAATACTGATAAAACAGTAATTGCAGATATTTGGGTGAGTAAAGAAGAAAACTGTTTTCCAATGATCCAAAGTGGTTCAGCACACAATGAAATGGTTTTAAGCAAAGATCAAAAACAAGATGAGGTATCTGCTGAGAAGGGTAAAATTTTAGTATAATGAATAAATCAGTTTATGATACCCCTGATCAAACTTCTGTATCAAGAAGACATATTTTAACTGTATTAGTTGACAATGAACCAGGTGTTTTGGCGAGAGTGATTGGTATGTTTTCAGGAAGAGGGTACAATATAGAAAGTTTAAACGTAGCTGAAGTCAGTAATGACGAACATTTATCTAGAATAACAATTGTTACAGAAGGTACTTCAGAAGTTGTTACACAAATTGAAAAACAACTTTTAAGAATTGTACCAGTTCATAGTGTATCTAATTTAGATGAAGAAGGTAGTGCAGTTGAAGCCGAAGTAGCTTTAGTAAATATAGATCTTAATGATACAAATAAAAAGAAAATTTATGAAGTTTGTGATTTCTATCGAGCAAGAAAAATTGAAAATGAAAATAATTCAGTAATTTTTGAAATTGCAGGTGCTTCAGAGAGAATTAATAGATTTATCAAAGAAGTAAATCAAATAACAAAAATTGAAATTGTTAGAAGTGGTCCAGTAGCAATATCAACAAATAAAAATAATGAGGAGGAATAATGAGAGTCTATTATGATAGAGATGCAGATTTTAATTTAATTAAAAATAAAAAAATTGTTATCGTAGGATATGGTAGTCAAGGGCATGCCCATGCTATGAATTTAAGAGATTCAGGTGTTGAGAATGTAGCTATTGCACTTCGAGAAGGATCTTTAACAAGAGATAAAGCAAAAAATGCAAATTTTGATGTAATGACACCTTCTGAGGCAGCTTCATGGGGTGATATAATAATGATGTTAACTCCAGATGAGCTACAGTCAGATATTTATAACAATGAAATTGCACCAAATATCAAAGAAGGATCTGCTGTTGCATTTGCTCATGGGTTAAATATACATTTTGATCTGATTCAACCAGCTAATGGAATTGACGTTATAATGATTGCTCCTAAAGGTCCAGGACATACTGTTAGAGCTGAATATGAAAGAGGAGCAGGAGTTCCATGTTTAGTTGCAGTAGATAAAAATCCTTCTGGAAATGCTTTAGAAATAGCAATTGCATATGCTTCGGGAGTCGGAGGAGGTAGAGCAGGTATTATTGAAACTACTTTTAAAGAAGAATGTGAAACAGATCTATTTGGAGAGCAGTCAGTTTTATGTGGTGGACTGACGCATCTAATACTAGCTGGGTATGAAACTTTAGTTGAAGCTGGATATGCTCCAGAAATGGCATATTTTGAATGTTTGCATGAAGTTAAATTAATTGTTGATTTGTTGTATGAAGGAGGAATGGCAAATATGCGCTATTCAATCTCTAATACTGCTGAATATGGAGACTACTCCAGAGGACCAAGATTAATTACAGATGAAACAAAAAAAGAAATGAAAAAAATTCTTGCAGAGATTCAATCAGGTCAATTTACTAAAGAATGGATGGATGAGCACAAGAGTGGTCAAACAAAATTTAAATTAATGAGAAAACAACAAGCAGAGCATTCAATTGAAGCAGTTGGTGAAAAATTAAGAACACTTATGCCCTGGATTGCTGAAAGTAAAATGGTAGATAAATCAAAGAACTAGAATATTTTAGGAGATTAAGTCATTAATTTAAAATTGATAAATAATGGTGTATAGGTGAATATAAATGAGTGATAGAGTTTACATTTTTGATACAACTTTAAGAGATGGAGAACAATCTCCAGGAGCTACTATGAATCTTGATGAAAAGATGCAAATTGCTCAACTTTTAGAGGAGATGCAAGTTGATATTATTGAAGCAGGTTTCCCTATAGCTTCCAATGGAGACTTTGAGGCAGTATCTGAGATAAGTAAAAATATTAAAAATTCAACTGTTGCTGGTCTTGCAAGAGCAAAGCTTGTAGATATTGATAGGGCATGGGAAGCTGTTAAACATGCTAAGTCACCTCGTATTCACACTTTTATTGCAACTAGTCCAATTCATATGAAATTTAAACTTAAAAAGACTGAAGAGGAGGTTTTGGATGCCATAAAACATACTGTTACACATGCAAGAAATTTATGTGATAATATTGAGTGGAGTTGTGAGGATGGAGGAAGATCTAATTTAGATTTTCTATACAAATGCATTGAACTTGCTATAAACTCTGGCGCAACGACAATTAATATTCCTGATACTGTAGGTTTTACTTTACCTTCTGAGTTTGGTTCTATTTTTAAATCTGTAAAAAATAATGTTCCAAACATAGATAAAGCAATTTTATCAACCCATACACATAATGATTTAGGATTAGCTGTAGCGAACAGTGTAGCTGCTATTCAAGAAGGCGCGAGACAAGTTGAGTGCACAATAAATGGCTTAGGGGAAAGAGCTGGAAATGCAGCACTTGAAGAAGTTGTGATGACTTTGAAGGTTAAAAAAGATTTAATTCCTTTTCATACAAACGTTAAGTCAGAATATATCACTAAAGCATCAAGATTAGTCTCTTCTATTACTGGTTTCACAGTTCAACCAAATAAAGCAATAGTCGGAGCAAATGCATTTGCTCATGAAGCCGGTATTCATCAAGATGGAATGTTAAAAAATGCAGAAACATATGAAATTATGACTCCTGAATCTGTAGGATTAAACAAATCATCACTTGTGTTAGGTAAACATTCAGGAAAACATGCATTTTCAGAGAAACTTAAAGAATTAGGTTATGATTTTGGTGATAATACTTTAATGGAACTTTTTGGTCGTTTTAAAGATCTAGCTGATAAGAAAAAAGAAATTTTTGAAGAAGATCTTATTGCTCTAGCAGGTGAAAGGTCAATGACATACGATGAACATATTAAATTTGTATCATTAGAGGTAAATGCAGGCTCTCTTTCTAAGCATGAAGCTAAATTGACATTAATTATGGATCAAAAAAAAGCTACTAATATTAGTCAAGGTAATGGGCCAGTTGACGCTACTTTTAATGCTATTAAAATAATCACTAATACAGATTTTCATCTTAAGTTATTCCAGGTAAATGCTATAACCGCAGGTACTGATGCCCAAGGTGAAGTAACTGTCCGCCTTGAGGATAATGACCTATCTTCTCAAGCAAAAGGGAGTGATCCAGATATAATTGTTGCTTCTGCAAAAGCATATATTAGTGCTTTAAATAGATTATTATTTAAAAAAACTAAATCAATTGTAAAAAAATCTGCCGAAATTAAAATAGAAGGAGTATAAAATAGTATGGTTATAGAAAAATTATTTAGCTTGTTTTCTAAAGATATGGCCATTGATCTTGGAACAGCTAACACCTTAGTTTATGTAAAAGGTGAAGGAGTTGTTTTAAATGAACCTTCTGTAGTAGCAACAATAGAAGATCAAGGTAAAACCCAAGTTTTAGCTGTAGGTAATGAGGCAAAACAAATGCTTGGAAGAACTCCAGGAAAAATAAAAGCAATCAGACCAATGAAAGATGGTGTTATTGCTGATTTTGAAGTTGCAGAGCAAATGATTAAAAGTTTTATTCAAAAAGTTCACAAAGGCAGAACACTTTCAAACCCTCAGATAGTAATTTGTGTGCCTACAGGTGCAACGAATGTAGAAAGACGGGCAATTAGAGAGTCAGCAGATGCAGCTGGAGCCAGAAGAGTATTTTTAATTGAAGAACCTGTTGCTGCTGCAATTGGAGCTGGTCTTCCTGTTGCTGAGCCAACTGGATCAATGATTGTAGATATAGGTGGAGGAACAACCGAAGTAGCTGTCTTATCTTTAGGAGGTGTAGTTCATTCTACATCTGTTAAAACTGCAGGTGATAAATTTGATGAAGCAATAATTGAATATATGCGTTCAATTCATAAATTAGCAATAGGTGAAACCACAGCTGAAAGAATGAAAAAAGAAATTGGATCAGCTTCACCACCAGATGACGGGGACGGATTATCAATGAATGTAAAAGGAAGAGACTTAATTACTGGTTTGCCAAAAGAAATATCAATTTCTCAAAGACAAATATCTGAAGCATTAGCTGAGCCTGTTGCACAAATAATTGATACAATTAAAAGAGCTCTTGAACAAACACCTGCTGAATTATCTGCAGACATTGTTGAAAGAGGTATAATGCTAACTGGAGGAGCTTCATTGCTTGGAAATTTAGATAAAGTTTTAAGAAGATCAACAAGTTTGCCTATTTCAATTGCTGAAAATCCATTACTATGCGTGGTTATGGGAACTGGAAAAGCTCTAGAAGAAAAATCCAAACTTAGCGATGTATTTGCCTCTGATTAAATCTTATGGCCCTATCATTTAAAGTTAAAGCAATATCAAGATCAAAATTTTTAAAAAATTTATCTTTATCAATTATTTTTTTATTATCTTTTTTATTAATTTTATTTTCTAAATCTGATTATGTAATAGTAAATAAATTTAAATCAATTTCTAATAGTTATTTACATCCGATAACATCGTTTGTGGCAGCTCCAATTAAGCTTGCATCAAATATAAAGTCTCAAATATCTGATTTTAAAAATTTAAAGACCGAAAATCATATTCTTAAAGAAGAAATTATGAGATTAAAGAAATGGCAAACTTTAGCTATTCAAAATACTAAAGAAAATAGAGTTTTTAAAAAACTTCTTAACTCAACAGATAATTCGCTATCACTTGTAAAAACAGCCTCATTGATAAGTAGAAATGATTTTATGTATGGCAAAATGATTAATATTAATGCAGGATTAAAAGATGGAATTCTTAATCAAATGGCAGTTATTAATCACAGAGGTCTTTTAGGAAGAACTATAGAAACATCAATAGAGACCTCAAAAGTTATGCTCTTAACTGATCCAAACTCATCAATAGCAGTTAAAACAATCTTCAATGAAAATTTTTCATTACTTCAAGGAGCTGATGACGGAATACACTTAGTAAGTATCTTTAAAAAAGGAGAACAAACTCCTAAAATTGGCGATCTTGTTGTTACAAGTGGAACAGCCCAAATCTTCCCATCTGATATTTTAGTAGGTAAAATTGTCAAAGCTTCGAAAGATAGGTATTATGTATTGCCTTTTGTTGATTTTAAAAATATTGAATATGTGCAGGTTGTTGAATCTAAATAATGTTAACAAAACTACTTAGTAGTCAAAAAACAATATATCATATTATTTTATTCTTTTCTTTTTCGTTAACAGTAAATTATTTTGTTGAATTAAAAATTGTTAATTTTATAGCTTATGTTCTCTTCCATTTAACATTAATTTATTTTATTTTTTACTTTTTTCACTTTACTCTTTATTTTATATTTTTTTTATATGGAGTTTTATTTGATATTTATTTAATTAATAATATGGGACCTCATATAATTTCATTTTTAATTTTTCTTACAGCATTTCAATTTTTAAAAAAATTTTTATTAAATTTTTCATCTTTTAAAATATCATATATAATTATTATAATTGTATTTATAATGTTTGTAATTGAAAGTTTTATTTCAAGAATTTTATATAACTATCCAATAAATTATAATGATTTAGGACTATTATTTCTAATTTCAGTATTAATGTTTTTACCTTCATTATATATGTTTTCTAAAATAGATAAATTGTAATGCTTTTTTCAGAACAAAAAAAACAAATAACTGTTTTTAATAGGAGAACATTTTTTTATACTTACTTAAGATCTCTTTATTTTCATTAGTAGGTTGGCGTTTATACAATATACAAATTTTTAACTCTTCAAAGTATAAAACTTTATCAAAAAAAAATCAGATTGATTTAGAAATTATTTTTCCAATAAGAGGTAAAATTTTTGATAGAAACAATAATTTAATTGCAAGAAACGAAAAAGTCTTTGATCTATATTTGATTCCTGAAAAGACTAACTCTATAAATAATACATTAAATTCCTTATCAAAATTTATAACAATTGATTTTTCTAAAAGAAGAAAAATAATTGAATTGAGTTCAAAGGTAAAAAAATTTCAAAAGATTAAAATTTTTGAAAATATATCATGGAAAGAATTAGAAAGAATTGAATCAAATAAATATAACTTACAAGGCATTTTTATTTCTGAAGACTATCTTAGAGTTTATCCTTATAAAGAAATTTTCTCTCATTTATTAGGATATATTAGTAAACCTAATCAAAAAGAATTATCCTTACCTTTTATATCAAAAATGCCAAATTTAGACATTGGTAAACAAGGTTTGGAAAAGTCATTTAATCCAGTTTTAGTTGGTAAAGCAGGTCAAAGAGAAATTGAAGTAAACTCTTCAGGGAGAGTTATAAGAGAAATATCTAAAATTGAAAGTGTTCAAGGAGAAGAAATACATTTATCATTAGATTTAAGAATACAGGAATATGTAGTTAATCTTCTTAATACTTATAGAGCGGGATCTGTTAATGTTATTAATATAAAAACAGGTGAAATATTGTGTATGGCATCTACACCTTCATATGATCCAAATAAAATTATAGAAAAACCAAATACTTTATATTGGGAGAGTTTATTATCTAATAATTTATCCCCTTTAACAAATCGAAGTATTCAAGGCCTTTATGCTCCTGGTTCAACTTTTAAAATGATAGTAGCTATAGCTGCATTAAAACATGGTATTATTAATACTAGCTCAACACATACATGTAGTGGAAAAATTGAATACGGTGATCGTCTTTATCATTGTTGGAAAACAAAGGGTCATGGAAGTATGGATATAGTTGAAGCGATCAAACAGTCATGTGACGTGTTTTTTTATGAAATTTCAAAAGAATTAGGAATAGATAAAATAGCAGCAGTTGCAAAAGATTTTGGTCTTAATCATACTTTTGAAATATCATTACAGAACCAAAAAAAGGGAATTATTCCAACAAAAAAATGGAAAAAAAATAAGATGGGAGAAAGTTGGTATGCTGGTGAAACTTTAATTGCAGGTATTGGACAAGGATTTGTTTTAACTAATCCTCTTCAATTGGCTGTAATGACATCAATAATTGCTTCTGATGGAAAAAATATAAAACCTACATTAATTAAAAATCAAAATAACAATTTTGAAAAAAGTAATAAATATTTAAATGAGATTAAGATAATAAAAAAAGCATTATTTAAAGTAGTAAATGAAAGTAGAGGTACTGCTTATAGTTCTAGATTAGAAGATATTAAATTTGCAGGCAAAACTGGAACTTCTCAGGTTAAAAGAATAACATTGTCTGAGAGAGAAAGTGATGACTTTAGAAAAAAAGAACAAGAATGGAAAAATAGAGACCATGCTTTGTTTGTTGGATATATGCCTCATGATGATCCTAAATATGCTATATCAGTAATAATTGAGCATGGTGGTTCAGGAGCATCAACAGCTGCACCTATTGCTAAACAAATTTTTAATTATATTAACAAAATTGAAATATGATTATTAATAAATTAAAAAATTTAAACTTTTTATTAATTTTTTTACTTATTTTATTATCATTTATAGGTTCCGCAGGTTTGTATTCAGCAGCAGATGGATCATATGATCCTTGGGCTTTTAAACACATAGTTAGGTTTTATATTTTTTTAATTTTAGCAATACTTATAAGCATAATTGATTTAAAATTAATTTATAAATATTCATATTATATTTTTATTTTAAGTTTACTTTTGTTATTTTCAGTAGAAATTATTGGTGTATTTGGCAAAGGTGCCACTAGATGGATTAAAATTTTAGGTTTTAGTATTCAGCCTTCTGAATTAGTTAAAATAACTATTATATTAGCATTAGCTAAATTTTATCATGATATTAAATATATAAATGTTCATAAAATATCTTATTTATTTTTTCCTTTTTTAATTTTATTTGTTCCATTTATATTTGTAATAATTCAACCTGATTTAGGCACAGCATTAAGTATAATTATACTTGGCATTTTTATTTTATTTCTTGCAGGAATTAAGTTATGGAAATTTTTACTTGGATTTATAATTTCAATAATTTCTATACCTGTGGTTTTTGAGTTTATTAAACCATATCAGAAAAGTAGAATAATCTCATTTCTAAATCCTGAGTCTGATCCTTTGGGTCAAGGATATCAACTTATTCAATCAAAAATTGCACTAGGTTCAGGAGGAATTACTGGAAAAGGATTTTTAAAAGGTACTCAGTCATATTTGGAATTTCTTCCAGAAAAACAAACTGATTTTATTTTTACACTTATTGGAGAAGAGTTTGGTTTTTTAGGAAGTATATTTATTATTCTTCTTTTTGTTATGTTAATTTCAGTTTGTTATTTTATTAGCATCAAATGTTTTCATGTATATGGTAGATTAATAGCTTTGGGCGTTGCTTCAAATTTGTTTATTTATGTTTTTATGAATATAGCTATGGTATCTGGGTTAATGCCAGTTGTTGGAATTCCATTACCTCTTATTTCATATGGCGGATCAGTTATGTTATCAGTAATGATATCAATAGGATTAATTTTAAATGTAGAATTAAATTATAATTATAAAAAATTAGAATATGCTTGAAATTGTAAATTTAGATAAAAGTTTTGGTGGTCTAAAAGCAGTAAATAATGTTAATCTTGAAGTAAAAAAAGGCTCTATAACAGGATTAATTGGACCAAATGGAGCTGGTAAAACCACTTTATTTAATACAATAGCTGGTCTTTATGCGCCAGAAAATGGTGATATTTTTCTTGAACAGAAAAATATAGCAGGTTTAAAACCACATGAATTATTTAATATGGGCGTATTAAGAACTTTTCAAATTGCTCAAGAGTTCTCCTCTCTTACTGTTTTAGAAAATTTAATGATGGTTCCTGGTAATCAACGAGGAGAAAAATTAATTTATGCATTATTTGGTGATAAGGTCGTAAAAAAACAAGAAGAAGAAATACGTTCTAAAGCAATTGAAGTTATAGAATTTTTAAATTTAAAACATTTAACTCAAGAAATAGCAGGTAATCTATCAGGAGGTCAAAAAAAATTATTGGAACTTGGAAGAACTATGATGGTTGGTGCAAATTTAGTTCTTTTAGATGAAGTGGGTGCTGGAGTAAATAGAACACTTTTAAACGAAATTTCAGATGCAATATTGAGACTCAATGAAGAAAGAAACTATACATTTTTTGTTATTGAACATGATATGGATTTAATAGAAAAAATTTGTGACCCAGTAATAGTTATGGCAGAGGGAAGCGTGCTATTTGAAGGTAAATTTTCTGAAGTGAAATCAAATGAAGAGGTAATTGAAGCGTATTTAGGCAGAGGTTTAAAAAATAAAAAATAATGATTAGTTTAGCGGGTAATAATTTAACAGCAGGGTATGGCGGTGTAGATATTATTAAAAATATAAACTTGGAGGTAAAACAAGGAGAAATTGCAGTTATTGTTGGACCGAATGGAGCTGGAAAATCAACAGCAATGAAAGCCTTATTAGGAATGCTAAAATTAACAGATGGATCAGTAAGTTTTGCAAAAGATGATATAACTTTTATGCTTCCTCAAGATCGTGTTAATTTAGGAATAGCTTTTGTCCCACAGACGAATAATGTTTTTACAGGAATGACTGTTGAAGAAAATTTAGAGATGGGTGGATTTATACGATCTGATGATATTCATCATACTATTGAAGATATATACAATCTTTTTCCTGTACTTAAAGAAAAGAGAAATCAGAATGCAGGTGAATTATCAGGTGGTCAACGTCAACAAGTTGCGTTTGGTAGAGCATTAATGACACAACCTAAGATTTTAATGCTTGATGAACCTACAGCAGGAGTATCACCTATTGTCATGGATGAATTATTTTCACGAATTATTGAAGTGGGCAAAACTGGCGTAGGTATTTTAATGGTTGAGCAAAATGCAAAACAAGCTCTAAATATTGCTGACAGAGGTTACGTATTAGTTAATGGAAAACACAGTAGAGAAGGCAGTGGGCAAGATTTACTCAATAATCCTGAAGTAAGAAAATCATTTTTGGGAGGTTAATGTGATTGATTTTATTAATTCTATTGTTGTTCTCCTTAATTTTGTTATCATCCCAGGATTATCCTACGGCTCTCAATTAGCATTAGGTGCGTTGGGTGTTACATTTGTTTACGCTATATTAAGATTTGCTAACTTTGCGCACGGTGAACTAATGTCATTTGGTGCGATGATTACAATTTTATTTACCTGGTTTTTTCAATCACAAAATATTGGTTTAGGCATTCTTCCTACAGCACTAATTGCATTGCCATTTGGAATTTTAGCTACTATTGTTCTTGGGTTACTCTCCGATAAATTTGTTTTTAAATATTATCGAACACAAAAAAGTGTTCCTGTTGTATTGGCAATGGTTTCCATTGGAGTTATGTTTGTCGTTAATGCGATTATTAGGATTATAGTTGGAACAGAAACAATTAAATTTTCTGATGGACAAAAATTCATCATGAAAGCAAAACAATTTAAGGTAATGACAGGATTAAATGAGGGACTAGCCTTAAAATCTTCGCAAGTTATTACTATTCTTATTACTATTGCGCTATTAACTTTTACTTTTTGGTTTTTGCAAAAAACGAAGACTGGAAAATCAATGCGTGCATTCTCAGATAATGAAGATTTAGCACTACTATCAGGTATCAATCCTGACCGCGTTGTATTTATTACATGGTTAATTGTAGGAACATTAGCTTGTGTGGCGGGAACATTATATGGCTTGGATAAAAGTTATAAGCCCATCATTTATTTAAATCTTGTGTTACCTATATTTGCGTCTGCCATAGTAGGTGGCATAGGTAGTCCTTTTGGTGCAGTTGTTGGTGGATATGTGATTGCCTTTTCAGAGATTATGGTCACCTACGCATACAAAAAATTCTTTAAGTATTTATTACCAGAAAATTTAGAACCCTCGAGTCTGGTACAACTACTATCTACTGATTATAAATTTGCAGTCTCTTTTACTATTCTTGTGATTGTGCTTTTAATTAGACCATCAGGTATCTTCAGAGGAAAGGTTCTTTAATGAGTTTTGATAAATATGAGTGGACAGCAATATCCATTATGGTGTCATTATTTATTTTAGTTGGTTTTATTCAAGGTTGGTCTGTTAGTTTAGTCATTCTTAATATGTGTATCATCTCCGCAATCATGACAATGGGAGTTAATATTTCATGGGGTTATGCGGGTGTTATTAATTTTGGTGTGATGGGTTTTTTAGCAATGGGTGGTTTAGCGGCAGTGCTTGTATCGTATCCACCCATCAAAGAAGCTTGGCATGTTGGTGGATCAGGACTTGGAATAAGTTTTGTCTTATTAATTGGTTTAGTTATAGCGGTATATTTTATTAACAAATTAGTAGAAAAAAAATCTCTTAAATATTGGTTAAACGGCTTAGTTATATTTTTCGGAGTTATAATCATTAGATATTTTTTTCTAAATGCGACAAGTAAAATTGAAGAAGTTGATCCTGCTTTAGCAGGATTTTTAGGTGGAGCTAATTTACCGATCATCTTTTCTTGGGCTGTAGGAGGTTTCTTTGCAGGTGGTGTAGCATTTCTCATTGGAAAAGTAGCACTAGGTTTACGCTCTGATTATTTAGCTATTGTTACGCTTGGCATATCGGAGATTGTTGTTAGTGTTCTTAAACATGAAGAGTGGTTATCACGAGGTGTTAAAAACGTTATTGGTCTTAAAAGACCTGTACCATATGAGATTAATCTCCAATCCTCTGATTGGTTCATTAACATGGTCACATGGTTTAACTCATCAAAACTGAATGAAATAATTGATCCTGATCAAAAGCAAGAAATATTAAATAAATTAATAATTGATAGCTCCAGTTTATTTGTAAAACTAAATTACGCGGTATTATTTTTTATCGTTATGATTGTAATTTATTATTTTGCCAATAAAGCGCAGGTCTCTCCTTGGGGGCGTATGATGCGTGCTATCCGTGATAATGAAGTCTCAGCAAATGCAATGGGGAAAGATATTGTAAAACAACATCTCATTATATTTGTTATTGGTGCGGCCATAGTTGGTGTAGCAGGAGCGATGCTTGTCACTCTAGATGGTTTATTTACGCCATCTGGGTATAGACCGCTTCGATTTACTTTTATTATATGGATTATGGTTATTGTAGGCGGGAGTGGTAATAATCTCGGCGCAATCTTTGGCGGATTTGTTATTTGGTTTGCATGGATTGAAGTGGCGCCACTAACAACATTTTTAATTAATTTCTTTACCTCAGGAATGGATCCTCAAAATGCTATTCGTTTACATTTATTAAATAGTGTTCCTTATTTTAGGTACTTATTAATGGGAATGGTATTACTTCTTATATTGCGATACAGGCCCAGAGGTATTATTCCTGAAAAAGTAAGACACTCATAAATAATAATATTTAAAAGTTAGTATTTAAGTCACTTAAACAATTTTGATAAAAAGAAATATAATGAAAATCTAGAATTACATATCCTTATTTGCCATTCAATATTTTCCTCTCTTACAAAGCAGTAACGTCCCAATTCTAATAATTTATTTGAATTTATTTGGTTTAATTTATAATTTTGAAATTTTTCTGAAAGAGCATAATTAAAATTTAAATTTTTTAAAATTTCAGTATGTATTTTATTTCTGTTACTATTTGGAAATGAAAAAATTTTATGTGAATAGCCTGTCAAAATTTCAATTTTTTTTTCTGCATTTATAATATTTTCCTCAATTTTTTTATTATTTAAAATATTTAGATTTGTATGGTCAAAGGTATGATTTCCTATTGTAACATAGTTATTTGAACTAAAATCTTTTAATTCCATTTCTGTAAAAGGTCTATCAATATCAGATTTAGGAATTAATGCGTTTAATCCATATTTATTTTTTATATATTTTCTTATTTCATTAAGTTCAAAATTAACTAAATAGTTTATTTCATTATAATAATTAATATTATTTTTTTTTTTAGACTCATAGAATATTGTATCCCACCAAAATTTTTCATTATTTATTATATTTTCGGTAACCACAAAAAATTGTGAGGGTATATTATATTCTTTCAATAGAGGTAAAATATAGTAATTATTAAAATATCCATCATCAAAATGCAGATATATATATTTTTTTTGATTATTTAATTTCTCACTATTTTTTAAATCTTCATGTGAAATAAAAATATATCCTGCATTTAAAAATTCTTCGAATATATATCTGTATTCATCAATTGTAAAACCATAGCGACTATGGATATAGTTGTAATTTATATCTTTAAAATCTTTAAAGACAGAGTGAAATAATAAAAAAATAATTCCATTTTTGTTTTTATTTAGTTTTGCAGTTTTTTTCAAAAAAAATTTTTCAAAATTAATAATAATTTTTTTCAAATTTTTCATTTTAATCTGTGAATTCAAAATCAGTATCAAATAATTGAAAATCAAAATTTGAATTTTTTAATTCTTCAATTTCATTCTCTTGATTTGAAAAAAAAGCAAATCTTGGTTTAGTAATAATCGTAAAAATATTTTTTTTAATATAATTCGATATACTAATATTTGGTATAATCATTTTAACATATGAAAGATTATTATTACTTGACCAAAGAATTATTTTTAATAAAAATTGAATAAAATCAGAATGTTTATCTATTTTATTTATAATTAATAGATCTAAATAATTATTAAATTTCTTTTCAGTTCTTTTTTTTACAATTGCATAATATTTGTTTTTATAGCTGATGTGAATATATTTATTAGCTTCAGGAGATTCTAAAAATCTCCATTTTAAATAATCATAACTTCTTAAAGTATTAACTTTATTAAAAGTTAAACTGTCAGATAGAAAATTAGAAATATTAAACTTACTTAATTTTTCAATTTTAATATTATCATTATCTTTAATTTTCATTTTAATAAAAATTATAAATAAAGAATTGTATATTTTATTTAGTATATCTAATATAAATTTTAAATATCTTAATTTTCTATATATTCTTTGATGATTTAAAGGTCTTAATAAAAAATAATGTAAATTAAAGTTATAATTTGCAACCCAACCAAATTTTTTAAAAACTCTGTATGACTTATGATTACAAAAAGTTAGACCAATATATCCTATGTTTAACCATTCATTGGTTAACAACTTTCCAATACCTTGTTTTTGCAAGTTTTTATCAACTATAAAATCAACAAACCAACCTGCTTTTTTTCTTCTTCCATTTAAATTTATAAATGAAGGTATTAAGCCAGCATGCGCAACAATATTTTGATCTTTAATAGCAATTAGTGAAGTTTCTTTGTTTAAGTCAGTTTTATAAAGCCAATTCCAAACTTTATAAATTTCAAAACATCTTTCTTTATATGCTTCTTTAAGGAAGTTGGATATTTTTTTATTAGAATAATTATTATTATTTTTTATTTCAATTTTCATATTTTATTTTAATTTATAAACAAAAAAACCCAGCTTGATAAGCTGGGTTTCTAAAATTAAATTATTAAGTAAAAAATATTATAACGCACCTACTGTTACAAAGCCACCACCAGAAACTTCAAGTTCCTTAAATGCACCGGCTGCATCACCAAAAGCGTTAAATTCAACATCAGTTGCACCTTGATAATCAATATCTTTACCTTCTGCTAACATTTGCAGACCGTAAGATAGTTGACCTGGATTAATAATAATTCCAGGTGCATTTGATACTTTACTAATATTACTTAAGATAGATTTTCTATCAGCTGAACCGCCCGCTTGAATTGCAAGGGCAATAATCGCAGCAGCATCATAAGACTCTCCTACGTAAGGTGCACTTCCATCCATGCCATTAGCAGCTGCAAGGTCAGCAAATTTAGCTGAGCCTTTTGAGATTGCACCTGGCATAGAGCCAAATGAACCTTCAAGATCAGCACCGATATTATCAACAATTGATTGACCAATCATACCATCCGATAGAACAAAAGTATCAAAAGCACCAGAATCAAGAGATGCTTCGATCATACCTTTTCCACCATCATCAATATAACCAATAACTAGTAGAGCGTCACCACCAGCAGATGCTAATACACCTACTTCTGATGAATAATCTGCTTTTCCGTCTTCATGTGAAGCAGAAGCAGTAATAGTTCCACCGCCTGAAGCAAAAGCAGCTTCAAATACTTCGGCTAAACCTTTACCATAGTCATTGTTTGTGTAAGTTACAGCAATACTTTCAATACCTCTTTTAAGAGCAAGATTAGCTAAAACTTTACCACCCATTGCATCAGAAGGAGCCGTTCTCCAGAACGTTCCGTTATCAGCAATTTTACTTAAACCAGGTGAAGTTGCAGAAGGAGATACCATTAGCACTCCATTTGGTACAGCAACGTTCGCATTAATAGCTCCAGTTACACCAGAACAGTCAGCACCCATTATAGCCGCTACACCATCAGCAACTAGTTGTTCTGCAGCAGCCGTCGCAGCAGCAGAGTCAACACAAGTTGAATCAGCTTCCATAATAGTAAAAGATTCTCCACCTAAAAGATTTCCAGAATTAGACGCTTCTAAAAACGCCAATTTAGCGCCATCTCTCATAGCAGGAGTTAAAGATTCGATTGGTCCAGTAAAACCAAGAATAATACCAACTTTAATTTCAGCTAAAGCAGCAGTCGAAACTGACGACAAACTGATAATAGCCGCAATAAGTAATTTTTTCATATTTCCTCCGAGAAATTATAATTTTTTTTATATAGATCAAATCAATTCCAAGGTACAGAAATCAATGATAATGAAATAGATAAATTATCTAAAAATACTAAAAAATGGAAAAATTTCACACAAATACGGTAGTTATTGGGGCTGGAGCGGTAGGTTTAGCAATTGCTAAAAATATTAGCTATCAAAATAAAGAAATCATTATTTTAGAAAAAGAGGGAAAAATTGGCCAAATTACTAGTTCTAGAAATTCTGGAGTTATTCATGCGGGGATATATTATAAATCTAATACTTTAAAATCTAAGTTTTGCGTTGAAGGCAATCAACTTATTTATGCATATGCGAAAAAATTTGGCATTCCTCATATTAATACTAAAAAAATTATTGTTGCAATTAATGATGCACAAATGGAAAAAATATTCAAAATTAAGGATCAAGCCAAATCTAATGGTGTTGAAAATTTAGAAATATTAAATCAAAATCAAATCAAGATATTAGAACCATTAATAAAAAATGTAGGAGGTCTCTTAGTTCCTTCTACTGGAATAATTGATCAACATAGTTTGATGCAATCCTATCTTGGTGAGTTTGAAAATAATGGAGGTATGATATCATATAATTCAATTGTAACAAAAATATTGATTGAAAATAATAAATTTGCAATTGAAGTTCATGATAATAAAAATAATAAAACTATTATTATCTGTGATTATCTAATTAATGCCGCAGGTATATTTGCCTCAGATATTGCAAACAACATTGATGGTCTTCAAAAAAAATATGTTCCTGTTACATATTTAGCAAAAGGAAATTATTTTTCTTTAAATAAAAAATTACCTATAAATCATTTGATTTATCCAGTACCAGAAAATATAAGTCTAGGTATTCACTTAACTTTAGAAATTGATAATTCTATTAAATTTGGTCCAGATGCAGAGTGGGTAGATGATCCTTATGATTATTCTGTAAATGAAGGATTAAAAACTAAATTTTATAACTCTATAAAACAATATTTACCTGATATAAAAGAAGATATGTTATTTCCTTCTTATGCAGGGCTTAGACCTATGACAAGTAAAGAGGATAAATCAAAACGTGATTTTACAATTAGTACTTCCGATGATCATAAAATAAAAAATTTAATTAATTTGTATGGAATTGAATCACCCGGATTAACTTCCTCTCTAGCTATTGCTAAATATGTTGAGAAAAGAATATAAATGACAATTGGGATAATAGGTGGAGGAGTTTGGGGCAGTGCTTTAGCTAAATTATTTAGTGATCAAAAAGTTTTGATTTACACTAGGGATAAAAATGTGATGAATTCAATTAATGAACATCATTTCAATCCTAAATTAAAATATGCAGTATTTAATGATAATGTTCAAGCAACTGATAATTTGGAAAAAATTGTAAAAAATAATTTAATTTTTGTTGCTCTTCCCAGTCAAAATATTCGTGAAGTTTTAGAAAAATCATGTTTTAATAATCTAAAAGCTGATATTATTATAGCTTCAAAAGGTATAGAAATTTCATCATCTTTATTTTTATCTGAGTTAGTAGAATCTCTGGTTAAACCAAAATCCTTAAGTATTTTATCTGGTCCTTGTTTTTCAGATGAAGTAGCTAAAGATTTGCCAACTGCTGCAACTTTTGCTTCATCAAACCCACAAATTTTCAAAAAAATTTCTATGATGTTAACTGGAAAAAAATTTCGTATTTACTATTCTGAAGATGTAATAGGTTGCCAAATAGGTGGGGCACTTAAAAATATATACGCTATTGCAGCAGGTATTTCAGATGGTTTAAATTTAGGTGAAAATGCAAGAAGCGCTCTTATTACCCGTTCTTTTGTTGAAATATCAAGATTTGCGATGTTTTTTAAATCAAAAAAAGAAACTATTTTTGGCTTATCAGGTTTGGGTGATTTAATGTTAACTTGTAACTCTTTAAAGTCTAGAAATACTAATTTTGGTATCAAAATAGCAAATATAAAACACAAAAATTTTGAGAAAGAGCTAGATAAAAACGCCATTACTGAGGGATATTATACCACTAAAGCAGCCATAAAAATTGCCTCAGAAAATGACATAGAAATGCCAATTCTAGAGTCTGTTTTTAATATTCTCTATAATGGATTTGATATAGAAGACGAAATTAATAAATTAATGTCAAGACCATTAACGATAGAAAATATTAATTAAATAAATGAATTTAGATACTGATTTAGTAAGTAATATTCGCATTAATCTTAGTGCTATTGAAAGAAGAACTTCTACTTTAACAAAAAGACGTTCTGTTAAAAAAGAGTATCAAGCAGCATGGCTATTAAAAGCTATTTCTTTAATTGATTTAACAACATTAAGTGGAGATGATACCGCTGGAAAAGTTGAGCGTTTGTGTGAAAAAGCAAAACGACCAATCTCTATTGATTTACATGAATTACTAAATATAAAACAAGGAGATATTCAAGTAGGTGCAGTATGCGTCTATCATCATTTAATTAAAGAGGCTAAAAAAAATCTTCCAAATAATATTCCTGTTGCAGCAGTATCAACTGGCTTTCCTGCTGGTTTATCATCTTTTAAAACTAGAAAACTTGAAATAACAGAGTCTATTAAAAATGGAGCTGATGAAATTGATATTGTTATCAACAGAGGTTTTGTTTTACAAAATAATTGGAAGAAACTTTATGAAGAAGTAAGAGATTTTAAAAAAGCTGCAAATAAAAAACATATCAAAGCAATATTAGGAGTTGGTGATCTTGAAACTTTAAGAAATGTTGCTAAAGCTTCTATGGTTTGTATGATGGCAGGAGCAGATTTTATTAAAACTTCTACAGGAAAAGAATCTATCAATGCTAATTTAAATAATAGTCTTGTAATGCTTCGCATGATAAGAAATTTTTATCAAATTACAGGAAAAAAAATTGGCTTTAAACCAGCTGGGGGAATTTCTACTGCTAAAACAGTAATTGAATTTTTAATTCTTGTTATGGAAGAACTTGGTCATGATTGGATAAATCCTAAATATTTACGAATTGGTGCTTCTAGTCTTCTTATTGATATTGAGAGACAACTCTATCACTTTGCTTTAGGTAGATATGCAAATAAAGAAAAATTAGCGATAGGATAATGAGTAAAATTATACAAAATTTTAAAAATATATCTTATGGTCCTGCTCCAGAAGACAGTAAAGATGTAATGTCTTGGATTAACTCTCTTAAAAATCCTAATCATTTATTCATTAATGGAATATGGACAAAATCTAAATCATCTAAGAAATTAGATGTTATAAATCCTGCAACGAATAAAAAATTAACATCTTTATCTATATCTAATAAAGCTGATGTTAATGCTGCAGTAGGTGCAGCAAAAAAAGCTTATAATATTTGGTCTAAAACATCATCAGATACTAGAGCAAAATATTTGTATGCTTTAGCTAGATTGATTCAAAAGCATTCACGTTTTTTATCAGTTTTGGAAACTATTGATAATGGAAAGCCAATTAGGGAGACAAGAGATATAGATATTCCTTTAGTAGCAAGGCATTTTTATTATCATGCCGGTTGGGCAAAAAAAATTGATACAAAAATAAGTAAACCTATTGGGGTTATAGGACAGATTATTCCTTGGAATTTTCCTTTGTTAATGTTGGCATGGAAAATTGCACCCGCAATTGCGGCTGGGAATACTGTTGTCTTAAAACCAGCTGAATTTACTTCTTTAACTGCTCTTTATTTTGCTGAATTATGTCAAAAGGCAAGAATACCAAAAGGAGTAATTAATATTATTACAGGTGATGGTAGTACAGGTGAACTTATTACTTCTCATGAGTATACAACAAAAATTGCTTTTACTGGATCAACAGAAGTTGGAAAAAAAATAATTCAATCAACTGCTAGCCAAGAAAAAAAATTAACAATGGAGTTAGGTGGTAAATCGCCTTTTATAGTTTTTGAAGATGCTGATCTTGATAGTGCTGTTGAAGGAGTAGTTGATGCTATTTGGTTTAACCAAGGTCAAGTGTGTTGTGCAGGTTCACGCTTGTTGGTTCAAGAAAGTGTAGAAAAAATATTTATAAAAAAATTAAAAGCACGTATGGAAAAACTGCGCGTTGGTAATCCACTTGATAAATCAATTGATATTGGAGCTATTGTCGCCCCCATACAATTAAGAAAAATACGATCTATAGTAAAAAAAGGAGAGAAAGAAGGATCAAAATTATGGCAACCTAGCTGGGCTTGTCCCACAGATGGATTATTTTATCCTCCTTCTATTTTTACAAATGTTTCCCCATCTTCTTTTATTGCACAAGTTGAGATTTTTGGACCTGTTTTATCAATACTTAGTTTTAGAACACCAAGTGAAGCTGTTTCCATAGCAAACAATACACCCTATGGTTTAGCAGCAAGCGTATGGTCGGAAAATATTAATCTTGCACTTGATATTGCTCCTAAAATAAAAGCAGGTGTTATATGGGTTAATTCAACAAATTTATTTGATGCTGCATGTGGATTTGGAGGCTATAAAGAAAGTGGCTTTGGAAGAGAAGGTGGAGTTGAAGGAATAAGAGCTTATCAAGATAATACTCTTCCAGAAGCAAGTAAAATTTCAAAAAAAATAATTAAAAATAAAGTTGATCTTCCTTCAATAGATGCAACTCCTAAATTATATGTTGGTGGTAAACAAAAAAGACCTGATAGCGGTTATTCTTTTAATCAGTTAACAGCTCAAAAAGAATTTATTTGTGATATAGCAAGAGCCAATAGAAAAGATGTCAGAGACACTGTAGAAGCAGCATTAAAATCAAAAATAGGTAGTTTGAATAATTTTAATAGGTCTCAAATTTTATTTTATTTAGCTGAAAATCTATCACAGCGAAAAGAAACATTTATTAATTTATTAATGAGCATTTCAGGCATTGATAAAAATCAAGCACTAAAAGAATTTGATCAATCTTGTGAAAGAATTTTTTATTATGCTTCTATGGCTGACAAGTTTGAAGGAAGTATTCACAACCCTCCAATGAGAGGATTAACTCTAGCAGTAAAAGAATCAATTGGTGTAGTAGCAAGTATTATGAGTGAAAATCAACCACTTCTTAGTCTATCAACCATAATTTCTTCTCTTTTTGCAAATGGGAATGCAAGTATTATTGTTCCTTCAGAAAAAACTTCTTTAATTGCCACATCTTTATATCAAGTTTTTGAAACATCTGACATTCCTGCTGGATCAATTAATATCTTAACAGCAAAAGAAAATGAGCTTAATGAAACACTCACACAGCATGAAAATATTCACGGAATATGGGCTTTTTCAAGCAATGTAACGGTTAGATCTTCTATTATACATGGCACAGTATTCAATCTAAAAAGATATTGGTGCCCAAAAAATAATAATATAGATTGGTCAAATAATTCTAAAGATTTTCTTAATGAATTTCTTCATGAGGGATCTCAAGTTAAAAATATATGGATTCCTTATGGTGAGTAATAAATTTTAATATTTCTTGTTGTTTTTTATAACTTAAATAGTTAATTTAAAAACATACAAAAAATCACTTAATACAATTATAAAAATGTTAAATAACTTTATATCAAATAATATATTCAAACTTTCTTCTTTTTTAGTTATTTTAATTTTTATTTTATATTCATTTTTTTATGCATCAGTTATCAGAACCGTTGAAGAGGATGAATTAATTAAAAAAGGATTTGATGCAAAGGCATATGTTGAAAATATATGGAAATCAAAAATAATTCCAACAATTAGTGAAGAAGCTGAAGATATAACATTTATATTAGATGAATTATTTAAAAATAAAGAAGTAACAGAAGAAAAGTATGGAGGTAGATCTGGCACAGGAAGTTATAGTTTTATGGTAAAAGGAAAAGCCGAAATAACTTCATTAAACACAGCATCAAGAGTCGGTACTCTTTCTATAAAATTAGAAAAAAAATATGATTCTGAAATCTTTATTACTCTAGGCCCAGTTATTAAAAAAGACTCTATTAGAGATGCTGTAAAATTTATTAAATTTAATGATTTTGTTAATCAATTAGATTTTGCTGATGTTTCAAGAATAATTAAGGTCAGGGTATTAAATGAAATTATAGGTCCGTTAAAATTAAAAGAAATTACTGGAAAAAATATAAACTTTGAAGGAGCAATTACTTTTGATAGAAAAGACAAGATTTATATTACTCCAACTAAAATAGAATTTTTAAATTAAGATATGAAAAAAATACTTGAAGCAAAAAATATTAACAAAACTTATCCAGGTGTTACTGCATTAGATAACGTTAATTTTAATATATATGAAGCAAAAGTTAATGTTTTAGTAGGTGAAAATGGTGCTGGTAAATCTACCTTGATGAAAATTTTATCAGGTGTAGAAAAACAAACTTCAGGAGAACTATTTCTTAATGATAAAATTTTAAAAATTAATTCTACTAAAGATGCAGAACAAAACTCAATAGGAATCATTCATCAAGAATTAAATTTTTTCCCTAACTTAAGTGTTCATGAAAATATTTTTATAGCTCATGAAATACTTAATGCACAGAAGACAATAAATACAAAAAAACAGATTAATTTAACAAAGGAATTAATGTTAAGATTAAAACAAGATATTAACCCAGAGAGTCTCTTAGAGAGTCTTAGGATCGGACAGCAACAAATTGTTGAAATAGCCAAAGCTTTACAAAAGAAAACACAAATATTGATAATGGATGAACCGAGTTCCGCTTTAAGCAAAAATGAAGTTTTAGTATTGTTTGATGTTATAAAAGAATTAACAAATCAAGGAGTAACAATAATTTATATTTCTCATAAATTAGAAGAAATAATGCAAATCGGTGATGTTATTACAGTTTTACGAGATAGCAAATTTATATGTGAAGAAAAAATAAGTAAAATAGATATACCCTGGATTACAGAACAAATGGTTGGAAAAAGAAGTTTTGAATCAGTTAATGTTGCTAAATCAAATATAGGAAATAAAATACTTGAAGCTAAATCATTATATTTAAAAAAATCAAAGTCAGAAGAATATCTTCTTGATGATATTTCATTTGATTCAAAATCTGGTGAAATACTTAGCTTTTATGGTCTTATGGGAAGTGGAAGAACTGAATTATTAGAAATAATAATGGGATTAAATAAAGATTTTGACGGATCGATATATTTGGAAAATAATAAATTAAAGCAAACTTCAATTTCTAAAAGAATAAGTAATGGGATTGTACTTGTTCCTGAGGATCGACAAGGCCAAGGGTTAGTGCAGTGCTTATCTGTTTTATCTAATACTTTATTATCCAAAATTTCAAAAAAAATTAGTGATTTTTTCTTAAAATCAAATCAAGAAAAAAAGGCAGTTAATAATGCTATAGATTATTTAGGCATTAAGGTATCAAACTTTGATAATCTCATTACTTCATTAAGTGGGGGTAATCAGCAAAAAGTTGTAATTGCTAAAGCTTTGGAAACTAATCCAAAGTTATTAATGTTAGACGAACCTACTAGAGGAGTTGATATAGGTGCTAAACAAGAAATATTTTATATAATGAAAAAATTAGCCGATAAAGGCTTATCAATTATTTTTGTTTCATCCGAGATAAAAGAAGTTTTAGCTGTTGCTGATCGTGTTTTAGTACTTGCTAAGGGGAAGATAACTAAAGAATTAATTGGTTCTGAATTAACTGAAGATAGTTTAGTAAAATATTCACAGGGATAGTAATTTATGAAAGGTATGACAATAAGAGCAGCATTATTTAAGTTAAGAGCTTTCATAGCTTTAATTTTTATTTTTTCATTTTTTGCTTTTACAGCTGACGCTTTCTTATCTTCTACAAATTTAATTATACTTACAAAGCACGTTGCAATTAATGCTATATTAGCAATTGGAATGACTTTTGTAATATTAACTGCAGGTATTGATCTTTCTGTCGGCTCCATAGTTGGATTATGTGGAATGATATCAGGTCTTTTAATTGATAAAGGACTTGTTTTAGAGTTTTTTAATATGGTTATCTATTTTGAAGTTTGGGTAATAGTTATAATTAGTGTAGCCATAGGTTTTATTTTTGGATGTATTAATGGTGTTATAATTACTAGATTTAGTGTAGCTCCATTTATAGCTACTTTAGGAATGCTTTATGTTGCAAGAGGTTTTGCATTATTAATTAATGATGGAGCAACTTTTCCAAACCTTATTGGAAAAGAAGAATTAAATAATACTGGATTTCCAGTTATAGGATCAGGAACATTTTTGTCTTTACCATATACTATTTGGGTTATGTTTGTATTAGCTATAGTAGCAGTATTCTTAACTACAAAAACAAAGTTTGGCAGACATATGTATGCAATCGGTGGAAACACTAAAGCAGCAAATTTATCTGGTGTTAATGTTAATGGTGTAACGCTTTTAACTTATGGATTATCAGGATTTTGTGCAGGAGTTGTTGGTGTTATAGTAACTTCACAACTTATATCTTCTCATCCAGCTACTGGAACTACTTGGGAATTAAATGCTATTGCAGCAGTAGTTCTTGGGGGAACATCCTTAATGGGAGGCAGAGGTTCTGTAGGAGGAACAATAATTGGGGCTTTTGTAATAGGGGTTCTCAGTAATGGAATGATTTTAGAGGGTGTTAGTTCATTTTGGCAAAGAGTCATCATGGGCACAATAATTGTATTGGCAGTTATGATAGATCAACTTCAAACTAAGTTTATTGAAAAAGATAACTAAAAGATAAATTAACTTCAATATTTTAGAAATAACTTGTTTAATTTATATAAAAAATAACAAATTGTCACTTTAGTGATGATTAAAAGTAAACTACAAAAGTTTATTTAATTTTTATTAATAATATACTCGATTTTTTTACTCTAATCGGTTAGTTTAAAACAGAAATTTATATAATTATATTAAATTTAGGAGGTAAAATGAAATTATTAAAAACTATAGTATTTTCTGTAGGAATACTTTTTTCAGCTCAGGCATATGCTGATTTAATGTGCGTTATTACACCTGCACATGACAATCCATTC
The DNA here is from genome assembly GCA_902586695.1 of uncultured Alphaproteobacteria bacterium. GTDB lineage: Bacteria > Pseudomonadota > Alphaproteobacteria > HIMB59 > CACPNW01. Next base: position 34,100 of record CACIIL010000002.1, on the reverse strand, counting down.
TTTAAAGCTGAGGCAGATATTGCTCAAGAAACAGGAGAAGCACTAGGATATGATGTATTATCATTAGATCACGGTGATGATGCAAAGGTTCAAGATGAACATTTTGACGTTTGTATTTCAAAAGGTGCTAAATTTATGATTGTTGATAATGCTGGTGCTGATGCTTCAATTGCTGCTGTTCAAAAAGCAAAAGATGCAGGTATACCTGTATACCTAATTGACAGAGAAATTAATGCAACTGGCATTGCTTCTGCTCAATTAGTTGCAAATAACTATCAAGGCGCAGTATTAGGTGGTGAAGAATTTGTATCTGCTATGGGTGAGTCAGGTGAATTTATCGAACTTATAGGTAAAGAAACTGATACAAACGCAGGTATTAGATCAAAAGGATACAACGATGTTATCGCTGACTATCCTGATATGGTAAAAGTTGCTGCTCAATCAGCAAACTGGAGTCAATCAGAAGCATTTGATGTTATGGAAAAATTAATTCAAGCTCATCCAAATGTAAAAGGCGTAATTGCTGGAAATGATACTATGGCATTAGGAGCATCTGCAGCTTTAAAAGCTGCTGGTATGAATAATGTTATTGTAGCAGGTTTTGACGGCAGTAGAGAAGTTATGGATGCAATAGTAGCTGGTGATATTAATCATACAGTTCTTCAACCAATTGCAAACTTTTCTGAAATGGCTGTAAGAATGGCTCATGAAGAAGTAACTTCTGGAAAAGCTCCTGCTGTAGAAAAGCAATCAATTGATTGTTTATTAGTAAATGCAGGTAATGTGTCTAAATGCGGAGTTTTCCGTTGTGACTTTTAATTAAACTAAAAGTAAATATTTTAAAGCAAGCGAATTTATATTCGCTTGCTTTTTTAGTTATCATTTCTTACACTTATATTAATGTTAAATAAAAAAGAATTAGAATTAAAATCTATAGAATACAGGAAAACTATTCTTAATATAATTTATAAAAGTGGAGCTGGGCATACTGCGGGGAGTTTATCATGTATAGATATACTTAATGTACTTTATAATAATATTTTAAAAATAAATCCTGAGAATTTTGATTCTATTGATAGAAATAGATATGTTCAAAGCAAAGGTCATACAGTAGAGGCTTTATATACAGTTTTATGTGATAAAAATTTTTTTACCAAAGAGGATTTAAGTACACTAAACAAATTTGATTCTCACTTTATTGGTCATCCTACAAGAAAGGTTCCAGGAGTAGAACATAATACCGGAGCTCTTGGTCATGGTTTATCAGTCGCAGTGGGAATGGCAATAGGGTTTAAATTAAATAACAAGCCATTTAAAGTTTATACCCTCTTAGGAGATGGTGAATTGAGTGAAGGTTCAATTTGGGAAAGTTTATTATCAGCTAGTAAGTATAAATTAGATAACTTAGTTATAATTATCGATAGAAACGGTCTTCAAATTACTGGAAAAACTGAAGAAGTAAATCCCATCGAGCCATTAATGGATAAATTTCTTTCATTTGGATTATCCGTTAAACAAGTAAATGGTAATTCAGTAAGTGAGTTAGATGCAATATTTAATAAAATTCCTTTTGATGAAAAAAAACCTAATTTAATTATAGCCAACACTATTAAAGGCAAAGGTGTTAGTTTTATTGAAAATGAAGTTGTTTGGCACCATAAGCTTCCTTCTGATGAAGAATATAAAAAAGCCATAGAAGAATTAAATACTCAATTAGAGAATTATAAATGAATTAAAAAGCCAATTTAGAAGTTTTTGCCGAAACATTATTAGATTTAGCAAAAAAAGATAATGACATTATTGTTGTTACAAGTGATTCTAGAGGATCAGGGAAGTTGACACAATTTGGAAAAGAATTGCCTAACCAAATTATTGAAGTTGGTATTGCTGAACAAAATTTAGTTGGAATTTGTGCTGGTTTATCAGCAGTTGGTAAAAAAGTTTTTGGAGTCTCTCCATCAAGCTTTCTCACGGCTAGATCGTTAGAGCAAATTAAAAAATGATATTGCTTATTCTAATCATCCCGTAACTTTAGTTGGAATAAGTGCAGGAGTAAGTTATGGTCAATTAGGATCAACTCATCATTCCATTCATGATCTAGCTGTTTTAAGAACTATTAATAATATTAACGTCGTTGTTCCTTCTGATAATTTTGAAACAAGAGAATCTATTAAAGAGGCGGTGAATTATAGTAAACCTCTATTTATTCGTTTTGGAAAAAAACCTATGCAGAAAATTCATAATGACAATGATTCGTTTAAAATAGGAAAAGGAACAAAAATTAGAGACGGTAAAGATATTTTATTTGTTACAACTGGAGAAACAGCTCAAAGAGTTTTATTAGCATCAGAAATTTTAGAAAAAGAAAAAATTTTTTGTTCACATATAAATCTCCATACAATTAAGCCTTTTGATAATGACTTATTTTTAAATAGTTTATCAAAAGTTAAAGCAATAATTAGTGTTGAAGAACATAGCGAAAGTGGAGGACTTGGAGAAAAATGTGCTAGTTTAATTTCTCAGAACAATATTCAAATTCCATTTAAAATAATAGGATTTCCTGATGAATATATGATTAATGGTTCTCAATCAGATGTTTTAGATCATTATAATATGTCGCCAGAAAAGTTGGCAAAAATAGCAAAGGATTTAATGAATTAATTATGTATATATCCTTGGATCAGAGCACATCCTCAACTACTGTTTTTTTATATAACAACAAGTTAAAATTAATAGAAAAAGTATCAAAATCACATAAGCAAATCCAAAAAAAATCAGGTATTGTTGAGCATGATGCAAATGAGATTTATAATAATTTTTTACATTTAGTAAAAAAAATTGAAAAAAAAAATTAAATATAGTCAAAATATTTTTTTAAGCATCACAAATCAAAGAGAAACATTTGTAATTTTTGATGCAAAATCAGGTAAACCTTTGAACAATGCAATAGTATGGCAGTGCAGAAGAGGACAAATAATATGTGATAAAATTAATAAATCAAAAAAAGCAGTTAATTTAATTAAAAGTACAACAGGATTAACATTAGACACTTATTTTCCTGCTTCTAAATTATTACAATTATTAAAAGTTAATCGAAGTATTAGAGATAAACTTAAAAATGGGACAGCATTATTTGGAACAATAGATACCTATTTAATTTATAGGTTAACTAACCAACAGTCTTACTTTACTGATTTTACTAATGCTTCAAGAACTCTATTCTTCAACAATAATACACTTCAATGGAGTCAGCAATTGCTAAAAGTTTTTAACTTAAACTTAAACAAATTACCTCAAGTAAAAGAGAGTTCATCAATTTTTGGGCATACTAATATTAACGGTATTTTAAAAAAACCTATACCCATATCAGGGGTCATAGGAGACTCTCAGGCATCTATTTTTGCAAATCAATGCTTTAATATAGGAAATTCAAAAATTACAATTGGAACAGGCTCATCAATATTAACTAATATTGGTAATAAATTTATTCATAAAAAAAACATATTAACAACCTTATCTTTTGTTTTTAAAAAACAAGCCATATTACTCATATGAATGTCTTATCAATTATGCAGGAGCAACAGTTAGTTGGTTAAAAGATAACTTAAAAATAATTAATAGCCCAAATGAAACAAATAAAATTTTCAAAGAAGTATCAACTTCAAATGGTGTATTTGTTATTCCAGCATTTGTTGGATTAAGTTCCCCACATTGGATTCCTGAATGTAAGGGAATGATTTATGGCTTATCACCATCTGTAAATAAAAAACATATAATAAGAGCATCTCTTGAATCAATTGCTTTTCAGATAAAGGATTATCTAGATGATTTGGAAAAAAATAAGAAAATAAAATACAATGATATTTTTATTGATGGAGGAATGATTAATAATATTGATTTTATTCAATTTCTTACAAATATCTTAAATAGAAAAATTTATATAACAAATTTTCAAGATATGTCTTCATATGGTGCTTTAATTATGGGTTTATTAGGTATGAATATTTCTTCAAGTTTAAAAGATATAAAAAAATTTAAACAAAAATATATTACTTTTATTCCTGTTAAAAAAAATAACGATATTACTATTTATAATGAATGGAAAAATGTTTTATTTAAGCACTATCTAAAAAATTAATTTTTACAAAAATTTATAGAGTGCTTTTTGGGCAATTTTCATTGCAGCCAAAGCATCATGATCTGATTGAGCTTCTTGAAGTGCCTTAATATCTAATTCATTCAAAGCCTTTTCAATAGATTTTAAAAAATCTATTGATTGATTGGCCATTTCTACACTATCTTCTCTAAAAGGAAATTGATCAAGCTGCCATACCCCTTCCCAGTTATTTTTTTTCAAAACATAAAAAAATTCAAATATTTCCATAGGATGCAAACTACCTGCAATTAGATCATCATCCCAAGAACGATAATTATCATTTACGTCCATTCCAAACAAACGACCATAATCAATTGCCAGTTGTGCAGAATCTGCAGCACATTCACCACCATAAATTGCATGCCCAAAATCAAGAAGTATACCAATGTTTGGAAGACCAATTTTTTCTATACCCAGCAAAGTTCTGGCTACAGAATCATAACTCATTTTTATTCTTGGTTCCCTAGGCTTATATTCAATAACAAATTTAAGATCGGGATTTTCACTTGCTAGTCTCCCAACTCCATCCATAGAATTTTTCCAAACTGTACTATAATCAACCTGAAATGGATAATCCCATCCATCTTGTCCTGGCCACAATTTTACATAAGCTGCATTAAAAAATCTTACAGCTTCACATGCTTCTGTTATTAATTCATGAGCACGTTTACGAACTCCAGAATCTGGATTTGTAAATGCTCCTTTTCTAAATTCTTTAGTGTAAATTTCTGGAGTTATCCCAATGACATTTAAATTAACTTTATCGAGTGCAATCTTTATTTCTTCATTTGTAAAATTGCCCCCAAAATAGGGATAGTTTATATCAACTACTGATAAATCTTTTACTTTACCTGCAAGCTCTATCGCATCTAATACACTTCGTGGTTCACCATATCCATCTGTGGCATATCTATCTACGTATGTTGCAAAGTGCCAAATACCTGCGCCAAATTGCTGTTTTTTCATTATGATTATTTTGTATTTTTTTATACTAAATGGCTACTAAAAAGTGCTACCTTATCTTTATGTTATGTCTACTTCTGTGGAAAAGTTCTAAATTTACAAAATCAAAATACAAATATATACTTAAACTTAATCTTTATAATAATAATTATCAAAATGTTAATAAATATTGATCCTTTACTTAGTCCTGAACTTTTATCACTAATGCAATCAATGGGGCATGGGGATAATCTTGTTCTATGCGATGCAAATTTTCCTGCTCATTCTAATAATTCTAAAGTAGTACGTTTAGATGGCATTGATATTCCTAGAGCTGCAAAAGCAATTTTATCAGTTTTTCCATTAGATAGCTTTATACCTCATCCAGTTTTGAGAATGGAAATAGATGAAAAACCAGACGAAATTAATGAAGTTCATCAAGATTTAATTAATATAGTTAAAGAAGTTTCAGGAATAAATTGGAAAGTTGGATCAATAGAGAGACAAAAATTTTACGAAGAAACAAAAAAAGCTTTTTGTGTCGTTAGTACAAGTGAAACAAGGCCATTTGGTTGTTTTATATTTACGAAAGGTGTAATTAAATCAGATGGAAAAGTTTGGATTATATAAATAATTAATAAAATGTCCTCAATTAGCATTCTTGGAATATATGTTGCAGATTTAGTTTTCTTTGGAAAAAAAATACCAATTGAAGGAGAAACAATATTAGGGAATAATTTTGTAATAGGTCCTGGAGGCAAAGGATCTAATCAGGCAGTAGCAGCAGCTAAAGCAGGTGTTAAAACATATTTTATTTCTAAAATTGGTGACGATCAATTTGGGGAAATGGCAACAAAGATTTATGATGAAGCTAAAGTAGATTACTCAAATGTCATCATTTCCAGGGAACATTCAACTGGAGCAGCTGCAATTATGGTTAATGAAGAATCAGGTGCAAATGCTATAAATGTATTTCCTGGTGCGGCAGCTGCAATCACCAATGCCGATATTGATAAAGCAGAAAATATAATTAAAGATTCTAAAATATTTCTTACTCAATTAGAAGCACCAAAAGAAACAGTTTTATATGCTATTAAAAAAAGCACATAGTTTAGGAGTAAAAACAGTTCTGAACCCTGCACCAGCTGCAGAAATTGATAAAAGTGTATTTCCTTTTATTGATTATTTCACACCAAATGAAACTGAAGCTAGTTTTTATGTTGGTCATGCTGTGAATTCAAATGATGATGCAAGTAGGGCAGCATCAAAATTATTAGATATGGGAATTAAGAATGTTATTATAACTTTAGGTGAAAAAGGAGCTTATTTTGCTAATGCAAATGAAACATTTTCATCACCCATAGCAAACTTATCAAATCCAGTTGTTGATACAACTGGTGCTGGAGATGCTTTTAATGCGGGATTCGCTGTAGCATTAACAGAAAACAAAAGTATTAAAGATGCTATTTCATTTGCTAGTGCTACGGCAGGATTATCTACGACTAAAATAGGTACAGCCAATTCAATGCCAAATCGTGATGAAATTGATAAAATCTTATAAATAATATAGAAGGCTTCTATGCAACAGTTTTTAGAAAGATTACTTTATTTTTGGGCAGCAATAACAGGTATAGGACTTTTCCTAGTTATTGTTTTCTGGGCAATTTCAACAATAATCTATGTTGCCTTTGTTTCTCTGTTTGTAGCTATAGGTGCAGCAGCTTTTTATCATTTTTATTGGGTTAAAAGAGATTAATTAAAATCCAAGTAATTTTGGTAATTCAGTTATTGAATTTAAACGGTAATTCGGTTGAGTAGGATATTTTAAATCTTTTTCTTGAAACTTGCCTGTTTTAACTTGAATTGCTTTTAAGTTAGCATTTATTGATCCTTCAATATCAGATGAAATATCGTCCCCAATCATTAAAATATTTTCATTATTGATATTTAAATCTTTTACAGCTAAGTCAAAAAAATTTTTTTCAGGCTTACCCATTAAAATTGATTTTTTTCCACTTGAATACTCTATAGCTTTAACAAAAGGACCAAGGTCAAGAGAAACTTCACCATCTCGCATAGAATATTTATTTTGGTGTAAAGCAATCAAAGCGGCATTTTGTAGGTATACTAATTTAAATATTCTATCTAATATGTCCCATTTAAAATTTTTATATATGTCTCCCATAATGACAGCTTCAGGGTTTTTTTGTGTAATTTCATAGTCATTAAATTCTTCAATAATTTCAATATTCGTAATTAAAGCAATTCTTTTAACTCTATTTTCTCTCAAATAATTTTTAGTAGCAATTATAGGGGTAAATATTTCTTTTTCTTCAATATCAAAACCAAAATCGTAAAGTTTATTGAATATTATTTTTCTGGGTGCAGTTGTAGTATTTGTTAAAAATCTTAATTTTAAACTATTTTTTTTTAATTCTTTAATTACCTCAATAGATCCAGGAGTTAAGTTATTATCACTATAAAGAACTCCTTCTAAATCTATTAATAAGCCTTTAACACCAGTAATTTCGTTCATATACACAATTATAACATCTATAATTTATTGAAATTTATTTTTGATAAATATGATTGTTTCTTGCCAAAAAATACCAAAAATAAAGAATCTTTAATATTTCAAATTCAAAACAATAAAGTAGAAAGGAATTATATATGGCAAATAAATATATATTTTATGATTTAGAAACGACAGGAAGGGGTAAAAAAGAAAGCCCTAATGCTTTTGGAACAACACCAAAATGGGAACAAATACTTCAAATAGCAGCAATAGTCACCGATGAGAATTTTCAACCAACTAATCAAAATATTAATGAATTTTGCCGTCCCAGAACATCAATCATCTCTCAGCCTGGAGCATTATTAACAACACAAAAAGGAATTAAAGAAGCTTTAAATGCCAAAATGTCATCTTATGAATTAATTAAAAAAATTAATTCGACTTTTGATGAATGGAAAAAAGATGAACCTGATACAGTATTTATAGGCCATAATATAATAGAATTTGATGAGTCAGTTTTAGAGTATAATTTATTTAATAATTTATTTTTTCCTTACATCACGAGAAAGAATAGAGGAGATACATTAAGCCTAGCAAGAGCATTATATGCTATAAATCCAAGTGGTATTAAAACTCCTTTAACAGCACGAGGCAATCCTAGTTTCAAATTGGAAAAATTAGCTGAATTAAATAATTTACCAATTGAATTTGCCCATGATGCTTTTAGTGATGTGAAAACATCAATTGCTCTTACTAAATATATTCAAGAAAGCAGTAAGGAAAATTGGGAACAATTAAAAATGACAATGAGTAAAGAAAAGGCGATTGATTATGTCAGTTCCAATAAGGGTTTTTGCTATATGACCAGTTTTGCTGGAAGAGTAAAATTACAAGCATTATCAATGGTATGTGAATCACAATATAGTGGATGGTTTCATACAATTGATTTATCACATGATCCAGAACCGTTAATTGAGTGTAACTCAGAAGAGTTTAAAAAGTTAATTAAAAAAAAGAATAGATACGTTATATGTAACCAGCATCCTATTCTATTACCTGGTAAAATTGCTATTAATTATGAGCCATATAATGAAATTGGATCAGAAGTATTAAATGAAAGAGCTAAGATGGTTTATAAAAATAAAGCTCTTGCTGACAAATTTAAATTAATGGAAATAGACAGACAAATAGAAAAAGAAGAAGAATCCTCTCAAGACAACTTATTTCCCGAGAGTAAAGCAAATCTATTTACTCAATTCGGTCAAACTTCAGAAATTGCTCAATTTCATGAAAAAGCTAATTGGAGTGACAAATATAAAATTGCTCTTGGAATAAAAGATCCACGTGCAAGCTTTATGTTAAAACGTCTAATTTTTGATGAGAGTCCCAAAACACTCTCTAATGAAGATTTCAAAACCATTCATAGAGAACTTCATGACAGATTAGTTATTAATCAAGAACGTCCATTTACAACGATACCGGAAGCAATGAATTATGTTGATACTGAATTTAGTAAGTTAGAAGAGAATGATGATGAGGATAAAGATAAAAAATTATTAATTCTTAAGGATTATAATAAATATTTGCAGTTTTTAGAAAAATATTTTTCTAATAAAAATGCTGAACCTCTTCCCACTGGCTCAGAATTAGCAAAAACTATTTTTAGTTAATGTTTGAATTACAGTATTTCTTAATAGGAATTTTGCAGGGAATAACGGAATTTTTGCCTATTAGTTCCTCAGGGCATTTGGTTTTATTTGCAAAATTAACCCATTGGGAAGATCAGGGTTTATTTACTGATATTGCTGTACATTTTGGAACTCTTTTTGCAGTAATTTTTTATTTAAGAAAAGAAGTGTTTTATTTAATATGTAATATTCTAAAATTTGAGATTTTGGAAAATAAAATTGCCCTAAAAGTTATTGTTGCTACTATTCCAGCATTAATACTAGGTTTTTTTATTTATGACATTGTAAGTCTCTATTTTAGAGACATAAAATTAATTGGTATTTCCAGTATTTTATTTGCTATCATTTTATTTTTTGCAGATAAAAGAGAGTCTCAGAATAAAAAATGGCAAAATATATCATTTATTGATTCATTTATTATAGGTCTTTGGCAAACTTTAGCTTTTATTCCGGGTGCAAGTAGAGCAGGTGTTACAATAACTGGATTAAGATTTCTTAAATTTGATCGAATTAATTCAACAAAGTTTTCTATGCTATTATCTATACCTATTATTTTTGCTTCATTATCATTATCACTTTTAAAATTTTACAACTCAAATGTTCAAGATTTCAATATTCAACCATCAATTTTTGCAGCTATAACTGCTTTCATAACAGCCTTATTGTCTATAAATTTTATGATGAAAATAATAAAAGTAAGCAATTTTAATATATTTATTATTTATAGAATTTTGTTAGGAATTATCTTATTAAGCTTATATGCATAAAATTAGCGGGGTTTATGGTGCGGCAATAACACCAATTAAAAATGATTTTTCAGTTAATAAAGATTTATATTTAAGACATTGTCAGTCATTAATGCAAAAGGGCTTAGATGGCTTAGTACTTTTTGGTACTAACGGTGAATCAAGTAGTTTTTCCATTGATCAAAAAGAAGATACAATACAATTTTTGTTAGATAATCGTGTTGATCCAAAAGTAATAATTACTGGTTGTGGTGCCCCATCATTAGAAGAGGCAATTCAATCAACAAAATTTTCAGAAAAAATAGGTGCAAAAGCAGCATTGCTTATGCCTCCATTTTATTTTAAGAATGTGACTGATGAAGGTGTAATAAATTACTATAGACATGTAATAGAAGAAACAGGAAGTAATGATTTTAAGTTTTTGTTATATAACATTCCTCAGCAATCTGGAGTTACAATTAATTTCAATATCATAGAAGCGCTTTTAAAACTTTATCCAAATAATGTTGTAGGTCTTAAAGACTCAACAGGTAATTTGGAGAATATGCTTAAAACGATTAAATTTTTTAATGAATTTGCTGTTTTTTGTGGAAATGGTGCATTAGCTTTGCACACTTCAAGAAGAGGTGGTGCTGGAGCTATTACAGGAGATGCTAACATAACTGCAAAATTGTTGAGTTTTATAATTCATAATTTTAAGAAAGAAAATTCAATAGATAATTTTAAAGACCTTCAAGAGCTTTTAGAAAAAATCAGAAATGTTCTTGGGACACATGAGCAAATAAGCTTATTAAAAGCATATTATTCAGTTGCTGATAATTTACCAGAATGGAATAATTTAATGCCACCTTTAGTTAATATAGAAAACCCGTCAAATAATAAGCAAGTTACCGCCTTAATAGAACTTGTTAGTCAAATTGACAAATTAGTACCTTCTAGTTCTTGAGACAAAATAATTTTTTGCTTTAAGAGCAATCAAATCTTGAACAGGTTTTAAGAAAACAGCAAAACCAACACAATCAGTAAAAAAACCAGGTGTTATCAAAAGCAGTCCCGAAATAAGAAGAAAAATACCCCCTTTTATTTCATTAGTTGGCATTATACCCTCTGACATACTTTGACGTGCATTAAATAATAAGCTTAAACCTCTTTTGCGAACTAAAAATATACCAATCAAAGCTGTCAAAAGAATTATCCCAATAGTATTAAAAATGCCTATGTTAGACCCAACTGTTATAAAGATGCTAATTTCAATTATGGGGATTAAGATAAATAGTAAAAATATCATTCAGAAGAAGACTCTAGTTTCTCTTTTTCAATTTTAGACTCGATCATCTTTTCAAACTCTCGTAACCTTTTGTAAACACTTAGAAGTTCAATAATAGTAGGCCATGCTCTTAATAGATATTGCAGTGAAGATTCAACTCTTCCAAAAGCTCTAATAATTTGCTGCATAACACCTAAAGTAACCACTCCTGCAACTATAGCAGGGGCTAAAAATATATATGCACTTAAAACATTTGCTTGACCATAGGCATTACTAGCTATTCCAAAATACAAATATCTTAGATAACTTAAAAAATGTATTTTTCTAACATCATCAAATAATTCCTCTAGTTTTTTTGGCCTAACTGTTCCATCATCTTCTGCTATTACTAATATTTTTCTGTATGCTGCTTCTTGTTTTTGTAAATCATATTCTACACCTACAAGTTTAAGTATTAATCCAAGAAATATTAAAAATAATGTGCCACCAATTGACCAAATAAGTGCTCCAGTAATTAAACCATATTGCCAATCACCAAAAAAATAAATTGGAATTCCAACGCTTAATCCAAAAAGTATAGGAGTAAACTCAAAAATAATTAAAACAGAAGCTATAAAGCTTGTACCGAGACTTTCCATAATTCTAGAAAATTTAATTGTATCTTCTTGAACCCTTTGTGAAGCACCCTCTATTGTCCTAGCTTTATCATATACTGAATGATACCATTCAACCATTGCAGTTCGCCATCTAAATAAAAAATGATTTGTAAAAAAACTTATCGCAACAGCAACTGCTACTGCTATTCCAGCTAATGTAATAAATGAAAGTAAACTTGCCCAATATTCAGATATAGTAATTGAATTTGGAGCAGAGAGAGCTTTTTGTATTAGATCATAAAATTCACCAAACCATTCATTAATTCTAACATCAATTTTAACCTGAAACCAAATTGAAGATAGAATCAGTATAGAGCCTGGCCAAGCCCAAATTGCCCATTTAGTATTACTGAAAAATTTAAACATAATTATTTATATATGATCAATTGACATAATTTAAAGAATTATAATCATTTCTTAAGAAAACTATCAACTTCAACTTGATAAGATTCCACAAGCCGATTAGTCTCATTTGCCATACCTACAACTGCAATCAGCTCTTTTAGCATTTTATCTGACATTCCTTTTTTCTTTGCCGCTGCAGTATGTGATCGTATGCAATATTCACAGCTATTTGTCATAGATACTGCCATGTAAATCATTTCTTTAACTAGAGGGTCTAAAGCACCTTTTTTCATTATATCTTTTAGAGAATTCCATGTTCTTTCAAGTGTGTCTGGATCATTTGCTATAGTTTTCCAGAAATTAGGAATTTTTTTTATTTGTCTTTCTTTTTTGATGTTATCAAAAACTTTTTTTACTTTTCCTTTAGCTTTGCTTTCTTCAATAGGGTTAAAAATCGTCATATTATCTCCTAGTTTGGAGACTATCATAGATTAGAAAAGTAAAAGATTAAAGGTAGTTATTTCTTCTTTTGACGCCTTTTATTACGTCTGTATTTAGATCCTCTTTTACGACGACCGCGATGTTTTTTTGGATATCCCATTATTAATGAGGTTTATACAAATTCTTTTAAGTAAGTCAAAGATTAATAATGCCAATCTTTTGCTTCATTAAATAAAAAATCTCTAAAAACCTCTAGCCTTCTGTCATTTTTAAATGCTTCAGTATATACAAAGTAAGTTTGATATGAAGGACCTTCTACATTAGGGAGAACTCTAACTAAGTGAGGCTTATCAGCAACCATATAATCAGGCAAAGATGCTAAACCAGCACCTTTTTCAACAGCTAAAGACATCCCATAAATACTATTAACTCTAAATTTTGGTTTTCTTTTAGTTCCCTCTTTTCCTAATTTTAAAATCCAGTCTATATTTGAGATAGGTGAAGGCAATCCCGATCCAAAACATATTAGGTTGTGTTTATCTAGATCATTTACATTTCTAGGAATTCCAGTAGATTTTAAATAATCTGATGATCCATAAATATGATTATGAAAGTTAACAAATTTTTTAAAAATTAAATTTGCTTGAGTAGGTTTTTTTACTCTAACAGCTACATCTGCAATTCTTTTAGATAAGTCAACTTCTTCATCAGACATAATAATATTTACTTCCATATCAGGGTACTGTTGTATAAATTTATTGATTCTTGGTGTAAGCCAAGTAGACCCAAATCCTACAGTCGTACTTATATTAAGTTTGCCTACTGGTTTAGTTTTTTTGTCTATTAATTTTTTTTCAAAATTTGATACAGATAAATTAATTTGACTAACAGTTTGAAATAAATTCTCTCCTTGTTCAGTTAATCTAACACCTTTTTGATGACGAATGAATAACGGTGTCTTTAAATCATACTCTAAATCTTGAATTTGCCTGCTTAGAGCTGATTGACTAATATTTAATTTTGCACTAGCTTTTGAAATACTTTTTGAAATAGCTATTTCATAAAATGATTTTAATTTATCCCAATCCATTATCTAAGTGAGTCAATTAATGTTTTATAATTATCTTTATTATTTGAGAAAATATAAGATCCAGCTACTAACACGTCAGCACCGTTTTCTTTACAGATCTTAGCAGTCTTATCATTAATACCTCCATCAATTTCAATTTCAAAATTAAGTTTTTTTTCTTTTTTGATTTCACAAAGTTCTAAAATTTTATTTACTTCAGATTTCATAAATTCTTGACCACCAAATCCCGGTATAACAGTCATAACAACAACTAAATCTACATCTCCTACATATTGAATAATATCTTTGACCTGAATATTTGGATGAATAGCTATGCCAGCTTTACAATTATTTGATTTAATTTTTTTTATAATTTCGTTTGAATCTTTATCTGCTTCTGGATGAAAACTAATAATATCAGATCCTGCTTTAATAAAACTATCAATATAATTTATAACTGGACTTATCATTAAGTGCACATCAAGTACTTTTTTTGTAACCCCTCGAAGAGATTTAACTATATTTGGCCCAAAAGTAATATTAGGAACATAATGGCCATCCATTACATCTATATGAATATATTCAGCTCCATTATTATCAACTAATTGAACTTCTTCTTTTATATTAATTAAATCAGCTGCTAGTATTGATGGTGCTATTTTAATCATTTTGATTTTATTTATATAATATATATTACACATTCATAATGAAAACTATCGTTAATAAGCCCTGGGGCTCATATCAGATCCTAGATGAAGGTAAAAAACATACCTTAAAAAAAATTATTGTAAATCCAGGAGATAAGTTATCTTTGCAGAGCCATGATCACCGATCAGAACATTGGCTAATTGCTGAAGGAATCGCTGAGGTAATTATTGATAACGAAACTTTTAATTTAAAGGAAAATGAAAATATATTTATTCCAAAAGGCTCAAAGCATAGATTGTCAAATTTGGGCCATCAAAAGTTAGTAGTAATTGAAATGTGGTTTGGTGAAACTCTGGATGAACTTGATATTAAACGATTTGAAGATATTTATAATAGAAAATAATGATTATTAAAACCCCAGTCTCTTTAGGTGAATTATTAGACAAGATTTCAATTCTTCATATAAAAAAAAATAATATAAAAGATGCTAAAAAAAATAAATTAGTTACTCAAGAAATTGATTTACTCAATAAAACTCTTGATGATCATATAAAAAGAGATGATATTCAAATATATCTAGATTTATTAATTGAAATTAATTCTAAATTATGGGCCATAGAAGATGATATACGTGACTGTGAAAAAAATAAAATTTTTGATCAAAATTTTATAGATCTTGCTCGCTCTGTATATTTTACTAATGATGAGAGATCTAAAATAAAGCTAGATATAAATGAAAAATTTGGATCTCAAATTGTAGAAGTTAAATCTTATGAAAAATATTAGAAATCTAATATAATCTTTTTATACTTTCTTCAATTAACTTTATTAAAGCACTTTTATATTCATTATTTTTAAAGATACTTAATGAGTCAATAGCGACATCTGCAAAATGATTAGCTCTAACTAAGGTATCTTCAATGCAATTGTATTTGAACAATAATTCTCTAGCTTTATTAAAATTTTCTTCTTCTTTATTTGTTTTTGTAATTACTTTTTTCCAAAATTGCTTTTCTTCATCATTAGATCTTCCGTATGCTAAAATAATTGGTAAAGTTATTTTACCTTCTTTAAAATCATCACCTAAATTTTTTCCCATCAATTTTGAGTTTGAAGAATAATCTATTGCATCATCAATTAATTGAAAAGCCATCCCAAAATTTGTACCAAATGATTTTAGAGCCTGGTGTTGATTTATTTTTGCACCTCCAATTAATCCACCTACCTGACATGCTGCACTAAACAGTGAAGCAGTTTTGCCATTTATTATTTTAAAGTATGTATCTTCATTCATTTCTAGATTATTATCATTACTTATTTCCAATACTTCACCTTCAGAAATAATTACACTGGTATCGGATAAGATTTTGAGTGTTGTTAAGTTGCCATATTTTGTCATTAATTGAAAAGATCTGCTAAAAAGAAAATCTCCAACTAAAACACTAGTTTTATTACCCCAAACCTCGTTTGCAGTAAGTTTACCTCTTCTATCTTTGCTCAAATCTACAACATCATCATGAAGGAGGGTTGCTGCATGTATAAATTCAACAGCTGCAGCTAAACCAATATGATTAAAAGTATCAGTAGAGTCGTTATTTAATAAATGGAAGCATGAAGTAGTTAGAAGTGGTCTAAGTCTTTTTCCACCAGATAAAATTAAATATTTGCCAATTTCTTGAATTAATGGAACAGAACTATCTAATTTCTCAAGGATCAATGTATTAATTGAATGCAGATCTCCTTTACACAATTCAGATAGTTTTTTAATACACTCATCAAAATCAGCTTTTTGTTTAAGAATTGGAATCACTTCTGCCATAATTCAAATATAGTATGATTTTATATAATTAATAGATTAATTTGGTCTTGATAAACTTTTTTATATAAAATTCAATTATTTGAATACAATTTGTTCTTTAAGTAAAGATTAACATTTGTTATTAAACACTGTGTTTAAGAAGTTTTTCTCAAAAAATATAAATATTCCAACTTTGCGATTATCGGGAGTTATTGGACAAGCTGGAATAGCTAGATCTGGACTTACAATTTCAGGTATTGAAAAATTAGTTGATAAACTATTTGCAGATAAAAAGGCACCAGCTGTTGCTTTAATTATTAATTCTCCTGGTGGCTCTCCAACACAATCTTCTTTAATTGCAGAAAAGATAATAAATCTGGCTAAGGAAAAAAATAAAAAAGTCTATGCTTTTGTTGAAGATGTAGCAGCGTCTGGAGGATATTGGCTAGCTTGTGCTGCTGATGAGATTTATTTGGATCTAAATTCTATTGTTGGTTCTATAGGAGTAATTTCACCTGGATTTGGATTTGTTGATTTAATTAAAAAAATAGGAATTGAAAGAAGGGTTTATACATCTGGTAAAAGCAAAAGTTTCCTAGACCCATTTAAAGAAGAAAAAAAAGAAGATATTGATAGGCTAAAAAATATTCAAGAACAAATTCATGAGAATTTTATTGAATATGTTATGAAAAGAAGAGGTAAAAAAATATCTCATTCTGAAGAGAGTGAAATATTTTCTGGGTTATTTTGGGTAGGAAAAAAAGGTGTCGAGTTGGGTTTAGCTGATGGTATAGGATCAATAAATTCAGTACTTATGGAAAAATTTGGTAAAAAAGTTAAAATCAAGATTATTGATCAGAAAAAATCTTTTTTACAAAAACGGCTTTCTTCTTCTATAAATAGTAATGATATACTTAATAGGCTTGAAGAAATGATAATGTGGTCGAGATATGGATTATAATGAAAATTATTGTTTTAATTGGATTAATATTTTTTATTTTTTTAATTTTCAAAATGATTTCAGTAAGAAGTCATATTAAAAAAAATAAAAATGAAACAACAATAGATTTAGAGAAAGATCCAAAAACTAAAGAATATAAACCAAAGGAATAAATGACTGCAACTTCAATGGAAGAATTGGTTTCTTTATGTAAAAGAAGAGGTTTTATATTTCAATCTAATGACATTTATGGCGGAGTCAAAGGTCTATATGATTATGGACCTATGGGTGTTGAACTAAAAAACAATTTAAAGCAGGCTTGGTGGAAATCAATGGTTTATGAAAGAGATGATATTGAGGGCCTAGATGCATCTATACTAAGTGCTCCAGTAGTATTGCAACAGTCTGGTCATGAAGATACATTTTCTGATCCATTGGTTGACTGCAAGACGTGTAAAGCTAGATTTAGGGCTGATCAGTTAGAAAATAGTGAATGTCCTAAAGGAGGAGGTTTTTTGGCTGACTGCAAGTTAAAAGATTTAACAGAACCTAGACCTTTTAATTTGATGTTTAAAACAGCAATTGGGCCTGTTGATGATGGATCTTCTTTTGCTTATTTAAGACCTGAGACTTGCCAGCAAATTTTTACAAATTTTAAAAATGTTACTGACGCAACCAGTAGGGTTGTGCCATTTGGTATTGCACAAATAGGAAAAGCATTCAGAAATGAAATTACCCCAAGAAATTTCATTTTTAGAGTGAGAGAGTTTGAACAAATGGAATTAGAATTTTTTGTCAAACCAGGTTCTGATGACGAATGGCATAAATATTGGGTCGATAAAAGAATTGAATGGTGGGAAGCTCAAGGAGTAAGTAAAAAAAATTTATATCCTGTTGATGTAGAAAAAAGTGAGTTATCGCATTATTCAAAAGCAACTGTAGATATTATGTATAAATTTCCTCACGGAAAAGAAGAGCTTGAAGGAATAGCCAATAGAACTGATTTTGATTTAGGTTCACACACTAAAAATCAAAAAGAATTTAATATTAATTCAAAAGTCAAAAAAAACGAACATTCGACAACTAAATTAGGTGTTCAAAACTTAGAAGACAAAAACTCTTATATCCCTTTTGTAATAGAACCTTCTGCTGGAGTAGACAGAGGATTACTTGCTATTCTTAATGAGGCTTATACAATAGAAAATCTAGAGAATGAAAGCTCGCGAACAGTCCTTAAATTAAAACCACATCTTTCTCCAATTAAAGCAGCAGTTATACCTTTGAAAAAAAATAATGAACATATTGTTGCTAAAGCAAAAAAAATTAAAAATGAATTGCAAAATCTTGGATTGGGAAGAGTGATGTTAGAGAATTCAGGTAACATTGGAAAAAATTATAGACGTCACGATGAAATTGGAACACCAATTTGTATTACCGTTGATTTTGAAACACTTGATGATGATTCAGTTACAATTCGAGATCGTGACTCAATGAAACAGGAAAGAGTCTCATCTAAAGATCTAAATCAATTTTATCAAAAGTATTTTCATTAAATAAAATTTTAAATTATGAAAATTATTAATGATATATTGGCTACAAGGTTATTATTTTTTATCATGGCTTTTTTTGTAGGTCTTTGGACTATTAGAATCCCTACAATTAAAGATCAAATTAACACTGATTACTTTGGTATTGGTTTAGTAATGGCAACATTTGCAATTGGCTCTATAATTGCAATGATTTTTGCTAATAAATTTATTAAGATGAGTTCTTGTAGAACAATTCTTTTCTATACAAGTATTTTACAAAATTTGCTTTGGTTGCCAACACCATTTATTCCTTCATTGCAAATATTTATGATTATTTCATTTATGTTTGGCCTTTGTTTTGGAAGTTTTGAAATTAGCTGTAATTTATATGCTTCTAATCTTGAAAAAAGAGAAAAAAAATCAATGATGTCTGGCTTCCATGCTTTTTGGAGCTTAGGAGTTCTATTAGGTTCAATAGTAACTAGCTTATTTTTAGAATGGAATATAAGTCTTTTAAATAATATTTTAGTTTATGTAATAATACTATTACCTATAAATATTTTTATAGTTTTGAGACTTGAGTCAGATAAAATAGAAAATAGAAGCAACAAACATAGTATTTTTTTTATATGGCCATTAATAATTTTTGTTTTAGCATTAATATCCATGGTAAATGCTTTAACAGAGGGCAGTGTTGATTCATGGGGAGCACTATATATGAGAGATTATATTAAAGTTGATGGTTTTCTTATCGGCTTAGCAACAGTTAGTTTTAATATTTTTATGGTTATAGGAAGATTAAGTGGAGATTGGATTAGGGATAAGATTGGAGTATACAATCTATTAACTATTCTCTTTTTAACTTCAATAATAAGTCTCTACATATTATTTACCTATGATGGTGTAATAACAGCAATATTTGGATTTGCTTTACTTGGAATTGGAAGTTCGGCAATTATACCTATTGCTTATAGTTTAGCTGGTAAAGTTGAAGGTATAGATAGTGGGGCCGCTATAGCAATAGTATCCATAGCTGTTTATGGAACATTTATGGGTGCTCCAGCAACGTTAGGCATAGTTGCAAATAATTATGGAGTCAACTCAATATTTTTTCCTATGTTAATTATATTTTTATTTGTCTTGCCTATTATATTTGCCTCAAAGAAATATTTTAAATAACAAAATCTAAAACTAATCCATCAATAGTTTTTATTGCTTCTCTTGATTGTATCTTTTTCTCAGCAATGTCAATTTTTAACATTGCTAATATAGATTTATTTTTGACACTAATGATTTTTCCTACATCAATTCCAGTTTCCTTAATGGGTTGTTTTGATTTTGGAGAACCTTGTTTTAATGTAAGGGAGTATATTCTTTTTTTTAATAAAGCTCTATATTTCATTCTTGCTGTCAATTCTTGACCAACATAACAGCCTTTATCCCAAGAAATTGAATTTAAATTATCAAAATTATTCTCTAAAAGTAGGGATTTATTTTCTTCTAAATCAAAATGTGAAAGAGGTACCGTATTTTTAATTAATATTTCATGGTATTTGTTTTCATCTATTTCAATAAAATCATTTAAAATTTCTGGATTTTGCGATTTATGAATTAATTTATTACCTATATTTTTATTTCTAGGGTCAGAAAACAAAAATAATACACCTTCATGTTTTTGTAAATCTCCAAATATTGAATAAGAGTGCATGTAATCAATTTCATTAATTAATATTTTTGATCTTAGTTTGTAAAGTTTCAATTTTTGTAACAATTTTTCATAAAAAAAAGAATGAGTCTCTAATATAAATTTTTCATTTAATCTAAAAATAAAGAAATCAGAGATAAATTTTCCTTGAGGTGTCAATAAACAAGAGTAAAGAATATTATTATTTCTGGATTTATTAATATCGTTAGTAATTAAATTTTGAAGAAATTCAGAACTATCCTCACCTTCAAGTGATATAAATCTAGAATTTCTATTTTTATAAAAGTGTGGCACACTCATATTATAAGATATATATGCTAATTATAAAATTGTAATGAAATTCTGGTGAAAATTTTATTTATTTGCTCAAACTTAATAGGGGATACTATTCTCTCATCAGGAGTATTTAAGCATTTTATTGATCAAAATGAAAATGCTAAACTCACTTTTATTGTTGGACCTACAGCTGCTCCATTATTAAAAAACTATAAAAATGTAGAAAATATAATAATATTAAAAAAAAGAAAATTTAATCTTCATTGGATCGATATATTAAAAAGCACATTTGGCACTAAATGGGATATTGTTATAGATTTTAGATCTTCATTAATTTCATATATTTTAAGAAATAAAAAAAAATATATATTTAAAAAACAACATAATATTCATCATATAGATCAATTAAATTCTAGTTTTGGTTTTAATTGCTCAGACTTATTTGTACCAACTAGTTATGATGAAGAAAAAAAAGCTAATATTGAATTAGACAGATCATTTAATCATATTGTTATTTTCCCTGGTGGAAATTGGACCCCAAAATTGTGGCCAATAGAAAATTATAATTTACTTATGAAATCATTATTAAAAAAATTTAATAAAATTAAATTTATTTTAGTTGGATCTTCAAAAGAAAAAACAAAATTTTATAAAGAATTGGTAAAAGAAATAAATGAAGACCTAATAATTGATTTATTTGGTTTAGATTTAACTTTGACATCAGCTTATATGAAAAAAAGTATTTTATTTGTTGGTAATGACTCAGGTTTAATGCATTTATCTGTTGCAAGCAAACTTAGGGTGATATCATTATTTGGTCCAACAAATGATAGAGTGTATGGACCTTATGGAAAAAAAAATATAGTATTAAGAACTAAAGAAAAACTTGATTATTTTAAGTCTATAAATATTGATGAAAATAAATCATATATGAATTCAATTAGCCTAAACTTTGTACTTCAAAATTGTGAAAAATTATTAAATGAAAACTTCAATTAAAATTATACAACCCGATGATTGGCATGTTCATTTTAGAGAAGATGAAATGCTTAGTGTAGTTACAAAATATTCCTCAAGAGTAAACAGAAGATGTATTGCAATGCCAAATACTTCAAAACCAATAATTTCATCTGATCAAGCTATTAAATATAAAAAAGAAATTGAGATGAATGCAAAAAATGAAAATTTTCAAGTTTTAATACCTTGTTATTTAACTGATAATTTAAATATTGAGAACTTTAAGTTTGCACTTCAAAATAATATATTTATCGGTGGAAAATTATATCCTAATAATGCGACAACTAACTCTCAATACGGAGTTAGCGAAATAAAAAATATTTATAACATCTTTGAAATTTTAGAAAAAGAAAATAGCGTTTTGCTTATTCATGGTGAAATAAATAGAAAAGATATAGATATTTTTGATAGAGAAAAATTTTTTATAGATGAAGAATTATATAAAATAAGAAATACATTCAAAGATTTAAAAATTGTTTTAGAGCATGTATCAAGTGATTATGGTGTAGATTTTGTTAATACAAATAATAATATAGCAGGAACTATAACACCTCATCATATGTTGCTAACAAAAAACGATGTATTTAAAAATGATAAAATAAATCCACACCATTATTGTATGCCTGTTGTTAAGAATGAGAAAGATCTTTTATCGTTAAGAAAAGCAGCTTGTTTTAATAATAATAAATTTTTTTTAGGTACAGATTCTGCTCCTCATCATATCAATGATAAACAACAAAATAATTTACTAAAGGCAGGTATATTTTCCTCACCCTGTTCTATAGAACTTTATGCTAGTATTTTTGAAGAAGAGAGTGCATTAGAAAACTTGGAAACATTTTCATCGGTTAATGGTCCAAAATTTTATGATTTAGATATTAATACAGATTATATAACCTTGGTTAAAAATAATTTAGATATTCCAGAATATACTGCAGAAGGAAATATTAAGATTAAAAATTTTTTTGCAAATAAAAAAATTAATTGGAAACTATCATCATTAGACGATATAAGGTAATTATGAGTCTTGGCACAAAATTATATACATGGCTATATGGTAAGTTTGTTGGAATGGATGATATTGGTAATAAATATTATACAAATAGTAAAGTTCAGAATAATTTAAAAGAAAAGAGATGGGTCATCTTTAATGGAGAAATTGAAGCATCTAAAATACCACCTCATTGGCACGCTTGGCTTCATAAATCAGTTGATCAACCACCAATTAATTACTCTCATAAATATCCATGGCAGAAAGATCATAAACAAAACATGACTGGCACAAAGGATGCTCATTTTCCTCCATCAAATCCTTTATCTAAAGATTATAAACCAGGTCAGATTAAGGCTGATTATGAATCTTGGTCTCCTTAAATTTTTTTTAATAGTTTTATTTTTTTCTAATCAATTATTGTCTGAACCTTTGCAAAAGAAATATGCAAATTTTAAATTATTAGATAAGATATCAAACAAACTAACTACAAAAACTATAGCAGTAAATGACTCTGATTTAATTGGGACACTTAATATTAAGGTTTATGCATGTTTTACTAAACCACCTGATGAAATTCCTGAAGATTATGTATTAATTGATATAAAAGATAATTTTCAAGACGAAAGTAAATCAATTTACAAAGGTTGGATGATATCCTCTTCTCCTGACGTAACTCCTCTACAGCATCCTATTTATGATTTATGGTTATTAGGTTGCAGTAATGATAAAACCTCATGAAAATCATCTACAAAAATAAATTTTCTTAAATATTTAAGATTTGTTTTTAATTTTTTTAAATAATCTTCATTACTTATTTCATATGCTCCAAATTGAAGTAGATGTTCATTATAAAACTGAGAATCAAGAAGTAAAAATAAATTTTTTTTCAAAATAGCTATTAAATAAAGTAAGCAAAATTTACTAGTGTTTGTTAAATCACTAAACATACTTTCACCAAAAAAGCACCCTCCAATATGCACCCCATATAAACCACCTACTAATTTATTTTTATCATAACACTCAACGCTATGGCACATTTTTTGTTTATGTAGATTTATGTAAGAATGCAAAATAATTTCATTAATCCATGTGCCGTGATCTTTTCTATTAGCTAATTGACATTTTGAAATGACACTTTCAAAATTATTATTAATTTTAAAAGTATAAGTATTTTTTTTAAATAATTTAAATAATTTTTTTGAAACATGAAATTTATTAATTGGAATTAAAAAACGTTTTTTTGGTTGATATAAATTTACTATTTCACTTGATTTACTATCAGCCATCGGAAACAGACCATGACTATAAAATTCTAATAAATTTTCATGAGAAATGATTTTATTAAATTAAAAGTTGACATAAAATTTATGTCATATTTTCCAGATTTAAATTCTTCAGTCATTATTATTTTTTGATGAAGCTGAATATTAGTATTAATACCCATGATCACATATTCTTCCAGAGCTCTTTTCATTCTGGCTATACATTCTTTACGATTATCAGCATGTGTTATAAGTTTTCCAATCATACTGTCATAATGAGCAGGAATTGAATAACCTTGATAAACTGCAGAGTCTACTCTAACACCGATTCCCCCTGGTTGGTGATATTGAGTAATTTTGCCTGGAGAAGGGATAAAGCTCTCTGAATGCTCTGCATTTATTCTACATTCAATTGAATGACCAGTTATTTTAATATCATTTTGTGAAATTGTTATTTTTTCACCTGAGGCAGCTAAAATTTGTTCTTTAACAAGATCAATACCAGTGACCATTTCAGTTACTGGATGTTCAACTTGTAGTCTTGTATTCATCTCCATAAAATAAAAATTATTATTTTCGTATAAAAACTCAAGCGTTCCAACGCCTTCATAACCTAGAGAAGATATTGCTTTTTTACAAAGAAGACTAATTTCATCTCTTTTTTCACTAGATAATAATTCACTTGGACTTTCTTCTATAAGTTTTTGATGCTTTCTTTGTATAGAACAATCGCGTTCACCTAATGTAATAACATTTCCGTGTGAGTCTGCTAATATTTGTATTTCTATATGTTTAGGCGTTGTAAGGAATTTTTCTAAATAAACTTTATCATCGTTAAACGATTTTTTTGCTTCTGCCTTTGCCGAATTGATAGAATTTTCAATTTCATTATAATTTTTTATAATTCTCATACCTTTTCCACCACCGCCACTAGCAGCCTTAATTATTATTGGAAAATTAAAATTTTTAATAAACTCTTCTATTTTCTTTTTATCTGATATATCGTTTAATCCTGGCACAGTAGGAACTTGGTTATCTTCCATTATTTTTTTTGCGTCAATCTTATTGCCCATAGTTTTAATATGAGTAGAATGAGGGCCAATAAATTTTATATTGTGCTCTTCTATAATTTCTGCAAACCTCTGATTTTCACTTAAAAAACCATATCCAGGATGTATTCCATCAACATCTGTTAAAGTAGCAGCTGTAATAATTGCTGGGATATTCAAATAACTAGATTGAGCTGATGCTGGTCCAACACATATGCTTTCATCTGCCATTTTTACATGCATTGCAGTTTCATCAGCATCAGAATGAATAGCTACGGTTTTGATACCAAGTTCCCTACATGATCTTAGAATCCTTAAAGCAATTTCGCCTCTATTTGCGATTAAAATTTTTTTGAACATTATTCAAAAACTATAAGATTATCTCCGTACTCAACCGGCTGACTGTTTAGTGTTAATATTTTTTTTATTACTCCTGATTTAGGAGCTTTTATTTCATTAAATGTCTTCATTGCTTCTATAATTAAAAGTGTGTCACCAGCTTTAACATGTTGACCCACTTTAACATAAGGAGGTGATTTTGGATCAGCAGATAGGTATACAACTCCTACCATTGGTGACTTAACAATATTTTCTTCATTTGTTTCTTCAATAATATTTTTTATATCAGATTTTTTTTTACTTTTTTCTTCTATTTTATGATTTGGGGTATTTAAAAAATCTAATTTTTCAGAAGATATTTCAATCTCATAATTTCCTTTTTTAATCTTTACTTTTGATAATTTACCAATTTTGGTTTCTTTTTTTAAAAGTAAAATATTATCTATGTCTGTTTTATCTAATTTAGTCATTTTGTTCTTTTATAAATTAAATTTTTAATTGCATCAATTGCAAGAATGTATCCATTTTCACCAAATCCACATATTAATCCATCTACTGCTTCTGAAGTAATGCTTTTTCTTCTATAATCTTCTCTTGAATAAATATTTGAAATATGAACTTCAATTTTTGGCTTATTAGTAGCTCTTAAAGTATCTAGTAGGGCAATTGAAGTATGAGTAAAAGCAGCAGGATTTATTATTATTCCTTCATAGTTATGATCTACAAGTTGGATTTTGTCTATTATTTCACCTTCATGATTACTTTGGAAAAAAATACATTTTAAATCATTTTTATTACAATGATTTTCACACAAAGATTTAATTTTTTCTAATGATGTGTCACCATAAAAATTTTTTTCCCTATTTCCAAGCAGGTTCAAATTTGGACCATTGATTATTAAAATTTCTTTCATAACAAACTACTATTTAAAATGTTTACTTAAAGCAAGTTTTTGATTTTGATAATTTGAATTTATATTTTTACCATATACCACAGAGGTTTTTTTATTCAATTTTTCATATTTAATCCTTGCTATGGTTTGTCCATCTTCAATAAGAAAGGGAAGTTCGTTAGTTTTTACTTCTAAAACAGCATAGGATCCTTTGGGATCTCCAAATCCTGGATCAAAAAAACCAGCATAATGAACTCTAAAATCTCCTATTCCTGTATCATAAGGCACCATTTCGCCAGCTAAATTTATTGGGATTCTGATTTTTTCTTTTGATTTAAGTATATAAAATTTATTTTTTTCAATAATTAAGCTTTTATTTTTTGGTCTTAAAGCTTTCCAAAATTTTTGTTTACTATAAAAATTAACTTTATTGAAATTTATAGATGATAATGTTGTTCTTGAAACATAGGCGCATATCTTTTTGTTATTTGATAAATCAACAGATATTTTTAAGCCATTATCAATAAAATTATTTTTTTTACCAAATATTATAGATTTTTTTTTGTGTATATTAAATAAATTAAAATCATTAATATAATTACTAGTTTTATTAACTAAGCGCATTTGATTAAGTTTGTCACCTTCCATAAATTTAATATCAAATGATCGGGTAGTAATTTCTAGAAACATTTCTCCTTTATAATTTTTTGGAATTTTTTCATATTCGTCACAGTAATCTAGTATTGTTCTACAAAAAATATTAAGTCTTCCTGTGCTACTTTTAGGATTACAGTAGCCTTTAATTGAATTTTTTAAATCTAATTTTTCATTTAATTTTACAATATATATTTTATTTTTTTTAAAAATTTTTGGTTTTTTTAAATTTATTTTTTTAAGAATTATTTTTTTTAATTTTTCTCGAACTTTGCTATTTGGGCTTAAAAAACTTACATTTATTTCATAACACTCATCACTTAATGACAAATCAATGCTAGATGGTTGAATTTGCGATCTTTTATCTGCCAAACCTATAATTCTATGATTTTTACATAAATCTAGATAATCATCGTATACAAGCGCTCCACTCATGAATTTAAATATACAGTTTTATTATTTTTTTTAAATTATTATCTTCTGTTTTCTTTTGTAGCTTTATTAACTTTTTTTTAAGGTCCTTTTTTTCAAATAATAAGATTTCAAAAAAGCTAATCCAATGAGGTGATTCTACAATTTTAGATAATTTGTAAAGTTTTGTAATTAAAACTTTATTATTTGGAAATAAACTAATTAAATTAATGTTTTTAAAAAATAATTCTTCTAAATATATTTTTTCATTATCATTATAATTAGTATTTAAAAAAATATTAAATTTAGCATAATTGTTTTTTGGGTATTTTTTAGTTACTATTTTATAAAACTCTATAGCTTCTTTATTATATCCATAAGAAAGTAAAATATCTGCTTTTGTCTCAACTATAAAAAGATTATTTCTATGTTTTGATATTAATATATTTAATTTTTTTAAACTCTTTGACAAATTCCCGGATAAAGAGTTTTGTATTGCTTGATAATAAATTTTTTCATCTCCTTCTAATTCCTTTGAATAGTCAGAACCCGTGTAGGCCATAAATTTGGCTTTTATAAAATTAAATTCATTTTGGAGATCTTCATCAAAATTGTTTGAATTTTTTCTTTTTTTATTATCTATTATTTCATATCTTTCTTGAAATAGTGGATGTGTAGAAAATTTTTTTAGCTCATCATCTAATAAATTAAATTTACTTTTATTTTCCAATATTGATAGAAATTCTTTAACTGAATCAGTTGGTAATTTTAATTTGTTAAGTGTTTCTACCGAATATAAATCAGCTTCTTTTTCCTGATCTTGTGAAAAGTTCAGATAAATATTATTTATTGCAGTTTGGTTAAACAATACAGCATTCATTAATTCAGGTTGTTGAATTATCATTGAGCCAGCAATTGCAGCTAAATTACTAAGTGAATTATAATTTTTCAGATCATCAATTTCTATTATTCTTTTTGATACATGGTACTTTTCAATATGACCAATCTCGTGAGCAATTACTGCTAATAAAGCAACATAATCTGGAGAATGAATTAATAAACCAGATGATAAAAATAATGTGTTATTTTGATTAACGAAAGCATTAGGAAATGGATCATTAATAACTTTAAAATTTATTTTTTTGTTGTAACTATTTACAGAAAGTATTTTAGAACTAATATTTTCTAATAATTTTTCAGTCTGATAATCATAAATTTGAGAAGAAAAAAGTGACTTGCTAAATAATAAAAATAAAATAATTAATATAAATAAATAGTTTTTTATGACCACCAACCTGTTTTATCCTCAGCTTCATTGTTTTCACTTTGCGACTCTTTAACTTCTATTTTATCAACCTTTTCTTCATTTTTTTTAGTATTTTCCACTACTTTGATATTTATTTTTTTCCTACTTTTATTTCCTTCTTTATTTTTTTGTGATTTTTTTTTAATTTTTGTTTTTTTTCTAACAATTTTCTTTATATTTTTTTCTTTATTATTTTGAACTGCATTTTCTTTTTTAAAATCTTCTAATTCAACCAAAGGTTCATGAAGAGAAAATTGATTATCAAATACAAAGCTTATTTTAGAATCATGTTTATCTTCTAGGTTTGATATTTCATGATTTTTGTTATTAATCAATTTTTCTGCTAATGATGTATTACATTTTACATTAACATTTACATCTTTTTGCTTTGATAATTTTTCTTTTATAACTTTTATTATTTGTTCACTTATTGCATCGGTATTTAGAATTAAACCAGAACCTTTGCAATAGTTGCATTTTTCAAAAGTTTTATCAATTAAACTTGATCTCAATCTTTGTCTAGAGAGTTCTAGCAGACCAAACATGCTAATTCTACCGACTTGAATTCTAGCTCTATCTCGATACAATCCAGATTTTATACATTTTTCAACTTTAAAGTTATTACGATAATCATCCATATCAATAAAGTCTATAACAACTAATCCTCCTAAATCTCTTAATCTAAGTTGTCTTGCAATTTCATTTGCAGCTTCAAGATTTGTTTTTAATGCTGTGTTTTCAATATTTCTTTCTGCTGTATTTTTTCCAGAATTTACATCAATCGCAACAAGAGCTTCAGTTGTATTTATTACAATAGATCCCCCAGATGGTAATTTAACAGTTAAGCTAAAAAGATCATTGATTTGATTTTCAATATTGTGTTCAGCAAAAAGTGAAATTTCTTTAGTTTTGTGAAGTTTGATTTTTTTTGTTTGACCTGGAGTTAAATTTTTAGCAAGCTTTTTTATTTTATCATGAGCCTCTTTACCCTCTATAAAGATAGATTCTACTTCTTCAGTTAACATATCTCTAATTGTTCTTTTTAAAATATTGCCTTCTTCATATATTAATTTTGGTGCTTCAGATTTAAGAGTTAATTCTCTAATTTTATTCCATTGTCTTATTAATAATGTAAGATCTTTAGATATTTCTTTTTTTGATTTACCTATACCTGCAGTTCTGATGATTACTGACATTTTTTCTGGTATATTAACTGAAGCTAAAATTTGCTTAAGCTTCTTTCTTTCTTCCATATCTCCTATTTTTCTAGAAATTCCATCGTTATTAAGGCTATTTGGCATGAGAACACAGTATCTTCCAGCAAATGAAAGAAATGTTGACAATGCTGCACCTTTTAATCCTCTTTCTTCTTTGTTAACTTGCACTAATATAACTTGTCTTGGTTTAATTACATCTTGAATTTTATATTTTCTAAAATAATTAATGTAATCTTTTTTAGGATTTCTAAATTTATTTTTAGATAAACGAATATTTGATGCTTCTTCTTTATCAATATCTTCTTCTTTAGCTGAGTCCTCTTTATCGTTTTCTTCATTTTCATTATTTTCTAAAATTAAATCTTTATAAAGTTTTTCAACTTCTTTTTGATCAGATGTGGGAATTTTAAAATAATCAGGATGAATCTCAGTTAGTGGTAAAAAACCATTTCTATTTGTGCCAAAATCTACAAAAGCAGCCTGTAATGAAGGTTCAACTCTTGTTATTTTAGCAAGGTAAACATCTCCCTTAACTGAATTTTTTTTATTAGACTCTATCTCAAAGTCATCTAGTATATCATTTTCTGTAACAGCAATTCTGGTTTGATCTGAATTTGATCCATCAATAAGTATTTTTTTTGACATTTTTTTGAAACTCCGTTGTAAATTTTGTATTTTTTATTCATTGTGTATTGTATTGTGTGTGTAATTTTTTTATATTTTAGCCTATTGTCATATTTTAAGCTATTTCTCAATCTAGTTTTATAATTATGTATAGAATTTTGAAAATAATTACATTTATATCTGTTATTTCAATTATAGCTTTTTCTTCAGTATTTCTATCCATATTGTGGAAATTTAGTCCTGAACTACCAAGCTATAATAAAATACTTGAATATAAGCCAGATCTATCATCAAGATTATATAGTTCAGATGGTATATTGCTTAAATCATATCATCGTCAGGAAAGAATTTTCATACCGATAGAGAGGATTCCAACTGATTTAAAAAATGCTTTTCTCTCATCTGAAGATAAGAAGTTTTTTAAACATTCAGGAATAGATATGCTTGCTATTGTAAGGGCAGGAATAATTAATTTAATTTCATTATTTAATGATCAAAAGCTAATAGGAGCTTCAACTATAACTCAACAAGTTGTCAAAAACTTGCTATTAACTAATGAGGTTAGCTTTGAAAGAAAAATAAAAGAAATATTATTGGCTATAAGAGTTGAAAATATTTTAACTAAAAATCAAATTTTAGAACTTTATCTAAACGACATATATTTAGGCTTTAGATCTTATGGTGTTGCTGCAGCAAGTTTAAATTATTTCAATAAATCCATTCATGAACTTGAATTGCATGAAATAGCATTTATAGCTTCACTTCCAAAAGCTCCAAATAACTATAATCCAAAAAAAAATTACAATAAAGCAATTGATAGAAGAAATTGGGTGATTGACAGAATGTATGATAATGGATTTATTTTTGAATCTGATCTTGTTTATAAAGAAAAGCCAATTGAAATTTTTGAAAGATCTAATAATATTTTTACTGGTGGTGAATACTTTTATGAAGAAATTAGAAAATTTTTGTACTCAACATATGGCAGAGATGAATTATTTTCTGAAGGTCTAATAGTAAAAACTTCAATTGAAACAAATTTACAATCTATAGCTGAAAAATCTTTAAATGATGGCTTGTTAAGCTATGATAAAAAACAAGGATGGAGAGGTGTAATTACAAATTTAGATGACTCAAAAATTACTTTTGATCAAATTAAAGAAATAATTAACAATCCATTTCCAAATAAATGGTTTTTTGCAAAAATTGAAAACATAAAAGAAAATAATTTAATTCTCAAGAGTAATAATTTTGAAAATTTTGAAATTGATCTAAAAAATGATTTAAATAAATGGTTAATAGATGAGAATTTTAAAAAACAAGATATTTTATTTGTAGAGAAAGTAGAATCTCAATATATTATAAGACAAATTCCAGAGGCTAATGGAGCAATTATTGTTCTTGACCCTCATTCTGGTGATGTATTAGCTATGTCTGGTGGATTTAGTTTTAGTTTGAGTCAATTCAATAGATCTACTCAAGCAAAACGACAACCTGGATCAGCCTTCAAGCCATTTGTATATATATCCGCTCTAGATTCAGGATATACTCCCTCAACTTTAATATTAGATGCTCCTTATGTAATTGACCAGGGGCCAGGATTACCAAAATGGAAACCAGCAAATTACTCTGATGAGTTTTTCGGACTTACTACAATGAGAACTGGGATTGAAAAATCAAGAAATTTAATGACAATAAGACTTGCAAATAAAATAGGTATAGAAAAAATTTTATCATCAGCAAAAAATCTAAACATAGATAAATATTTAGAGGAAAATATGTCCATGTCACTAGGTACTGGCTTAGTAACA
This sequence comes from uncultured Alphaproteobacteria bacterium, assembly GCA_902586695.1. Lineage (GTDB taxonomy): Bacteria > Pseudomonadota > Alphaproteobacteria > HIMB59 > CACPNW01. The sequence goes on along the minus strand of CACIIL010000002.1, from coordinate 1,803 downwards.
TTAATGGATATAACTAATGCTTATGGAATAATAGCAAATGGAGGTAAAAAAATTAATCCTAAATTTATTAAAAGCATATATTCAAAAGATGGAAATAAAATTTTTGATAGCTCTTCAAAAGATTGTTTTGGCTGTATTTTAAATGAAATAACTAACTCAACCAACTTACCTATAATTTCAAATGAATTAGAGCAAGTATTAGATTCCAAAATAGCTTTTCAAATTACTTCAATGATGGAAGGTGTTATAAAAAGAGGTACAGCTAAGAGTTTAAGAAAACTTGATATACCATTAGCAGGCAAAACCGGTACTACAAATGATAATAAAGATGCATGGTTTATAGGTTTTTCACCTGATTTGGTAATAGGTGTTTTTGTAGGTCATGATAATCCTAAATCTTTAGGATACAAACAAACAGGTTCATCTGTGGCTGTTCCAATTTTTAAAAATTTTATAGTAAATTCTCAAACAAATAAAAATAAAACTCCTTTTAGAATTCCATCAGGTTTAAGTTTTGTTAATATTAACCAAAAAACTGGACTTCCTTCTAATGATAAAAATAGCATTATGGAGGCTTTTATAGAAGGAACAGAACCGTATTCAAAAGATGACATTAATATATTAGACTCTTTAGGTATATTTAACAATTCCATTTCTGGCACAGGTGGTTTATTAAATAACTAATGACTAATAAAGAAAAATTAGAGGCCAATTTAGAGATCATTAAAAGTAATTATGATTTACTAAGGAGGGGGGTTTGACTTTGCTGAACTTAAAAAAAATTTAAATCAGTTAAAGATTGAAAGTGAAAATCCTAATATTTGGAGCAGTCCAAATGCAAAGTCAATTTTTCAAAAAATAAAATATATTGAAAAAAAAATAAATGATTTTGAAAATATAAAAGATAACTTAATATATATTGAAGATTTACTTAAAATTGCTATTTCTGAAAACAATGAGGAATACTTTAAAGAACTTTTTACAGAGTCAGAGAAATTATTAATTAATTCTAATAAATCTAGATTAGAAAATTTGATGGGTGAAAAGGCTGACTCTAACAATGTTTTTATGGAAATTCATGCTGGTGCAGGAGGAACAGAAAGTCAAGATTGGGCAGAAATGCTGGTAAGGATGTATGTCCGATGGACAGAAAAACAAGATGGAAAGGTTTTACTTCTGCAAGAAACTAGGGGGGAGGAAGCGGGAATCAAATCATCAACTATTAAAATTGAAAAAAACTATGCTTATGGATGGTTGAAAAGAGAAAGTGGTATACATCGACTAGTAAGAATCTCACCGTTTGATAGTAACAAGCGCAGACATACAAGTTTTGCTAGTGTATGGGTATACCCTGAAATAGATGATAAAATTGAAATAGATATTAAGGAATCTGATTTGCGAATTGATACTTACAGAGCCTCTGGTGCTGGAGGTCAACACGTTAATAAAACAGATAGTGCTGTAAGAATTAAACATCTACCTACTGATATCATTGTACAATGTCAAAATGATAGATCACAACATAAAAATAAAGCTTATGCAATGAACATGCTTAAATCAAGACTATATGAATTGGAAATACAAAAAAGAAAAGTAAAAGAAAATATAATAAATAATCAAAAAAAAGAAATAGGATGGGGTAATCAAATAAGATCTTATATCTTGCACCCATATAAACTTATAAAAGATCTCAGAACTAATCATGAATCGCCTAATGTAAATGATATATTAAATGGTGAAATTGATGATTTTTTAGAAAAATCACTTTCTTTATAATAATTTATTTTTTGATTTTCAAAATAC
>CACIIL010000001.1 GCA_902586695.1 uncultured Alphaproteobacteria bacterium | reverse complement strand
CAACAGCTGCCACATTACATGCTCTTCATTATCACGAAGTAAATGTTAAAGAAATTCAAGAAATTATTAATGATAGTGGTTTAAATGGTTCAATTGATGATTTATTAACATTACCATTACTTAAAGGAAAAAATTTATCAGATGAAGAAATTACTCGTGAAGTAGAAAATAATACGCAAGGAATTTTAGGATATGTTGTTCGTTGGATTGATCAAGGTATAGGTTGTTCAAAAGTTCCTGATATAAACAACGTTGGTTTAATGGAAGATAGGGCTACTTGTCGAATCTCTTCTCAAGCTCTTGTAAACTGGATTGAGCATGGCATTATATCTAAAGATCAAGTATTGAAATCGCTAGTAAAAATGGCAAAAGTAGTTGATAAACAAAATGCTAATGACAAAAAATACATTCCGATGACCAATAACAATAAATCTATTGCTTTTGAAGCAGCCAAGGAACTTATTTTTGATGGAGTCAATCAACCATCTGGTTATACAGAACCTATTTTACATCGCAAAAGATTAGAATTTAAATTAAAAAATAATTAAGATAAATATTATTGTTAATGATGGAAGAAAAAAGAGATTTTTATATTGATGGTAGCTGGGTTAAGCCTTCAAAAAGAAATGATTTAGAAGTTATTGATCCATCCACTGAAGAAGTTTGTGCTGTTATTTCATTAGGATCAGAATCCGATACTAACTTAGCAGTTGAGGCAGCTAATAATTCTTTTCTATCATGGTGGAAAATGCCAAAAAATAAAAAACTTGAGTTATTAAATAACCTTTTAAATATCTATATTTCTCAATCTTCAAAAATGGCAGATGCAATCTCAAAAGAAATGGGAGCCCCAAAGGATTGGTCTTTAAATCAACAAAGTCAATCTGGAGAAGATCATATAAAAACATTTATAAATAAATATAAAGAATTTGAGTTTGAAAATTATCTAGATAAAGAAAAAGGTAATTATATTTCCTACGAGCCTATTGGTGTTTGTGCTTTAATCACACCTTGGAATTGGCCAATAAATCAAATTGCACTAAAAGTTCTACCAGCTCTTGCTGCAGGATGTACAATGATTTTAAAACCATCAGAAATAGCACCTTTATCTGCATTGCTATTTGCTGAAATGATCCATGAAGCTGGTTTTCCAAAAGGTGTATTTAATTTAGTTAATGGTGATGGACCTGGTGTTGGAACACAATTATCGAGTCACCCAAATATAGATATGGTTTCTTTTACTGGCTCGACACGGGCTGGAAAGTTAATAACAAAAAATGCTGCTGATACAATTAAAAGAGTATCTCTAGAGCTTGGAGGAAAGGGAGCTAATATCGTTTTTGCAGATGCTGATGAGAAAGCTGTTAGAAGGGGTGTAAGAAGGGTATTTAATAATTCTGGACAGAGTTGCAATGCACCTACTCGTCTACTTGTTGAAAAATCAATTTATGAAAGAGCTGTTAAAGAGGCAATAGATGTTGCAGAAAATACTGAAGTAAATATTGCAAATAAGGATGGAAATCACATTGGACCTGTAGTTTCAAAAATTCAATATGAAAAAATTCAAACTTTGATCAAGAAAGGAGTTGAAGAAGGAGCAAAATTGGTTGCTGGAGGTCTTGATAGACCATCCCATCTTAATAAAGGTTATTTTATAAAACCAACTGTTTTTGCAGACGTTAATAATGAAATGACAATTGCTAAAGAAGAGATTTTTGGTCCAGTTGTATCTATTATTCCTTTCTCCACTGAAGAGGAAGCTATAAAAATTTCTAATGATACTAACTATGGTTTAACAAATTATATTCAAACAAAAAATACTGATAAGGCTCAAAGAATTGCGAGACAATTGCGATCAGGAATGGTGGAAATAAATGGTATAGGTTTTGCTGATGACTCTCCATTTGGTGGGTATAAACAATCAGGTAATGGTCGCGAGGGTGGTAAATGGGGTATTGAAGAATTTTTAGAAGTTAAATCCATTAGTGGGTGGGAATAAAGTATTTCTTTGTCAACTCTGCAAATAAACAAATTAACTCCAAACATAGGGGCAGAAATATTTGATAAAAATATATTCGAAAATTTATCTTTAAAAGTTTGTGATGCGATTTATGATTCTTTAATTCAAAATAAAGTTATTTTTTTTCGCAACCAACTAATAACAAGTGAACAGCATATAAGTTTAGCAAAAAGTTTTGGTGATATTGAACCACCTCACCCTGTATATCCTCATTTAGATAAATATCCTGAAATAGTATTATTAGAAAATGATAAAAATAATCCTCCTGATACAGATGTTTGGCACACAGATGTAAGCTTTAAACCAAACCCACCTTTTGCATCCATTTTATATAGTAAAGTTATACCTTCCAGTGGAGGGGATACGCTTTGGTCATGCTTATCATCAATATATGATGCTTTACCACAAAATATGAAAAATTATTTAGAAAATCTTAAAGCAGTTCATGACATGGGAGATTTTAGAAATACTTTTACAAATAATGAACCTATAGGATTTGCAGAAAAACTAAATAAAGGATTTAACAAATTTGGTAGTTCTATTCACCCAATAGTGAAATCACATCCTATTACCAAAAAAAAATTTATATATATTAATCCTGGTTTTACAAATCATATTGTTGGATTAAATTCAACAGACTCAAATAACTTATTAAATTATCTTTTTACTTTTATGAATAAACCAGAGTTTCAAGTTCGTTTTAAATGGTCAGAAAATACAATAGCAATTTGGGATAATAGGTGCACTATGCATTATGCAATTGGAGATTACCTACCTTATCATCGTAAAATGCATCGTATAACTATATTAAATGATAGAAGAGAATAAGTTTTGCTTAATATAAGTAAATAAAATTTATATATAAGATACAAAATAGCTTAGATTTCGGGCAAAGAATAAGAATTAGTAACTTTTTATTGAAAATGGATTATCATAGTAGAAAATTAAAAGGGGGTTATTATGAATAATAAATGGACGTGGATAATAGCGGCTGTTGTCGTAATAGTAATAATTTATTTTGTATTTTCTTAAATAATTTTAATGATATCTAACCTCTCTTTTTTTACAAAAGAGAGGTTAATTTATAAAAAAACAAACTTAATATTTAATCAATGCTTCTTTAAAATAGTTAAAGCATAAAAAAAATTTTAAAATTCAAAAATTATCTCAAAAAATTAAGTGTTATTTAATTTTATTTTATAGTTTAAAAAGTATTAAGTGGGATTTAAAATTATTTTTATTCTCCCTTTTTAATAGCTTCTTGCATTGAAATGCCTGTTTTATTTTCTTCTTTCGTTTCCTTTTTAATAGGTTGAATTTTATCAGATTTTTTTATATCTCCAGTAAGTTGGCCTCCAAGTTTAATTTGCATATTTTGATATTCAATTGAACCAGTAGCTTTACCTTGCTCCTGAATTGTTAAAGTTCCAGAAGCTTTAATATCACCATCAAATAACCCCCAAATATCAGCATTGTGTGTTTCAATTGAACCTTTACACTCACCTGTTGCGCCTATTACTAGATTATCAGTTTTCATAGTAACATCTGCTTCGCCATCAATTTGAACTTCATCTGCTTTTTTAATCTCACCACTTATCGAAACACCATTGCCGATTACGACTTTTGCTGTTCCTTTAGCTGGTCTGAAAACATCAGGTGAATTACTTCCACCACTTAAAGAATTGTCTTTTTTTTTGTCAAACATTTGTCCTCCACTAATGTTTTAGTCTTGCAGTTCATAGACTACAAAAATTTTGTTATAGCAGGTTACTGCAGCTGCTTAAAAATTTATGCAGTAGAAATAATAATTATTTTTACTACTTTATTATGAGAATAACATATTATGCTCTAAAAAAAAGTAAATTTAGTAAATCTTACTTTTAGAAATAAGGTTAATTATCAACAAATAAATCATACATTTTAGTTTAAAAACCAAGTAAAAAAAGGGAAAATTAAAAAAAGTTGATATAAATATTAATTATATCTTTTCAATTTATTTAAATAAATAGAATAAACTAATACCGTGGTTTAACGGTTATTAATTTTTCATCAATCCAAGAGGTTATTCCACTTTTTGCATTATAAATAACATTATCAAATTTTTTTATTTCCATCATTTTCGCAATTATTTTGGTTCTTCTTCCAGTTCTACAAATTAAGATTATAGGTTTGCCTTCATCTATCTCTAAACGTAATTTTTCATACCATTCATCATAATTATAATTTCCTTCTTTATCAAAAAAGGTTAGCAGAATACTTTTTGGAACAACTCCAGTTTGATCCCATTCAGAACTTCTTCTTACATCTACAATTGGAATATTATTTTTTGATAATTCTTTAATTTGCTGATTATTTACATCAACAATATCTGCAAATGCAAATTTTATAGTTAATACAAAACCTATAAATATTATACCAAATCTAATTAACATTATTTTTACTTTCCTAAAAAATACTACTGAATCAAATATGAATCAATATGAATCTATTTTAAATAGTTGGATTCTTTTTTTATCCCTGTCATTCTAGATATGATAACTTGTACTATCTATTTGTATTTATTATTCAGCTGGCAAAGGTGCGCTTCCTGTATTTGGATCAATCGCTGGTCCAGCATATGGATCTTCGGAACCGACATCATTTGAAACTTCATTTGCTACCGCAGATAAAGTTTCTGCCATTGCCCTACTTGTGACTAAAGATGAATCAATATTTAAGCTATCTGCAATATCTGCCAGACTAGCACCAGGATCTATACCTTCAATTTGAATATCATCATCGTTAACCATCTCTCCAGAAATTACTCCATCGTCAGCAGCTAAAATTGCATTTCCTGTTGTTGAATCAATACTGCCCATTGAAGACATAAAACTAGATAAGTCATCAAATTCAGATAAATTTTCACCAATAACTCCTGCTTCAATTAATTTTTTGTATGAATTTTGAAGTGAGTCAAAAGTTTCCATAGAAATATTATTTTCACTTTGAAAAAGCTCACTAGAATTCACAACTAAAGAGAGTTTTAAAATATCCTCATTTAAGTAGCCATTTTGTTTTGCTATATTATTTAATATTTCATCTTTGGAGCCTGTTACTTTATCAATTGCAAGCAAAGGAGCCCCCTCTTCAAGAATTTTTTCACCAAAAAAACCTTTTTTACCAAATGTTTTTCCTTTTTTACTTTTTTTTACCGTAGGCCAATCTATAATTTCTTTTCCGTTATTGAATGCATCTAATGCTTCTTGATATCTATCAGCATAACTTTTTCTTATCACTTTTCCATCTTTGTCAGTAATAGATCCGTCTGTATGGTAGGTACCAACGGTAAGAGCGTTAACATTAAGACTAAAAATTATAATTAAAAAAATTGTAAATATATTTTTCATTTTATTTAATGTACCAACTAACATTGGTTGTGTAAATTTGATTTATTCATTAATAGAGTTTAATTATTTTAATAAAATGATTATATACAAATGGACTTAAACGTAAAAACCAAGTAAAAATAGGAAAAACAAATTGGGAGTATGGCGGAACTGGTAGACGCGCCGGATTCAAAATCCGGTCACCTCGGTGGTGTGGGTTCGATTCCCTCTACTCCTACCAAATAAATGAAATTTATACGATCTCTTTACAACTGGACACTCCTTAAGGCTCAACACAAATATTCTGTATGGATTTTAAGTATTGTTTCTTTTACTGAAAGTTCATTTTTCCCAATTCCTCCTGATGTCCTTCTTATACCAATGATAATTGCTAACAGAGCTAAAGCTTGGGCTTATGCATTTGTTTGTACTTTATCATCAGTCATAGGTGGTATTGCAGGATATGCTATTGGGTATTTTTTTTATAATAGTATTGGAATACTAATAATTGATGCTTATGGTTTAATGCATTCTTTTAAGTCCTTTGAGAATTATTATAATCAGTATGGCATTTTGATTGTTTTAGGTGCAGGCTTCACACCTTTTCCTTTTAAATTCATAACAATCGCAAGTGGTGTTTTTAATCTAAATATTTTATTATTTATTTTAACTGCATTTATAGCAAGAGGACTTAGATTTTATTTGCTAGCAGGTATATTATTTATTTTTGGTAAAAAAATTAAGATATTAATAGATAGGTACTTTAATATATTAACAATTTTATTTTTTATTATTCTAATAGGAAGTGTGTTATTAATTAACTTATTTTAATGTTAGAAAAATATTGGTTTTATGTAATTGGCATATTAAGCTTAATAGCTATTACTTCTGCTTTAATTGCTGAATTTTATTTTAATTTGGAACCATGCAAAATGTGTTTAAAGCAAAGAGAGCCTTACTATGCTATCATCGCAACATTTATTGTTTTTGCATTTCTGCGCTTACATAAAAAAATTTGGTTTTTTTTAGGTTTACAATTTATTAGTGCTTATGGGATATTCTATTCTGTTTGGCATGTTGGTATTGAAAATAAAATCATTACAGGGCCATCTGGATGCTCTCAAGAATTAAATATTACAACTGATATTTCTAATCTTAAAGAACAAATCTTATCTAAAGCTGTTACAAATTGTGAGGACGTTACCTGGACTATTTTTGGATTTTCTGCTGCGACAATTAATAGTTTATTATTTTTTTTGATTTTTTTAATAAATGCAATATATCTATATAATAACTATGCCTCAAAAAAGAAAAAAAATAATTAAAAAGAAACCTTCAAGAAAAAATAAAGCCACGACTGATAAAAATATTTTAGATGAAATAATTAGAGTAGATCATGCTGGGGAATACGGTGCTACAAGAATTTATGATGGTCAAATAGCCATCTTTGGTAAAAATTCTAAAATAGGTAAAACTATTCAACATATGGCAGATCAGGAGCAAGAACATATTGAGAAGTTTAACGAACTTATTATAGAAAAAAATGTTCGCCCTACTGCATTGTTACCCTTATGGAATGTTGCTGGATTTGCATTAGGTGCGGGAACAGCTTTAATGGGAGAAAAAGCCGCTATGGCATGCACTGTTGCTGTAGAAAAAGTAATTGGAGAACACTATCGAGAACAACAAAATCTTTTGGAAGATGATGAGAAAGAATTGAAAAAAACAATTGCTAAGTTTGAAAAAGATGAGCTCGAACATCATGATATAGGTTTAGAACATGATGCAGAAAATGCGATTGGTTATAAAGCAATGACTAAAGTTATTGAAATTGGCTGTAAAACTGCAATAGCAATTTCAAAAAAAATCTAATTTTCTAATTCAGTATCCCAATATAAATAATCTCTCCAACTATCATGTAAATAATTAGGTGGAAAATTACGACCATTATTTTGTAAATGAATAGAATTAGGCTTAATAGGCTTTTTTAATAATTTCATATCTGTATTTTGTAATAATTTACGACCTTTTTTTAAATTACAATTCGTGCATGCAGACACAACATTTTGCCACGTCGTTTTACCATGCAGACATCTTGGAACTAAATGATCAAAAGTCAGATCATTTGCAGCAAACTTTTTCGCACAGTATTGACAAGTAAAATTATCTCGAAGAAAAACATTAAATCTTGTGAAAGCTGGCTTGCGAAGCGGCATTACATAATCTTTTAATGCTATTACACTAGGCAATTTAAAACTGATCGTTGGTGAGTTTACTGATTGATCATATCTTTCAATTACTGAAACACGATTTAAAAAAACTGATTTTATAGAATCCTGCCATGAACATAAGGAAAGGGGATAATATGAAAGAGGCCGAAAATCTGCATTAAGCACAAGCGCTGGATTTCCTACTATACTCATATCTATCTACTTACCCAAGTCATATAATTATAATAACATTATAATATAATAATGCCATTACATCATAGAATTTTTTTTATAAATTTTTGCAATAAAGTTATTGTATCTGGAGAAATATTGTGCCCATCTTGATTTAAAATATGTGCTTCAAAGTTACAATTATTTTTTTTTAAATATTCTTGAGATTTATAAAAAGCACTTATAGGAATAACATTATCCATTTCGCCATGTGATATAAAAATTGGAGTTTTTTTAATTATAGAATTTGTAATTGTTTGATCATTCATAATACGACCAGAAATAATTAATAATCCAGCAAGTTTTTTTTTAAGAAAATTACCGACTTCAAATGTCATCATTCCGCCCTGAGAAAAGCCCATTAAAATACAATCTTCAAATGTTAACTTAAGTTCATTACAATAATATTGTATTGTGTTAATAATTTTAATAACAGCCTCATCTGTTTCTTTTTTAATTTGTTTAAACTCTTTTGGACCAGCTTCAGAAATGTATATGCCATTTGGATATAAATCAAACCATTGATAACCCATAAAATTCCCTTCAATAAATTTGGGTGCATTAAGAGCAACATATTGTGCTTGCCATTCTTCCTGATCAATTGGATTAGCAAGATGCATAAAATTAGCAGCATTATCTCCATATCCATGGAGCATAAAAATTAATTTTTTAGGATTATTATGCTTAGAAATCGAAGGTCCATTTAAAATTTCAGACATTACTTACTATATGCACTATATGGATATTTTACAAATTATATTAATAGAATTAATCGCAGACTTAGTAAAAAAACAATAATAAAGTAAAAATCTTCTTAGGCTCTTTCAAAGCAGTAACAATTTTAGTTTTCGCTAATTTTATATGAATTTCTGGAATTAAGACAAATTACCCACTAGAAATAAATTTATTTTTTTAGTATAAGGCAACAAGGGGTTGTTATGGGTATTCATTTTAATCATAAATCTAAAGCTGGTGATCGTAAAATGCAAAAAGAACTAAAGCTTAAAATGAAAGCAGAAGAAAGAAAGAAAAAACGAGAAGAGCAAGAACGACTTAAGCAAGAAGAAGAAATGCGTAGATTAGAAGAACTTACTAGACCTGATAAATCTACAATTGAATAAATATTCTTTTTTACACTATTCTGTGGGATGATTTTTTCTTATAAACTTTTTTAATATTTCCAAAGATTTGCCTGCCTCTTCAAGTAAAATCATATGGCCACAGTTTTCAATTATTTCTACTTGTGAACCCTCAATATTATCTGCTAATTTTTTTCCTTCTTTAACAGGGCACATTCTATCTCGATCTCCAAGAATATTTAAAGTAGGACACTTAATTTTTTTTGCAGCTTCAAATCCATTTTTGTAATTATCGCATGCTCTGAAATCTACACCAAGAGCATTTTTAACTGAACCATTGACTACTATTGATCCGCCTAAATTCATATGATGAAGTCCAGGCACAGGATGACCACCAAAATGTCCTGAAGGTCCGTGGGCCCAATCCATCATAAGATCAACAGCTTTAGGATCTCCTTTTTCTGCCAAATCTAAAAGTTCTGGATTCATAGGAATGGCTCCTGCTCCTCCCATCAAACCAATAGATTTTATTTTATCTGGAAATTGAGAAGCACATTCAATTACAACTAAGCATCCTTGAGAATGTCCAACTAGTGAAGCTTCTTGCATACCTACAGAATCAATGACATCTGCTATCCAATTTCCTTGCTCTTCAATAGATTCTAATGCAGGTCCTTCAGAATATCCATGACCAGGAAGATCAATTGCTAAAACACTATACCCATGAAAAGCAAAATATCTTGTTTGTAAAACCCATGTAATATGACTTAGGCCACTTCCATGTATAAAAATAATAAGAGGTTTATTTTTATCAAATGGTCTACCACCAGTTGATGCAAAAACCTCTTTACTATTTACTTTAAATTTCATTTGTTAGCTATTAATCTAGGTTTTTTAGCAGCTCTAAAGCCGTCTTCAAAATCATTTATGATATCATCAATATCTTCAATGCCAACTGAAAGCCTAATCATATCATGAGACATATTCGCTAATTTTAATGTTGCTTCATCCATTTGAGAATGTGTTGCTGAAGCAGGATGAATTACAAGTGTTCTTGTGTCACCAACATTTGCTAAATGTGAAGCTAGTTTAACATTATCAATAAATGCAGCTCCAGCTTCTTTACCTCCTTTAATACCAAAAGCAATCATTGAACCAGTACCTTTAGGAAGAAGTGTTTTTGCTAATTCATAATCTGGATTATCTTTTAAACTTGCATGAGAAACCCACGCAACACTCTCATGATTACTTAAATATTCAACCATTTTTAAAGCATTTGAACAATGTTTTTCCATCCTAACTGATAAAGTTTCAATACCTTGTAAAACATTCCATGCATTTTGTGGACTTAAGCATGGGCCCATATCTCTCATTCCTTCAGCTCTAGCTTTCATAGTAAAAGCTACAGGACCAAACTCTTCTGCAAAAGATAAACCATGATAACCTTCATAAGGCTCAGTCATTGTTGGAAATTTATCAGTTTTTAACCAATCAAATTTTCCTCCCTCTACTAAAATTCCTGCCATAGATGATCCATGCCCAGCCATCCACTTAGTTAAAGAATGCACTACAATATCTGCTCCATGTTCCAATGGTTTAAATAAATATGGAGTTTGATAAGTGCTATCAATAATTACAGGTATACCTGCGTTATGAGCTATCTTTACTATTTCAGGCATATTCATTAATTCATTTCCTGGATTACCAACTAATTCTCCAAAAATACATTTAGTGTTTTCTTGAATAGCTTTTTTGAATCCTTCTGTATCTCTAGGTTTAACAAAAGTAGCTTTAATTCCAAACTTTGGAAGAGTTAGACGGAAAAGATTTACAGTACCACCATACAATTGGGATGACACCACAACATGATCTCCAGTATTACATAAAGTCATGATAGCTAAGAATATTGCACTCATACCTGATGCAGTTGCTAATGCTGCAGTACCACCTTCTAATGCTGCAACACGCTCTTCTAATACTTGAACTGTAGGATTTGAAATTCTACTATATATATGACCCCCTTGCTCTAAATTAAATAAAGCTGCAGCATGATCAACATCATCAAATAAATAAGAAGTGGTTTGATAAATAGGTACTTGTCTTGAACCTGCATTCTTGCTTGGCATATAACCACCATGCAAACTTATAGTATCAAATTTGTAAGTTTTTGGATCCATATTAAATCTCCTTTGCTTTTTTCCTTAGTTCAAATTTTTGTATTTTTCCAGTTGAAGTTTTTGGAAGATCTCCAAAGATAACATATTTTGGCCTCTTAAATCCAGCCATATTTTCTTTACAAAACAAAATTATTTCATCTGCCGTAGCCTCTTTACCTGGTGCTAATTCCACAAAAGCACATGGTGTTTCACCCCACTTTTCGTCTGGTTTTGCAACAACAGCTACTAAAGAAACAGCTGGATGTTTTGCAACTACATTTTCTACTTCCACAGAAGAGATATTTTCTCCACCAGATATTATGATATCTTTTGAACGATCTTTAATTTGAATATATCCGTCAGGATACACAACAGCTAAATCTCCAGAATGGAACCACCCATTTTTCATTGACAATTTTGTTGCTTCTTTATTTTTATAGTAACCTTTCATTACAACATTACCTCGGATTAGTATTTCACCCATCGTTTCTCCATCCATAGGAACGGGAGCATATGTTTCAGGATCAGCAACAATTACTTCTTCTGTATTTGGATATCTAACTCCTTGTCTAGATTTTATGTCTGCTTTTTCAGCATTTTGTAGATTATTCCATGAATCATTCCATGCACATTGAAGAATATGTCCGTATGTTTCAGTTAATCCATAAACATGCATTACTTCAAAGCCAAGATTGTCCATTTTTTCAAGTATGGCACTAGTTGGAGGTGCGCCTGCAGTTAAAACATATACTTTGTGGTTAATATTTTTTTTATCATTTTCATCAGCATTAGCTATTAAGCTTAAAACTATTGGAGCTCCTCCAAAATGAGTAACTTTATACTTATCAATAAGATTATAAATATCTTTAGCAACAATATAGCGACAACAAATAACTTTGGCATGAATTAATGCTGCAGTCCATGGGTATCCCCATCCATTACAATGAAACATCGGAACTGTATAAAGAAAAGTAAGCTTGTTAGGCATATTCCATGCTGTAACACTCCCAGTTGACATCAGATAAGAACCTCTATGATGATAAACAACACCTTTTGGTTTTCCAGTTGTACCAGACGTATAACTTAATGAGATTGCTTGCCACTCATCTTCAGGAAGAGACCATTGAAAATTATCCTCCCCTTTTTCTAAAAACTCTTCATAAGTCCAATCTCCTATTTTTTCACCTTCATCATCTTTAAAAATTGCTTGTTCATCATGAATATCAATTATAGGTATCTTTTTTCCAAAAAGACCTAGCGCTTTTTTTATAGTAGGAGAAAATTGAGTATCGGTAATTAATAGTTTAGCATCACTATGTTCTAAAATATAAGCAATAGTTTCTGCATCTAGTCTCGTATTAATTGTATTAATTACACCTCCTGTCATTGGAATTGAGTAATGTGCTTCTAGTAATTCAGGCGTATTGGCCGCTATAATTGATACTGTGCTTCCTAATCCAATGCCTTGCTTGGATAGGGCGCTAGCAAATTTAGTACATCGATTATATGTTTGAAGCCATGTATAACTTCTATTGCCATAAACTACAGAATCATAATTTGGATAAATATCTTTAACTCTAGTAATAAAACTTAATGGAGATAAAGGTACATAATTTGCCTTATTTTTATCAAGATCAGTTGTAAAGTGATTCATCGCAGTGTTTATAACATTAAAAAAAATAAATAAAATCCTTACTGAAGAACTTTAATTAATTAAATAAAGGTTTTCCAGTATCAAGAGTGTATCGAATACGTTCTTGAGTAGGTTTTTGCTTAATTAAATCAATAAAAATTTCCCTTTCAAGATCATATAAGTTTTTCTCTGTTAACTTTGTTGATGAGTTTGTTTCTCCTCCACTTAACATGTAACCAAGTTTTTTGCCAACCTCAATACCATGCTTTCCTATAACTTTTTTTTCTTTTAACTCATTTAATATATCTAACATAGCCGTCATAACAGTTGGCCCAGGTAATGAAAATGAAGCACTTTTTAATTGATTGTAATTGTCTTTATTTGTAAAAATAATATTATCTGCTTCTTCTATTAAACGATCTCTGCTCATTACCATTATATCTTTATTGCCTAAAAATTTTTGAGACTTTGCTTTTATTGGTGAGTCAGAAGTAGTGGCATACCCAATTAAATTAAAAACTTTTAATGATAATAATTCAGGATCATTATTTGTGTCAGGATGTACTGACCAACGTCTAAGCATTTCTTTACAACCTCCACCAGCAGGAATTAACCCAACAAGAGATTCTACAAGGCCTAAGACAGAGTTGGAGTGAGCAGCAACAAAACTAGTCTGTGAAACAACTTCATAACCCCCTCCAATTGCTAATCCAGAAGGACAAGAGACAACAGGAAATTTTGCATGCTGTAATTGGTATAATGATTGTTGAAAATTATTTAGAAAAATATCTATATCATTAAATTTTTTATTAACTGCCTTTTCATAAAAATAATTTAAATTTACACCTGCAGAGAACTGCATTCCTTCATTAGCAATAACAATGCCATCATATTTATCATTACATAAATCGTATGCTTTCAATAAACAATCATTTGTTAGACCATCAAGAGCATTAGCTTTTGTATGAAACTCAACACAAATGAATCTCGATTTAGCTTGTATTTCCCAAATTGAAGCTGATTCATTAGTATATAATGGTAAGGTTGTTTTTTTAATATCTGATAAAGATATCACACCCTTAGATCTTTGCATCGAAACATATAAAT
Organism: uncultured Alphaproteobacteria bacterium; assembly: GCA_902586695.1. GTDB lineage: Bacteria > Pseudomonadota > Alphaproteobacteria > HIMB59 > CACPNW01. The sequence goes on along the minus strand of CACIIL010000001.1, from coordinate 154,124 downwards.
CTTTTGGATGAAAATACTGTAACGAACCTTGATTAGCTTTAAATAGTGATTTTTTTTGCTTAATTATTTGTTTTATAAAAGAAGGTATTTTGTCATCTTTATTAAGTTTATATATGAATGTTTCAATTCCAATTTCATTTAATATTTCAAAAGGTCCTTTAGACCAATTGAAACCACACTTCATAGCATCATCAATATCATTAAAATTATCAGTAACATCAGGAACTAAATTTGATGCATATAAAATTGTTTTTTTAATTATAGACCAAGCGTATTGTGAATAAACATCATTTCTTTCCAAAACTTTTTTTACATCCATTAAGTCTGGAAGTTCTAGAGCAATTTTCTTCGACTCTTTGTATGTATAATCTTTATAATTCAAGGACTCTAATATCTTTTTTCCAGATGATTTATTAATCCTAAAAAAACCACCTTTTCCTTTTCTGCCTGTATAGCCATCCTTAATAAGTTTTTTAATAATTGGTAATTCTCTACCTACTTCATGAAACGGATCACCTGATGGCAATTCTTTTATAAAACTTTTTAAGACATCAGCCATCAAGTCAATACCTATTAAATCATATAAACCAAATACTCCTGTTTTAGGAATGCCAAGAGGTCTTCCAAATACTGCATCGGCCTCTTCAACACTAAGCCCTAGATTAAAAGCTTCTGTCATCGCAACTTGCATTGCATAAACTCCAACACGATTACCTAAAAAACCTGGTGAATCTTTACATACTACAACTGTCTTACCTAATATTTTATCTCCAAAATTAACAAGCTCTTTAATCTTTTCTTTATCATTTTGTGGACCTATAACTAATTCAAGTAAACGCATATAACGAACTGGATTAAAAAAATGAGTAATACAAAAAACTTTTTTCATTTCATCTGACATATCTTGTGTTAGTATTTTAAGAGGAATAGAAGATGTATTCGATGACACTAATGCTCCTGGCTTACGAAGAGAATCAATTTTCGAATAAATTGTTTTTTTAATATCTATTCTTTCAACAACTGCTTCAACAACCCAGTCGGCATCTTTTAATTTTTCCATATCATCTTCAATGCTTCCAGGAACAATCTTATTGAGATTATTTTCTTCCATTAATAATGGAGGTCTAGAATTTTTAATTCTTTCACACGCTTTAGTTGAAATATCCTTTGTAATATCAAGTAAATCAACATGTAAACCTGCGTTTGCAACTTGTGCTGCAATACCGCTTCCCATGGTACCTGATCCAATTACAACAACTCTTAAAATTTTCATTTTTCCAGAGTTTATATAGATAATTCAGCAAATCACACTAAAAGAAATACAAATAAATAACGTATTTGGGTGGAAAATATTGTAAATATCTTTATAGGCGCACGCGATGAAAAAAAACCCATCTAGAAACACATATTTAAAAAAAAGTCCTTCAAAATTGCTTGAGACTATTAATAGTTCAATTGAAGTAGATTATAGAATGTACAATGAAGACATTGAAGCATCAATTGCTCATGCAAAAATGTTGGCTAAACAAAAAATTATTAATAAAAATGAAGAAAAAAAGATTGTAAATGGTCTTAAATTAATTTTGCATAATATTAATGATGGTAAAGTCAGTTTAAAAAAAGAATTAGAGGATATTCATATGAATATAGAATCAATGCTTTTTAAAAAAATAGGCAAAACTGCCGGAAAATTACATACAGCACGTTCAAGAAACGACCAGGTTGTTACTGACTTTAAACTTTGGATAAGAAACAACAGTATTAATTTAGATAAGCTGCTTAAAAATTTACAAAAAATTCTTATCACAATTGCTAAAAAAAATACTGCCGTAGTAATGCCAGGCTATACACATCTTCAGGTTGCACAGCCAATATCTTTAGCACATCAATGTCTAGCCTATGTTGAAATGACTGGCAGAGATAGATCAAGATTAGCTGATTGTATTAAAAGATTAAATGAATGCCCTTTAGGTTCTGCTGCATTAGCTGGAACATCATTCCCAATTGATAGAAACTTTACATCTAAATTATTGAAATTCTCTAAACCAACAATAAACGCTCTTGATAGTGTTTCTGATAGAGATTTTGCTGTAGAATTTTTATTTGTTCTTTCATTAATTTGTATACATTTATCAAGAATGGCAGAGGAAATTATTCTTTGGTCAAATCAACAATTTAACTTTATTAATTTACCAGAGGAATTAGCAACTGGTAGTTCAATAATGCCTCAGAAAAAAAATCCTGATGGAGCTGAGCTAGTAAGAGGTAGAGCTAGTAGCGTTATTAGCAATCTTAATGCTCTATTAATAATACTTAAAGGTCTGCCACTTGCCTATAGCAAGGATTTACAAGATGATAAAAAAATAGTTTTTTCTACATTTGATGATGTATGTTTAGCCTTAGAAGTAATGACTGAAATGTGGACAAAAATTACTTTTAATGCAAAAATAATGGCTGAAGCTGTAAGTAATTCTAATTCAACAGCCACAGATTTTGCAAATTGGTTAGTGCAAAATTTAAAATTTTCATTTCGAGAAGCTTTTCAGTTAACTGGAAAAATAGTTGCATATGCTGATAAAAATAATAAAAAACTTCACCAACTTACATTAAAAGAATTACAAAAGTTTAATCAAAATATTAATTTAAATGCAAAAAAAACTTTTTCTGTTGATGAAAGCTTAAAAAACAAAAAAAGTTTTGGTGGAACTTCACCACAAAGTGTTAAACAAACAATTAAATATGCTATAAAAAAGTATCTCTAATGAAAAATTATTTATATATAACACTAGTTGCATTTTTTCTTTTAAGTTGTGGAAAAGTTGGACCATTAAGTCTTCCAGAGGATAAATTAAATAAGTCTTTAATTAGTTATCCTTGTGATGAAGCTTGTATGGAAGAATTTGAAGCTGAAAAACAAAGACAACAATCAGTTACTATTCAAACAGATTAATATGATTAATTATAAAAATAATAGACTCTTTGTTGAGAGTGTATCTATACAGGATATTGCTAAAACTCAACCTACGCCTTTTTATGTGTATTCACACTCTAAGATATCAAATACTTATAATGAGTTAAAAAAAACTTTGGATTCTGAAATTTTATTTGCTGTTAAAGCTAATTCTAATCAAGCTATTATAAAATTAATGGCTAAATTAGGTGCTGGTGCAGATGTTGTTTCAATCGGAGAGCTAGAAAGAGCTATTCTAGCTGGTGTAAGCCCTCAAAAAATAATTTTTGAAGGTGTTGGTAAAACAAAAAAAGATATTGAATATGCTATAAACCAAAAAATACGTCTTATTAATGTTGAATCTGTAGATGAACTTCAGCGAATTAATGAGATAGCCTTACAAAAAGATGAAAGTGTTAATGTTGGCATAAGATTAAACCCAAACATAGATGCGCAAACTCTTGATAAAATATCAACAGGGAAAAAAACTGATAAGTTTGGCATTGATACTGATAAGTTAAATAATATATTTGAAATTCTGAAAGTTTCAAAAAAAATTAATTTAATAGGACTTAGTTGTCATATTGGTAGTCAAATATTTAATTTAGATGTTTTTTCTGACATTTTTCAAAAAATGAAAGATAATGCTCAAATATTTATAGACAAAGGATACAACATTAAACATCTTGATTTAGGCGGTGGTCTTGGAGTGAATTATAAAACTAATGAAAAAAAATTAAATTTAGAACTTATAAAAAAAGAAATGGATAAATGCTTTAATGGTACTACTTATAATTTATCATTTGAACCAGGAAGATATCTTGTCGCAAATGCAGGAATATTAGTAACATCTGTAATAACAATTAAAAACAATGGTGGTATAAATTTTCTTATAACAGATGCAGGTATGCATTCCTTTATCAGACCGGCACTTTATAACGCACAACACGAAATAGAAGCTGTTGAAATTAGTAATGAACAATTAATTAACTATACTATAGCAGGTCCTATATGTGAGAGTACTGATATTTTTAGAAAAAATATAAGTATGCCAAAACAAAAAGTTAATAACTTAATTGTCATTAAAGATACAGGAGCATATGGAAAAGTTATGGCTTCAAATTATAATTCAAGAGGAACTCCAATTGAAATATTAGTTAAAGAAGATAATTTTTTCGTAATATATAAACCTTTAAGTACAAAAGAATTAATTAACCAAGATATGATCCCAGACTGGCTTAACTAATTTAAAATTTGATAAAATATTTTTGTTAAATCATCAATAATTAACTTTAAGTTAAAAATAAATTCATTTACATAAAAATAAAATAGAACAAAAATATTTGTTCCATAAGATCTCAAGGTCCAAAATAAAAAAAATATAAAAACTAATAAAAAAACAACCAAAAAAGTATTTAATATACTAACTTTTTTTTCTCTAACCACAGTACTTGGTAAATTTTTAATTTGATTAGATGATAAATTGTCCTCATTTATATTTTGAGTATCTAGATTTTTTTTAACTTTTGAATTAGAAGTTTTAGGAACTGAAGAAGATAATATATCTTCACCTTGAAGAGGTTCTTGAAACCAACGGTGATTACAATTTGCACACTCGACCATTCTTCCGTCAGGTTTTAAATCTGCTGAGTTTACAAGGTATTTATAATCACAATCTGAACATTGAATGAACATAATCTATATATAGAGTAGACAGGTTAGTATATAAAACAAAATTTATTATATGTTATCACTTACTATTCTTTTTTATTGTGCTTTAGCATTATGGACTATCTTTATGGGCATATTAAGCCTTCCATTCATATTTTTACCAAGCAAATATATCCGTTTTCCAGCAAAAATTTGGATAAAAGGAATTTTTATTTTTTTAAAATACATCTGTGGAATAACCCATGAAATTAAAGGGATTGATAATTTATCAGATGAACCACTTATAATTGTTTCAAAACATCAGTCTGCTTTTGAAACATTTGCATTATATTATTATTTAAAAAATAGTTTTTTTATTCATAAGAAACAGCTTTTTTTTATACCTATTTTTGGTCAATACTTAATGAAAAGTAATATGGTATCAATAGATAGGGCGGGCCACGCAGCAACAATGCGTAAAATGATCTCTTCTGTAAAAAAAAAATTAGATGATGGCTCTACAATTATAATTTTTCCTGAAGGAACACGAAAAAAACCTAGAGAAAAAACTGATTATAAAACTGGTTTTATAGGCATATATAATACTGCTAAAAGGAAACTCCAGCCTGTAGCCCTTAATTCAGGATTATATTGGCAAAAAGGAATTAAGGTTTTAAAAAAAGGACATATAATTATTGAGTTTTTGCCACAAATTGAAATTGGGCTAGAAAAATCAGAGGTTTTAAAAAAAACTGAAGACTCTATTGAGTCTGCAACTAATAAATTATTAGATTAATTTTTTTTTTCAGTTGGGTCAAAGCTTCCTGCTTGTCCAATATCCTCAATCTCTTTTCGAATTTTTTTGGATTGATTAAATTTATTTTGTAAAAATTCTAAATCACCATTTCTAATTGCTTTTTGATATGTAGAGAGATCTTCACTAAATCTTCCTAACATTTCTAATACAGCATCTTTATTTTTATCATAAACATCTCTCCACATAATAGCATCACTTCCTGCAAGTCGTGTAAAATCTCTAAAGCCTGCAGCTGAATATTTAATAACTTCCTCTCTCATATGAGACTCTAACTCTGTTGCTGTACCAACTACAGAAAAAGCAATTAATTGTGGAATATGAGACGTCATTGCTAAAACTCTATCATGTCTATCTGGTTCCATCATTTCAATTGACATTCCAATTGACTTCCACATTTCACTTATTCTATTAAGTGCATCATCATTTTTTTCAAAGGGAGTTAATATACAATATCTGTCATTAAATAATTTGCTAAAACCATGTTCTGGTCCAGTTTTTTCTAAACCAGCAATTGGATGTGATGGAATAAATGTCATATACTTATTATTAGTAACATTTGTAAAATCTTTAATTGTGCTCATTTTAGTTGAGCCAACATCTGTTACTAGAGTTGGTTGTAAAACAAATTCTGCTAATGAATTAAATATATTTTTATAACTACTTAATGGGGTACAAATAACAATTAGATCGAACTGAATATCAAATTTATTTAATTCTGTTTCACCTTTAGTAAGTATATTCAAATTTTTACATTTTTGTATAACATTTTCGTCACAATCTAGTCCATAAATATTATTTGTTATATGGTTTTCAATTAATGCTCTTGAAATTGATGAGCCTATTAGACCCATTCCAATAATTAAAACTGAATTAAATTTTTTCATATTTATGATATTTTTTTTAGAGCTTTAATAGTTATTTCCATTTCTTGTTTTGTACCTATAGTAATACGAAGACAGTTAGATAATCCATAACTATCTAATTGACGAACAAGTATTCCTTCATTTGTTAGATGTGTAGAGATTTTAATAGCCTTTTCTTGAGATGATTCAATAAAAGAAAAATTTCCTTCTGATGGTCGTGTATTAATATTAAGTTTTTTTAACTCTTGCTCAAACCACCTTTTAATTTTATCATTATTATTAATAATTTTTTTTAAATAATCCTTATCCTCCAGGGCAATAATAGCTATTTCTTGAGATATAGTCTGTGTATTGAAAGGACCTTTTACTTTATTTAGAATAGAAGCAACTTTTTCACTAGAATAACACCAGCCAATTCTCAAACCTGCAAGACCAAATGCTTTTGAAAATGTTCTAGTTATTATAACATTTTCAAATTCATTAACTAAAGAGAAGCCTCCATCGTAATCATCCTTAATAACATATTCTGCGTATGCGCCATCCAAAACAACAATTATATTTTTTGGCAAAATTTTTAAAAGTTCAACAATTTCTTTGCGGGTCAAATAAGTACCAGTAGGATTATTGGGATTAGCTAAGTATATAATTTTAGTTGAAGGAGTTACTGCATTATGAATTGATTTTACATTTATTTTGTAGTTTTCATCTTCTATTATTATTTTAGATGTAGCACCTACTATTTTGGATATAATTGAATACATCTCAAAACCATGTTCTGCATGAATAATTTCATCACCATCTTGACAAAAAGCTAAAGCAGTAAAAAGAAGTGTTTCATCAGAACCACAGCCAATAATTATACGTGCAGGATCTAAATTATTAACATTGGCTAATTTTTCTCTTAATTTAACTCCATCTATATTTGGATAACGATGAGATTTTAAAAGTATCTCATTTTTATTGATGTACTCTATAACTTTAGGGGAAGGACCATATGAATTTTCATTAGAAGATAATTTAATTATATTATCTCTACCCTTAACAGAAGATTTTCCCCCTTTATAAATTTTTATTGAGTTTATTGATCTCTTTGTATCTATTGCAGAGATCGTATTTTGTTGTAATTTTGTTGAAGCTTGAAAAATTTCTCGCCAAATTCTAACTATGGAGTCTTTAGAATATTTGATTTGTGAATTTTTTAAAAGTCTATTTAGAACTTTTTCTTCTCTTTCAATATCAACTACTTCAATTTTTGATTTTTTATATGCTCCAATTTCTGTAACAATTTCAGCTCTTTGTTTTAAAAGATCTAAAATTTTATCATCAAGCGAATTAATATTATTTCTCAATAACTCTATTTTATTATTATCCATATTATGTGGCTGTCTTTACAAATTAAATGACAATAAATCAAAATAAACAGTAATTTATTGGAAAAAATGAAGAAATATTGACAAAAAATAGATATAAATTAAATACCACATTTACACCGATTTGAGACAGCTTGCGGGTGTGTATCTAAACAGCTAAAGCGTGATACCTCCTCATAAAATAAAATTCTCACTTTGGTTGGATAGTTATGAATTTATGAGTAATTTTAAAATAATAAAAGATAAAGAATTGGATTGTAATTTTGTTGATTTTACAAATGTAGATTTTAAACTTGAATCAGGGTATTTGTTAAATAATTACAGATTAGCATATAAAACTTTTGGAACGCTTAATCAAAATAAAACAAATGCAATATTGATTTGTCATGCATTAACAGGTGATCAATATGTGACAGGTAAAAATCCTATTACTGGACGTGATGGATGGTGGTCAAGAATGGTAGGTCCAAATAAGCCAATTGATACAAATAAATTTTTTGTTATTTGTTCAAATGTACTTGGTGGATGTGCAGGATCTACAGGTCCAAAAGATAAAAAAGATAGTAATGAAAATATTTATGGTGGTGAATTTCCTTCTATAACAATAAAAGATATTGTTGATGCTCAAGCAAAATTATTAGATGCCTTAAAAATTGATCAATTATTTAGTGTAGTTGGAGGCTCTATGGGAGCTATGCAAGCCTTACAGTGGTCTATAGATTTTCCAAATAGAATTAAATCAATTATTCATATTGCTGGTGCTCTTAAACACTCTGCTCAAAATATTGCTTTTCACGAGGTGGGTAGACAAGCCATAATGAATGATTCTAATTGGCATAAAGGAAATTATAGTGAAGAAAAAACTGTTCCAGAGAGAGGTTTGTCAGTAGCAAGAATGATTGCTCATATAACTTATTTATCAGAAGATGCTATGCATAGAAAATTTGGAAGAAAACTTCAATCTAGAGACATTATATCATTTGGATTTGATGCTGATTTTCAAATTGAAAGTTATTTACGATATCAAGGTAGATCATTTGTTGAAAGATTTGATGCAAACTCTTACTTATATTTAACAAGAGCAATGGATTATTTTGATCATTCAGAGTCATATCGCAAAACACTAGAATTTGTTAATGATTCAAATAATCATATTAACTACTTAATTATATCTTTTACTTCTGATTGGCTATTTCCAACTAGAGAAAATAAAGAAATAGTAAAAATATTAAATAACTTATCAAAAAATGTTAGTTTTTTAGAAATAGAAACAGATAAAGGACATGATAGTTTCTTACTAGATGAGCCAGAGTTAGATAAGGTTACTAAAGGATTTTTAGAAAGTAATTATAGGAAAACAAATGAATAATATTAAAAGTATCAGAAAAGATTGGGATCTAATTGAATCTTTAATAAAAGAAAAGTCGAGAATTTTAGATATTGGTTGTGGAAAAGGTGAATTAATAGAGCAGCTGGAAAAAAATTTAAAAGCAAATATTCATGGAATAGAAAAAAACCAAGGGCTGGCATCAAAAGCTATTGCTAAGGGTTTAAACATTACTCATGGAGATGCAGAAAAAGATCTTTCTCAATATGCAAATCAAAGCTTTGATTATGTTATACTTAGTCAAACTTTACAGGCTATGATGGAACCTAAAAAAATATTGAAAGAATTATTAAGAGTTGGCTCTAAAGCAATTGTTTCATTTCCTAATTTTGGTCATTGGAAAATCAGATTACAATTACTATTAATGGGCAAGATGCCTATTACTGAAGGGCTTCCATACTCATGGTATGACACACCAAATATACACTTCTTTACTTTAAAAGATTTTGAAAATTTATGTAAAGAAATGAATATAGCTATTGAAAAAAGTATAGGGCTAACAAATAAAGGTAAACAATTTTCAATTAAAAGTTCATTATTTCCTGCAAATATATTCACTCATGAAGCAATATTTCTTCTAAGTTATAAGAATTTTGAACCTATCAAGATAAAATCAACAAATAAAATATTTGCAAAAAACTCTGCTATTGTAAATTGATGGAAAATTTATCAGTAGAGATTATCAACCAACTTAGTGATAACTACTCTTATTTATTATTTAATAATAATAGTTCTTCAAGTATAATTGTAGATCCTGCAGAAGCAAATTCAATAATTAATATATTAAAAAAAAAAAATTTAAATTTAGATTATATTTTTATTACTCACCATCACAGCGATCATACATCTGGGGTAGTAAACTTAGTAAAAGAATATCCTGAAGTAAAAATATTTTCTCCTTCAGAGTTATATTCTTTAAAAATAAATAAAATTTCTGACGGTGATTTATTAAGCACCTCTCTTAATGAATTTAAAATACTATCGACACCAGGTCACACTTTAGATCATATTGTTTTGTGCGACTATAATAATAATTTTTTATTTTGTGGAGATGTTCTTTTTCGATTAGGTTGTGGGCGTATATTTGAAGGAACATTTGAACAAATGCAAAATTCATTACAAAAACTTTTTAGATTACCTGATAAAATGATAGTATTTTGTGGTCATGAATACACTAAAAATAATTTAAATTTTTTAGAGTTTATTTTTAAAAATAATTTAATTTTAGAAAAAACAAAAAATAAAATTTTAAAAGATTTAATTTCTAATGGAAGATCAATACCTTTTAATCTTGGTGAAGAAAAAAAATGTAACCCTTTTTTAAATCAAGAGTGTGAAATGGGATCAGAATTTAAAAAAAGAAAAAAATATTCAAATACTGAATTTTTTAGATACCTTAGAGAGAGAAAGGACAATTTTTAGTACTTTTTAGGCAAAAAAAAGCAAATCTAGGTATTTTTATTTGACTATTTTAGACCTTAGATATAAACGCCCATCATTCGAAGGAACTTATGTTAGCAGTATTCAAAACAGGTGGAAAACAATATTCTGTAAAAGCGGGACAAATTCTTAAAGTAGAAAAGCTTGAAGGAAAAAAGGGAGATAATGTATCTTTTAAAGATGTTCTTGCTATATCTGAAAAAACACAAAATAAAATTGGATCACCTTTAGTTGAAGGTGCAGTTGTTGAAGCAAAAATTCTTGATCAGATTAGAGATAAAAAAATTATTGTTTTTAAAAAAAGAAAGAGACAAAATTACAGATCAACTCAAGGTCATAGACAATATTTAACAGTTTTAAAAATTGAATCTATCTCCATGGGTGGAAAAAAATCTGTATCGGAAAAAAAGGAGTTAGAAAAAAATTCACTAGAAACCAAAACTGCTCCAAAGAAAAAAACTGCTTCAGTTAAAAAAGTTGTTCTAAAGAAAAAAACTGCTACTAAAAAATCAGTTAATAAAAAAACCACAAAATCAAAGGAAAAGAAATAATGGCTACTAAAAAAGCAGGTGGTAGTTCACGTAATGGCCGCGACTCTATTGGTCGTCGTTTAGGTGTTAAAAAATTTGGTGGTGAAAAAGTTATATCTGGAAATATAATTGTACGACAAAGAGGTACAAAGTTTCATCCAGGAAATAATGTTGGTATTGGTAAAGATCATACTATTTTTGCTACAGTTGATGGTAAGGTTTTATTTAAAAAAACCCGTATCAAAACATACGTTTCTGTAGTACCCGCATAATTAATAGAAGATTAATTACTATTCTTCCCTATGAAATTTCTTGATCAAGCAAAAATATATGTAGCATCTGGTAAAGGTGGAAAGGGCTGTGTAAGTTTTAGGAGAGAAAAATACATTGAATATGGGGGCCCTAATGGAGGAGATGGGGGCAAAGGTGGGGATGTAGTTTTTGTTACTGATCAAAACCTAAATACACTTATAGACTTTAGATATCAACAACACTTTAAAGCAAATAAAGGTCAAGATGGTATGAGTAAAAATAAAACTGGGGCAAATGGAAAAGATATTTTAATTAAAGTACCTCCAGGTACAGAAATTTTTAATGAAGACAGATCAGTTTTACTAGCTGATTTATTAGAAAATAATCAAAAATATGTTTTTCTTGAAGGAGGTAAAGGCGGTCTTGGTAATTCACACTTTAAATCTTCAACAAATCAAGCACCAAGAAAATTTACTAATGGAGATTCTTTACAAGAAAAATGGTTATGGTTATCTTTAAAATTATTTGCTGATGTTGGAATAATTGGCTTACCAAATGCAGGAAAATCTACTTTTTTATCTAAAATTTCAAATGCTCAACCGAAAGTTGCGGACTATCCCTTTACAACACTTCATCCTGTGCTTGGTGTAATTAAAAAATTTGATAAAGAAATTGTACTTGCAGATATTCCTGGTTTGATTGAAGGGGCTCACGAAGGTAAAGGTCTGGGAGATAAATTTTTGGCACATATTGAGCGATGCAAAATATTACTTCATCTTGTTGATAGCTCAAATTCAAATTGGAAAGATAATTATTATATAGTAAGAAAAGAACTAGAAAAGTATGGGCATAATCTAGATAAAAAAGAAGAAGTAATTGCTTTAAGCAAAAATGAACTAAATCCAGAAAACACAAAAATAATTATTGATGAAATGAATCAACTTAACAATAATAAAAAATTTTCTATTTCTAGTTTTAGCAATAGTGGATTAGAAAAACTTGTTAATTATTTATTTAAAAAATGTGAGATTTATAATGATCAATAATTATAAAAAAATAGTTATTAAAATAGGTTCATCATCAATAATTAATTCTAGAAATAAAAAAATTAATTCAAAATGGATGGAAGTTTTTTGCAAGGATGTTGCAAAAATACACAAAAATTCAAAAATTGTTATTGTTTGTTCTGGAGCTATTGCTCTTGGTTCAAACTTAATTAAAAAAAATAAAAGTCTTAGAAAATTAGAAGATAAACAAGCGGCAGCATCTGTTGGTCAAATAGAACTAGCTCATCAATGGAGGCAAAATTTAAAAAAATATAAAATTAATGTTGCTCAAGTACTTTTAACGCTTGAGGATAGCGAGGTAAGAAGAAGATATCTTAATGCGCGAAAAACAATGAATTCACTTCTTGCAAATGAAATAATTCCTGTAATCAATGAAAATGATACTGTTGCTACTGAAGAGATTAAATATGGTGATAATGACAGACTCGCAGCAAGAGTATCTCAAATGATAGATGCTGATTTATTGATACTACTAAGTGATATTGATGGACTTTATGATAAAAACCCAGTCAAATATAAAAGTGCAAAAAAAATCAATGAAGTATTTAAAATAAATAAATCAATTGAATCTATGGCCAATTCTCAAACTTCAAGTCTTGGAAGTGGAGGAATGGTAACCAAAATTTGGGCTGCTAAAATATGTATGAACAATGGATGTAATACTATAATTACAAATAGTAACAAATCAAAACCCCTCATTTCCATTTCTAATGAAAACTCTACTATTTTTCACGCAATAAAAAATCCATCTTCTTCTCGAAAACAATGGTTATTAAACCATTTACATGAATCTGGATTTATTAAAATTGATGAAGGAGCATATAAGGCAATTCTTAATAACAAAAGTTTACTTCCTGCTGGAGTAATTGAAATAGGAGGAAAATTTAATAGAGGTGATATAATTAGTGTTTATCATGCAAAAAAAGAAAAGGTGGCTATTGGTATTTCTGCTTACGATATAAATGAAGCAAAAAAAATAATAGGAAAAAAAAGTAAGGAAATTTCAATAATCTTAGGTTATGAAGGTAGAGATGAAATTATTCACAAAGATGATTTAGTTATAACTGTTTAATGAATATTATAGAAATAATTAATAATTTAGGAAATAAAGCAAAAACTGCATCTACAAAAATTAGAGTATTAAAATCAGAACAAAAAAAAATTGCATACGAAAACCTGGAGAAAAATCTTAAAATTAATACAAAAAAAATATTAGATGCTAATAAATTAGATATAGATAATGCTATTAAAAATAATTTAGCTAAACCACTTATAAATCGTTTAAAAGTTACTGAAGATTCAATATTGGGAATAATTAAAAGTGTAAATGATATTAAAAATTTACCAGAACCGATTGGCAAGATACTTGAAAGTTGGGAACAGCCTAATGGTCTTAAATTTTCGAAAATATCTGTGCCCTTAGGTGTATTGGGTGTAATTTATGAATCTAGACCAAATGTTACTATCGATGCGTCATGTCTATCTCTCAAGTCTAATAATGCTCTAATATTAAGAGGTGGTAGTGATAGTTTTCATTCATCTTTTGAGCTTGTTAAAATAATAAATGAGTCATTTGATAAAGCTGGACTTCCAAAAAATATAATTCAAATGATACCTACTCCTGAAAGAGAAGCTGTTGATCATCTTTTATCTATGAATAATTACATCAATGTAATAATTCCAAGAGGTGGAAAAAGTTTGATTAAAAAAATAAATGAAAAAAGTAAAATCCCAGTAATAAAACATTTAGAAGGATTATGCCATATATTCGTAGACAAAGAAGCAAATATTGATCTAGCTAAAAAAGTTATTTTTAATAGTAAATTGAGAAGACCTGAAATTTGCGGTGCAACAGAAACATTATTAATAGACTCTGCAATAAAAGAAAAAGCATATGAATTATTGTTACCATTATATGAAGCTGGATGCGAAATAAAAGGTGATGAATTTATTCAAACATTAGATAAAAATTTTAATTCGGCAACAGAAGAAGATTGGTCAATAGAATACTTAGATAAAATTATTTCTGTTAAAATTGTAAACGGGGTTAAAGGGGCAATTGAGCATATTAATAATTATTCATCAAATCATACTGAATCAATAATCACAGAAAATGAAGATCAATTTATTGAATTTTATAATAATATTGACAGTGCAATAATACTTAAGAATGCATCTACACAATATGCTGACGGAGGAGAATTTGGTTTTGGTGCAGAAATTGGTATCTCTACTGATAAACTTCATGTCAGAGGCCCGGTAGGAGCTAAACATTTAACAACATTTAAATATGTTGTTCATGGAAGTGGCCAGATTAGACCTTAAATGAAAAATATAGGTTTGCTTGGAGGTTCATTTGACCCTCCTCATAAAGGACATTTATACATATCGCTAGAAGCTAAAAAAATTTTTAATCTTGATGAAATTTGGTGGCTAGTCACCCCTCAAAATCCACTAAAAATTAATAAACCCGCAAGTTATAAAGAAAGAGTAAGAAACTGTAGATTAATTACAAAAACTCAACCAATAAAAATTAAAGAAATAGAAATAAAAATAAACTCAAAATATTCTTATCAAACTATTAAGTATTTAAATAGTCATTATAAAAATATTAATTTTATATGGCTTATGGGTGCTGATAATTTAATTAACTTTCATAAATGGCAAAATGCAACTAAAATAATGCGTGAAATCCCTATTGTAGTGTTTAGAAGATATGGTTATAATGAAAAAGCTTTGAAAAGTTATACATCAAACTTTTATAAAAACTTCAAGATAAATGAAAAAAATATACGTATTGAAAGTTTTTATAAACTACCAGCTTGGACTATTATTCAAAATAAAGAAATTAAAATATCTTCAACTGAAATAAGAAAACAAAGAGAACAATTGAGGTCCAAAGATTAAAACTTCATCATCATTAACAGATAAAATCTTCAGCATACTTGATGACGCAAAAACTGAAGATATAAAAATAATTGATTTGAGAAATAAATCATCTGTTGCTGACTATTTTATAATATCTACCTGTCGATCTACGAGACATGCTGATGCTACTGCTGAAGAATTAGTAAAACAATTAAAAAAAATGGGGCTTAATAGTACAACACCTGAGGGGAGACCAAAATGTGATTGGGTTATAGTTGATGCTGACTCAGTTATTATTCATTTATTTAGGAAAGAAATAAGAAAATTATATAACTTAGAACAATTATGGGAATTTAACTTTGAATCTGAAAAAAATAAAATTGCAAATTAATTTGGTAAATAAAAGGTAATACAATGACAAATATTATGAAAAATTTCTTAATTATATTAATATTATTAAACTCTAATAATGCTTACAGTGCTTCAAAAAATAAAGAAACATATGAATATCTTGATTTATTTGGTCAGATATTTGACAGAGTAAGATCCGACTATGTTGAAGAAGTAACTGATCAAGAATTAATTGAAAAAGCTATTGATGGAATGTTAACAGGCCTTGACCCACATTCTGGCTATATGAATGAAGAAGTATGGCAAGAAATGCAAATGGACACACAAGGAAAATTTGGTGGATTGGGTATAGAAATTACAATGGAAGAAGGTTTTGTAAAAGTTATTTCACCAATTGAGGATACTCCAGCTTACGATGCAGGAATATTAGCTGGAGATTTTATTATTCAAATTGATGATACACCTGTTTTTGGTTTAACACTTAATGAGGCAGTAGAATTAATGAGAGGTAAAAAAGGTGAGCCGATTAGAATAACAATCTCAAGAGAAGGTACTGAACCATTTGAAGTAAAGATTATTAGAGATATAATTAAAATCCAATCTGTAAAAAGTGAAACATATGATGATATTGGTTATTTAAGGATTACTTCTTTTACAGAGCAAACTCAAGATGGTTTATTAAAATCAATTAAAAAGATTCAAAAAGAAAATGAAAATGTTAGTGGATACATTCTTGATATCCGATCTAATCCAGGTGGATTATTAAATCAGGCAGTAAAGGTTGCAGATATTTTTCTTAAGAGAGGTGAAATTGTTTCAACTAGAGGTAGAGAGAAAAAAGATATAAGAAGATACAGAGCAAAAAATAAAGACCATACCAATGGTAAACCAATTGTTGTTTTAATAAATGGTGGTTCAGCCTCTGCTGCAGAAATTGTTGCTGGGGCTCTCCAAGATCATAGACGTGCAATAATAATAGGTACTCAATCTTTTGGAAAAGGATCAGTTCAAACAATAATTCCTTTCCAGAGATCAAGTGCAGATAATGTTTCTGGTATAAGATTAACTACAGCCAGATATTACACTCCATCAGGGGAATCGATTCAAGGAAAAGGTATTATGCCTGATATAATTGTTGAGCAAGGTGAGTTTGAATCATATGATTTTAAAAGATTTTCTGAATCTGATCTTAAAGATTCATTAGATAAAAATGAAGATTCAGAAGAAAATATAGAAGAAAATATAGAATTAAGTGAAAAAGATAAAAGATTGGCTAGAGATTACCAACTTCAAAGAGCGTTAGACCTAATTAAAGGTTTAAGTATTTTTGAGGAATCCATTGAAGAATAAATATGTTAGATAAATACAGAAAATGTGTTGGTATGATGATTTTAAATAATAATAATGACATACTTGTTGGAAGAAGACTTGATCATCCAAGTGGATATTGGCAAATGCCTCAAGGAGGTATTGATGATAATGAGAATCCTGAAGAGGCTGTTTGGAGGGAAATGATGGAAGAAATTGGTACTAACAAAGCCAAACTATATAAAACTTCTAATCAGTGGATAAATTATGAAATACCTAAAGAAACTCTTGAACATCTACCTTGGGGGAAAATTTATATTGGACAGACACAGAAATGGTTTATTTTTAAATTCTTAGGTAAAGACAAAGATATAAATGTAGAGACTCAAAATCCAGAATTTAGTGAATGGAAATGGATGAATTGTAATGATTTAGTTAAGAATGCTGTACCTTTCAAAAAAAATATTTACCAAAAAATATTAAATGAATTTACAGAGTTATTTTAATGGATATTTCTTTTTAAATTTTTTCGTAAAAATTTGATTCTAGTGCATTTAATTTTGCTCTAGCTATTGATAATTGTTCTTTGGCAATATCATTTTCTTCGCTATCTAAATCTTGAATTTCTTTTTCTATAACTGATTTTTCAAGTGTGTTAATTTCATTAACACTTTCCGCAAGAATTATACATTTTTCTGGATTTACTTCAGCAAAACCACCGGATACAAAAAATGCTTTTAGTAAGTTTTTATCTTCACCATAAACCATAACTCTTCCAGGTCTTAACGATGACATAACTTTGCTGTGTCCAGGAAGAACGCCAAAATCGCCGTCCTTGCCTGGAACAATAATCATTCCTGCCTCATCGTTAAAAATGAGGTTTTCAGGTGAAACTAAATCAAAAGAGATTGTTGCCATTATGCTGCTTCAGCCTCTAATTTCTTAGCTTTTTCAATTGCTTCATCCATACCGCCAACCATATAAAAAGCAGCTTCCGGCATGTGATCATATTCACCTTTAACAAGCCCATCAAAACTTTTGATTGTATCTTCAAGATCAACATACTTCCCTGGAGAACCAGTAAAGATTTCTGCAACAAAAAAAGGTTGACTTAAAAACTTCTCAATTTTTCTTGCTCTTGCAACTGTAAGTTTATCTTCTTCTGATAATTCATCCATTCCAAGAATTGCAATAATGTCCTGCAAACTTTTATAGGTTTGTAATACTCTTTGTACTTCCCTTGCTACTCTATAGTGATCCTCACCAACAACTTGTGGATCTAAAATTCTAGAAGTTGAGTCAAGTGGATCTACTGCTGGATAAATGCCTTTTTCTGAAATTGCTCTATTTAAAACTGTTGTTGCATCTAAATGAGCAAAAGATGTTGCTGGAGCAGGATCTGTCAAGTCATCAGCAGGAACATAAATTGCCTGAACTGAAGTGATAGATCCTTTTTTTGTTGTTGTAATACGCTCTTGCAATGCACCCATATCAGTAGCCAATGTTGGCTGATAACCAACTGCTGAAGGAATACGTCCTAAAAGAGCTGATACCTCAGATCCGGCTTGAGTAAATCGAAAAATATTATCAACAAAGAATAACACGTCTTGACCTTCTTCATCTCTAAAATATTCAGCTTGTGTTAATCCAGATAAAGCAACCCTTGCTCTTGCTCCTGGAGGCTCATTCATTTGACCATAAACTAGGGCAACTTTAGAATCTTTACCTTTAAGATCAATAATGCCAGACTCTATCATTTCATGATAAAGGTCATTCCCTTCACGAGTTCTTTCACCAACTCCTGCAAAAACAGAATAACCACCGTGAGCTTTTGCAATGTTGTTGATCAGTTCCATAATCAAAACTGTTTTACCAACACCAGCTCCCCCAAATAATCCAATTTTACCACCTCGGGCATATGGAGCTAATAAATCAACAACCTTAATTCCTGTTACAAGAACTTCTGTTTCTGTTGACTGTTCAACAAACTCGGGGGCAGGTCGGTGAATAGGATAGGTTTTTGTAGTTCCAATATCGCCTCTTTCGTCAACTGGCTCTCCAATAACGTTCATAATTCGGCCAAGTGTTTCAGGACCTACTGGCATAGAAATGGGGGCTCCTGTATCAGTCACTGTTTGACCTCTTACTAATCCGTCGGTTGTGTCCATTGCAATTGTACGAACTGCATTTTCACCTAAATGCTGAGCAACCTCAAGTATTAGTCTTGTTCCATTATTATCAACTTCTAAGGCATTCATGATTGCAGGCAGTTCTCCATCGAACTCTACATCCACAACAGCTCCAAGAACTTGTGATATTTTTCCAGTTAAATTGTTAGCCATATATCCCCCTTTTAAATTGATTCAGCTCCAGAAATAATTTCAATTAATTCTTTAGTTATAAACGCTTGTCGCGTTCTGTTATATTTTAGTGTTAATCCATCAATCATTTCACCAGCATTACGCGTGGCATTATCCATTGCTGCCATTCTTGCTCCATGCTCACCAGCATCACTTTCAAGTAACACTTTAAATATCTGAATAGAAACATTTTTTGGAAGTAAGTCTTTTAAAATAGTTTCTTCATCAGGTTCATAATCATAGATTGCTTTTGCATCATTGCTATCTTCTTTAACTTCTTTAGAAGACTCCGATACATCTAATGGAATGAGTTGTTGCTGTGTCACATCTTGCGTGATTGCTGAGATAAATTTATTGAAAACCAAAATACATTTATCGAACTTTCCATTAAAGTATAAGTCTTGAAGTTTATTTGATACTTGAAGTGCAGAATCATAGCCAGAATTTGAAACATTTAGATCTATAAAGCTTTCTGAAATTTGATCTTTCATCACACGATTGAAAAAATCTCTACTCTTTTTTCCGACAGGCATAAGTTGAACATTTTTTCCATCTTTCTCTAAAGATTTTACTAATTTAAATGTTTCCCTATTAATACTACTATTAAAACCACCACAAAGACCTCTATCTGCACTAACAGGAACAATCATGTAATTTTGATCATTGCCAGTACCAGTAAGAAGTTTAATGATACCCTCACCAGATGCCGCAGATGAAGCAAGTGAAGATAACATTTCTTCTAAACGTGAAGAGTATGGTCTTGCCGCTACTGCTTTCTCCTGTGATCTACGCAATTTACTTGCCGCAACCATTTTCATAGCTGTAGTAATTTTCTTTGTGGAGACTACAGAGTTAATCTGGGTTTTGATATCCTTTAGACTTGGCATTATTAGTTACTCTTAAATTTTTCAACAATGTTATCTAAAATTGATTTTAATTTATCATCATTTTCTTTTGATAACTCTTTTTCATTTGCGATAGCTTCTAATAAATCAGTATGACTGGATCTAATTTCATTTAAAACCTCTGTCTCAAACCGAACAACATCATTAACTGCAACTTTATCTAAATACCCACGAACACCTGCATAAATCGATACAACTTGTTCAGATACTGTCAGCGGCGAATATTGTCCTTGTTTCAAAATTTCAACCAGTCTCGCGCCACGGTCAAGTAATTGTTTTGTAGAAGCATCAAGATCAGATGCAAACTGCGCAAATGCTGCCATTTCACGATATTGAGCTAATTCTAGTTTAACTGGACCAGCAATTTTTTTCATTGCTTTTGTTTGAGCAGCAGAACCAACACGACTAACAGAAAGTCCAACGTTAATTGCGGGACGAATACCAGCAAAGAATAAATTAGTCTCTAAGAAGATTTGCCCATCGGTAATTGAAATAACATTTGTTGGAATATAAGCAGATAAATCTCCAGCTTGTGTTTCAATAATAGGCAAGGCTGTTAAACTTCCACCACCATGTTCATCACTCATCTTAGCTGCTCTCTCTAGCAAACGACTATGAATATAAAAAACGTCTCCTGGGTATGCTTCACGTCCTGGAGGTCTTCTTAATAATAAAGACATTTGTCTATAAGCAACTGCTTGCTTAGATAAATCATCATACACAATAAGAGCATGCATACCATTATCTCTAAAATATTCACCCATAGTACAACCAGTATAAGCCGACAAAAATTGAAGGGGCGCTGGTTCAGATGCAGTTGCAGATACAACAATAGTGTATTCCATTGAACCGTTGTCCTCTAAAGTTTTAACAATTTGTGCAACAGTTGATCTTTTTTGACCAATCGCAACATAGATACAGTACAATTTCTCTTTCTCATTATCAGATTGGTTAACAGATTTTTGATTTAGTATGGTGTCAATTGCAACAGCTGTTTTACCTGTCTGTCTGTCACCAATAATAAGCTCACGTTGACCTCTTCCTACAGGAACGAGTGCATCGAGTGCTTTAATACCTGTCTGCATAGGTTCTGATACACTTTGACGAGGAATAATTCCTGGTGCCTTTAATTCAATTCTTCTTTTTTCAGAAGATTGAATAGGACCTTTACCATCAATGGGATTACCTAATCCATCAACAACACGACCTAATAATTCTTTTCCAACGGGAACATCAACAATTTCTCCTGTACGTTTAACTGTATCACCTTCTTTAATTCCTGTATCATCACCAAAGATTGAAACACCGACATTATCCATTTCAAGGTTAAGGGCCATACCTTTGATTCCGCCTGGAAATTCTACCATCTCACCTGCTTGTACTTGATCAAGACCGTATACACGTGCGATACCATCTCCCACACTTAATACAGTTCCCACCTCAGCTACATCTGCTTTAGTTTCAAAATTGGCAATCTGATCTTTTATTACTGATGAAATTTCAGCTGCTTTTATTTCCATTACGCCCCCTTCATTGCGATTTTAAGTTTATTTATTTTATTAGCCAGTGAGGTATCAATCATTTTTGATCCCACTTTAACAATTAATCCACCCATAATATTTTTATCAACATCAAAGGACAAAGATAACTTGTCACCTAAAATACTTTTTAACTGATTGGTAATATTATTTTTTTGATCATCATTTAATTCGTCAGCTGACTTAATATCAGCAAGAACATTACCTCTTTTTTGTGAATTGATATTCATAAATTGTGTAATGATTGATACAAGGTTAGAAAATCTTTTATTTTTTTCAATTACTTTTAGAAATGTACTTGTAAGTTCATTGGCATTAATTTTTTTTAACAGGCTTTCAAAAATATTTAGTTTATCAACAGAGGTTATTAAAGGACTTTTAATAACTAAACTTAATTCTTTATTATCCTTTAAAATATTTTTTAAATTTGATAAGTCGCCTAACACAGAATCAACAAGCTTTTTTTCTGCTGCTAAATCATATAAAGCAGATGCATATCTATCAGATATAAGATCTCCTGAAGCTAGTTGTGATGCCATTAAATTATTCTCCGTAAGGAATTAGTGAGTGGCTATTAACACATCAGAAAAAGCAGGTAAACTCCCAGTTAATGCGTCAAATATGTAAATTTTGATATTTCGACTCTAATTGTGAATAAATCACATAAATGTATAAGGATCAACATCAACCACAACCCTTATTGACGAGGGTATCTTGGTTGATCTGAGCATTTTTTTAGTAAAAATATTCAAGTTTTTCCTGTTGTTTCCCTTAAGCAGAATCCTATATCTGAATTGTCCTTTCAATAAATTAATAGGAGCCTCAACCGGACCAAGAACATCAATCTTTTCAGAATGTTTACTTTCAAATACTAATTTTTGTGAAATTTTTAGGACATTAGCTTTTGATGATCCTGAAATAATTATTGAAGTCATAAACCCAAAAGGCGGTATATTAAATTGTTCCCTTTCTATTAATGCCTGTTTAATAAAAGCAGAACGATCTCTTTTTTTTAAAGATTGTATAATAGGCTGTTCTGGATAGTATGTTTGAATAATTACTTTTCCTGCTTGTTGGGATCTACCGGCTCTACCGCTAACTTGCTGTAACATATTGTAAGTTTTTTCTATAGCTCTCATATCACCGCCAAACAATCCGGCATCAGCATCAATAATGCCTACTAGTGATAGATTGGGAAAATCATAACCTTTTGCCATTATTTGGGTTGCTACTATGATATCAATTTCTTTATTAGAAAATTTTGTAATTAAATTCTTTATTTTCTTTGGTGAATTAATAATGTCACTTGACATAACGCCAATTTTTTTTTCAGAAAATTTTTGATTAAGCTCTTCAGCAATTCTTTCAACACCTGGTCCAACAAATTTTATAGACCCTTTGGCTAGACATTTTGGGCAATCAAAAGACATCTCTTCTATTCTGCCGCACTGATGACAAAGCAATCGCTTTTTTTGTTGATGCATCACTAACCAGGATGAACATTGTTGACATTGATGTCGGTATCCACAATCAACACATAAACTTAAAGGTGAGTAACCTCTTCGATTCAAAAATATTAATGCTTGTTCTTTATTTTCTAAACAATTTTCAATTTGAACTTTTAGTAATGAGGAAATCCATTTATTTCTTTCTAACTTATTTTTTGATAAATCAACTAAAAATATTTCTGGGAGTGGTAATCCGGAATATTGTTTTGATAAAAAAACATGATGATATTTTTTATTATTAATATTATTAATTGTTTCAAGTGAAGGTGTAGCAGAAGTCAATATAAGATTATTATTTTCTATGCTTGATTTTACAACTGCCAAATCTCTTGCTTGATATCGTATATTATCTTCTTGTTTATAAGAAGAATCATGTTCCTCATCGATAACAATTAAACTTAAATTTTTGAAAGGTAAAAACAAACTTGAGCGTGCACCTACAATAACAATAGGATCACCATTATAACATTTATGCCAGATTTCTTTTCTTTTTTTTGGTGTAATCTTAGAATGCCAGATATCAATTTCCATCCCAAATCTGTCCTTAAATCTATTTTCTAATTGAGGAGTGAGACTAATCTCTGGAACCATAATAAGAATCTGTTTAGATTGTTTAATTTCCAATTCAATTAAATCAAAATATACTTCTGTTTTCCCTGAACCTGTTACACCTTCTAAAACAATTGGTTTATCAGATAATTTTTGGATTTTCATAATACTTTTTTTAATTTTATTTTGCTCTTTATTAAGTTTTGTGGATTTAAATTTTGGAATAAGAAGTGTTTTCTTCTCTTTATTATAACTCACAATTTCTTTATTTATTGTTAACAATTTTAAAACAGACCCTAAAGGAGCGAGAGTATAATCACTTACCCATTTTAAAAATTTTATATTTTTCTCATTTAATTTAATTCCATCAATTACTGTATTTATTTTTTTTATTTTATAATTAGGTTTTTTAACATCGGGTTCCCAAATAATTCCAATCTGCTCAGATTTACCAAATGGAACAATAACGACTTGGCCAACCTCTAATGATTGATGATCAGCTTTATAAGTAAAAACTTGATCAAAAGGTCTATCAACAATAATGTTATAGTACATATTCTATTCTAAATTTTTATAATCTTAACTTTTTAAATATCACTTATATGATATACAGCAATCAATGAAATTCTTTGTTGATACAGCTAATATTAAAGAAATAGAAGAACTTATCCCAACTGGATTCGTTGACGGGGTCACAACAAATCCCTCTCTTATCGCTAAAAATGGTGATGATATGGCCAAAACTATCAAAGCAATTTGTTCTATTGTTTCAGGTCCGGTAAGCGCAGAAGTTACTGCAACAGACTTTGATACCATGTTACAAGAAGGTGAATATTTGGCATCTCTAGCAAAAAACATTGCTGTGAAAGTGCCTCTCACTCCAAATGGTTTAAAAACTTGCAAAGCGCTAAGAGAGAAAAATATTATGGTTAATGTTACTCTATGCTTTTCTGCTGCTCAGGCTTTATTGGCAGCAAAGGCAGGTGCTTCTTTTATATCTCCTTTTGTTGGGCGTTTGGATGACATTGGTGAAAACGGTATGGATCTCATAGAAGATATTGTTGATATATATGACAATTATGACTTTAAAACAGAGGTTCTTGTTGCCTCTATTAGATCAGCCCAACATGTTATTGATGCTGCAATAATAGGTGCCGATGTGTCAACATTGCCTCCAAAAGTTATTCATGAATTATACAATCATTCTTTAACAGATAAAGGATTAACTGCCTTTTTAGAAGATTGGAAAAAAACAGGGCAATCAATAATTCCAAAATAAATGAAAAAAAATGATGAAATCAGTTCTCAAGAAGAACTGGTAATAAAATTTTTAAAAAAAAATAAAAACTTTTTCATTAAATATCCTGAAATAATAAGAGGTTTAAAAATTCCTTTAAAAGATAAAGGTTCAGAAAAAGTAATTGATCTGCAGGTGTATAGATATAAAAAAATCAATCAGGAAAATATTGATTTACAAAATCAAATGACACAAATTTTGCTTGCAGGAAAAAGCCATCTTAATGCTCAAAAAAGAGTTTTAAAATCAACAATAAGAATTTTAAATATTAAAAATTTACCAAAACTTATAAGCCTTATCAAAAGTGATCTTAAAATAATTCTTGGATGTGATGAAATGAATTGCTTTATTACAAGGGAAGATATTAAAGTTGATAATTTAATACAAATTGATTCAAAAATTGCACATAGTTATTTTAAAAACAAAGCTATAACAAACTTAAATCAAAACCCTAAGGGTTTGTTACTTTTTTTTCCAAATAAATCCTCAATTATTAAATCATATATTTTGTTAAAAATTAAATTTAATGAAGACATAATTGTTTTAGCTATGGGGTCTAAAGATAAAAATAAATTTACAGTTGATATGCAAACTGATCTTGTAGAATATTTAATTAAAATCATAGAAATTAATCTATTAAATATAAAATAAGGAGTTAATGATGAAAGGTTATAGATTTATAACAGATGATGATACTATTGATTTTTGCCAAAGAGTTACTGAAGCATTATCTAATGGATGGAAATTGCATGGCGAACCAAAAATGACTTTTGATCATAAAAGAAAGATTATGAGATGCGGTCAAGCAGTTGTAAAACAGTCATCAAAAAAATACAAAAAAGCAATGGATTTAGCAAAAATTTAATTATAAACACCATTATTTCTTTTATATATGAATAGCCCTTCCTTCTATATTCATTGCAGCTTCTTTTACAGCTTCACTTGTGGTTGGGTGAGCATGACATATACGTGCAATATCTTCAGAGCTTCCTCCAAATTCCATCGTGGTTACAATTTCAGCAATTAGTTGTCCTGCATCATGACCAATAATATGGGCTCCGAGGATTTGATCTGTTTTGGAGTCTGCTAAAATTTTAACAAAACCCCCTGTAGATGATGTTGTAAGTGCTCTTCCATTTGCCATAAAAGGAAATTTACCTACCTTATAATCAATCTTTTCTTCCTTTAGTTGATTCTCTGTTTTACCAACAGATGCAACTTCAGGATTGGTATAAACAATTGCCGGAATAATATTATAATTAATATGAGGTTTTTGATCATTTATAAATTCCACACAAGCAACTCCTTCTTCCTCAGCTTTATGAGCCAACATTGGACCAGGAACAACGTCTCCGATAGCAAAAATTCCATCTATATTTGTTTTAAATTTAGTATTTATTTTAATAGATTTTTGTTGATTTAATTTTACACCAATCCCTTCTAAATTAAGACCGTCCGTGTTTGGTTGACGACCAACAGACATTAAAACCACATCATATTTTTCAGCAATTTCTTTCTTATCTGAAGTTTCCATCAAAACATCAACACCAGATTTACCGCCTTTTGTTGATATAACTTTATGGGAAAGTTTAAATTCTAATCCTTGTTTTTGAAGAGATTTCATAAATTCTTTAGCAATTTCTTCATCCATAGTTGGAACAATTCTATCTAATGCTTCTACCACTGTAACTTTTGATCCAAGTCTACTCCATACGGAACCCATCTCTAAGCCAATATAACCACCACCAATAACTAAAAGAGATTTTGGCACTGACTCTAGTGCTAAAGCTCCCGTAGAAGTAACAATTTGTTTTTCATCTACAGGTATCGCATCAATTGCAATGGAAGTAGAACCTGTTGCAATGATAAAATTTGTTGCTGTGTAATTTTTTTCACCTTCAGAAGTAGTAACTTTAATTTTTTTATTATCAATAAAAGAAGCGAATCCTTGAATATGTGTAATCTTATTTTTTTTAAATAAAAAACCAATTCCTGAAGTTAATTGTTTAACTATTTTGTTTTTGCGTTGCATTAATTTAGATAAGTCTAGAGCAACTTTACCAGTAGATATTCCGTGTTCATCTAAATGTTTGGAAATTTCAAAATATTTCTCTGATGAATTTAAAAGTGCCTTAGAAGGAATGCAACCAATATTTAAACAAGTTCCACCTAATGTTTTTTCTTTTTCAATGCAAGCAACTTTCATTCCTAATTGAGCCCCTCTAATCGCTGCTACATATCCCCCAGGTCCTGCACCAATTACAATTAAATCAAAATCTACCATCTATACTCCTAAAATTAATTTAGATGGATTTTCCAATAATTGTTTTATACTAACTAAGAATCCTACACTTTCTTTTCCATCTATAATGCGGTGATCATAGCTAAAAGCAAGATACATCATTGGTCGAATAACAATTTCATCATCAATAACAACTGCTCTCTTTTGAATGTTATGTATCCCTAATATGCCTGATTGGGGTCTATTAATAATTGGAGTGCTTAACATAGATCCATAAATCCCTCCATTTGAAATAGTAAAGGTGCCACCTGTTAAATCTTCCATTGTTAGACTTCCATCTTTTGCTTTCGTACTAAGCTCAACAATTTTTTGTTCAATATCTCCAAATGACATAGTATCAGCATTTTTAAGAACAGGAACAACTAAACCTTTTTCAGTTCCTACAGCTATCCCGATATCAAAATGATTTTTATAGATGATATTTTCATCTCTAATTTCAGCATTAACAGCTGGGAATTCTTGTAAACTTTGAACAACTGCTTTTACAAAAAAAGACATAATTCCAAGCTTGACATTATACCGCTCCAAAAAATCTTCTTTTTTAGATTCTCGAACTTTAGTTATTTCAGACATATCTACTTCATTAAATGTAGTTAAAATTGCTGCTGTATTTTGAGACTCTTTTAGTCTAGTTGCTATAGTTTTTCTAATCTTTGACATTTTAACTATTTCTTCTCTTTCTTTAGAAGATTGTAGTGAAGATGATGAAGTCTTAATGAAATTCATTACATCTTCTTTAGTCAAACGACCGTCTGATCTAGTAGGTAAAATTTGATTAGCACTTAAATGATTTTCCTCAATTAGTTTTTTTACTGAAGGCGATAATTTATTATTTTCATTTTTATATGAGATAATATTATCTGTTTTATTTTTTAGTTTTTTATGCTCTTCTTTTACTTCAGAATTGTTTTCAATTTTACTATTCTTTTTTGAAATATTGTTTGATTTTTGACTATCTCCCAAAAGAGCTAGAACACCACCTATATTAACATCAGCTCCTTCTTTTACTTTAATTTCTGAAATTGATCCTGCACTTGGTGCAGGAATTTCAACAGTAATTTTATCTGTTTCGATTTCAACTAAAGGTTCATCGACTTCAAAAGAATCTCCAACTTTTTTTAACCATTTTGAGACAGTAGCCTCTGTTATTGATTCACCAAGAGTTGGTACTATTAACTCTATAGACATTTTATATTCTTATTAACATTTTAGATTGTTTATTCAATTGGCAGTTTATATTTAACAAGCGAAACCCCTATTTTTTCTTTTTCTACTTCATCTAGACTAGCTTCAGTAGCTAGTCTAATAATATTTTTTTGGTTTGCAATATGTCTATCAAACACTCCAGTTGCTGGAGATGCAGAGGCTCTTCTACCAATAAAAAATAATTCTCTTTTAGAACCTATAATATGCAATACTGACTTTAGTCTGTCTTCAATGAATTGCCATGCCCCCATATTTTTAGGTTCTTCTTGACACCAAATCATCTCACAATGAATAAATTGTTTTGTTATTTGTTTTAATGCTTCATATGGAAATGGGTATAATTGTTCTAACCGAATTATATGAATATTATTAATTTTAAGTTCATTAATATGATCCTGCAACTCAAAATAAATTTTTCCTGAACAAAAAATTAATCTATCAATATCCTTTATTTTTTTATTAGATAAAGGATTGTATAAAATTCTATGGAAGGTTGAACCATTTATAAAATCTTCTATTTTTGAAGTATTTCTTTTATGACGAAGAGTTGATTTTGGTGTCATCAAAATTAGTGGTTTGCGAAAATTTCTCATCATTTGTCTTCTTAAAATATGGAAGTAATTCGCAGGACTAGTACAATTTGCAACTTGAATGTTGTCTTCGGCGCACATTTGTAAAAATCTTTCTATTCGAGAACTTGTATGTTCTGGGCCTTGTCCTTCGTGTCCATGAGGAAGTAATAAAGTTAAACCAGACATACGTAACCATTTTCTCTCACCAGTTGTAATGAATTGATCAATAATTGTTTGTGCTCCATTAGAAAAATCACCAAATTGAGCTTCCCAAAGCACTAAAGTTTTTGGATCTGCTTGAGAATAGCCATACTCAAAACCAAGCACTCCAAATTCAGATAGAAAACTATCAACAATTTCAAATAGAGCTTGTTCTTTTCTAAAGTGACGAAGAGGAACAAATCGTTTTTCATTTTCTTGATCATATAATACAGCATGACGATGACTAAATGTTCCTCTACCTACATCTTGTCCTGAAAGACGAACCCCATAACCATCTTTAAGTAATGTAGCAAATGCGAGTGCTTCTGCTGTAGCCCAATCAATATTATTACTTTCAACAATTGATTGATATCTATCGTTATATATTTTTTTAATTCTTTTATGGATATTAAATTTTTCAGGAATAGTATGAATCTCTTTTGCAATTTTTTTTAAATCTTCTTCATTTGAAGATGTTTTTCCTCGTCTTGCATCAATCGAAGCAATCTTTATTCCTATCCATGTTCCATCTAACCAATCAGCTTTATTTGGTTTATAAGATTTCGATAATTCAAATTCATTATCTAAAAATTTTTTAAACTCTAAAAATTTAAGTTTAGCTTCTTCTTCGACTAATATTTCCTCTTTTATTAACTGTTCTTTATATAAATTAAGTGTTGTTTGTTGTTCCTTAATTTTTTTATACATCAAAGGTTGAGTAAACATTGGCTCATCTGCTTCATTGTGTCCAGAACGTCTGTAACAAAACATATCAATTACCACATCTTCTTTAAATAAATTTCTATATTCTGCTGCCAGTCTACAAACATGTACTACTGCCTCTGGGTCATCACCATTGACATGAAAAATTGGTGCTTGGACCATTTTAGCAATCTCTGTACAATAAGGAGCCGAGCGACCATAATGTGGACTCGTTGTAAAACCAATTTGATTATTTATAACAAAATGAATTGTTCCTCCTGTTCTAAAACCTCTAAGTTGAGACATTGCAAATGTTTCAGCCACCACACCTTGTCCTGCCATTGCGGCATCACCATGAATTAAAATTCCAAATACTTTATTATTATTTTTGTCTTTTAATAAAGTTTGTTTTGCTCTTACTTTACCTATAACAACTGGATCAACTGCCTCAAGATGAGATGGGTTTGGTGTTAGAGATAAATGAATTTTTTTTCCATTAAATTCTCTGTCACTTGATACTCCTAAATGATATTTTACGTCTCCTGAGCCTAATACTTCATTAGGGTCATTTAAATTTCCTTGAAATTTAGATAAAATTCCCCTGTATGGCATTCCTAAAACAGTAGCCAATAAAGTTAATCTACCTCTGTGAGCAGTACCAAAATATATATCTTCTACTCCTAATAAACATGATTGTTTAACAATTTGTTCAATTCCTGGAATCATTGATTCCCCACCTTCAATTCCATATCTTTTAGTCCCTAAAAACTTTTTATCTAAATATTGTTCAAATAATTCTGACTCCAATAATCTTTGAAAAATTGCTTTTTTACCCTGATTTGTAAAATGAGTTTTATTATAAACTTCTTCTATTCTCTCTTGAACCCATTGCTTTTGTTCTACTGATTGAATATGTAAAAATTCAACACCAATAGATGAAGAATAAGTTTTGTTTAAAATTTTAATAATTTCATTTAAAGTTGCAGTTTCTAAGCCTAGACTACCATCAATAAATATCTCTCTATCCAAATCATTTTCAGAAAAACCGTATGATTTATAATCTAACTCAGGATGATAGTTTTTTTCATGTAAATTAAGTGGATCTAGGTTAGCAATAAGATGTCCATTTATTCGGTAAGCACGAATTAGACGTAAAGCGCGAATTGAATCTAATGTGGAGGTTTTAAAACTATTAAAATCCCTACTTGTAGAGGAACGAATAACTTTATCAAAAGAAATATCATCAATAACATTAGTGTTTCTTTTCTTCCATTCAGGGCCACCAAAATCTGACATAATGGATAATTCATCTTCATTTAATGAAGAAAAAAAAATTTTCCAGCTCTCATCAATGCTATTTGGATTTTGCTTATACTTAAAAAAAAGCTCAGCTACGTAAGGTGCATTTGAACTATTTAAAAAATTATCATTCATTTTACTTTTATATATACTTAATATTTTTTATAAATATTATTAGATTTCGAATTTAATTATACCTTTTTTGCATTTCAGCTAGCATTGTTTCTCCCATTTTATCTGGAGATGGTGCCACAGCTATATTAGCTTTCCTTAAAGCTTCAATTTTTGATTCTGCTGTGCCTTTATTACCAGATATTATAGCTCCAGCATGTCCCATTCTTTTCCCTTTAGGCGCTGAAACACCAGCGATAAATGCTGACATTGGTTTATTTGTAGAAGAGTTTAAAATAAACTCTGCAGCATCTTCCTCTGCAGTACCACCTATTTCTCCTATCATCAAAATTCCTTTTGTTTCTTCATCTTTTAAAAATAAATCAAGACAATCAATAAAATTAACACCGTGTACAGGATCGCCACCTATACCTATACAAGTTGTTTGGCCAAGTCCTATTTGAGAAGTTTGCCAAACAGCCTCATAAGTTAGTGTTCCTGACCTACTTACAATCCCAATTTTTCCAGGCTTATGAATAAATCCTGGCATAATTCCAATTTTACATTCTCCTGGAGTTACTAAACCTGGACAATTAGGTCCTATAAAATAGGTTTTTTGTTTAATAATTCTTTTCTTTATTTCCACCATATCAAGAACGGGAATGCCTTCAGTAATGCAAGTAATAATTTTGATATTTGCATCAAGAGCTTCATGAATTGCTTGAGTAGCAAATTTTGCAGGAACATAAATTACAGTTGCATCAACTTGTGTATAATCTTTTGCTTCTTTAACAGTATTAAAAACAGGCAAACCTAAATGTTTTGTCCCTCCTTTGCCCGGTGTAACACCACCGACCATTTGAGTTCCATAATCGATTGCTTGTTGAGAATGATAAGTGCCTTGAGAACCTGTAAAACCTTGGCATATCACTTTCGTAGTTTTATTTATTATTATAGACATAATTATACTTGAGAAAGCTCCACTACTTTTTTTGCTGCATCAGCAAAATCATCTATAGAAATCAATCCTAAAGAAGAATTATTAATTACATCTCTGCCTTCATTTGAATTAGTTCCTTGAAACCGAACAACAAGTGGGAGCTTAAAATTTAATTCTTTAACAGCTTCAACAATGCCATTAGCAATCATGTCACAATGAATAATTCCTCCAAAAATATTTATTAAAATAGATTTAACATTCGGATCTGACTGAATTATCTTAAAACCCATTATTACTCTGTCTTTATTTGCAGTACCTCCTAAATCCAAAAAATTTGCAGGCTCTTCTCCATATTGTTTAATAATATCCATAGTGGCCATAGCTAAACCAGCGCCATTAACCATACAACCGATTGAACCCTGAAGTTTTACATAATTCATATCATGTTCTGCTGCTTGTAATTCTAAAGGATCTTCTTCCGTTAAATCTTTTAATTCAACTAATTCAGGATGTCGAAATAAAGCATTATCATCTAAGCTGATTTTAGCATCTAATAAAACGAAATTTCCTTGCTTATTTAAGACTAATGGGTTGATTTCAATTGTTGAAGCATCAATGGAATTAAAAGCTAACAATAATTTGTTAGTAATTGAATTTAATTCATCTAGCTGCCTTTTATTAATATTAAGTTTTTTTTGCAATTTTTCATCTAGTTTAATATCTTGATTGCTTGTAAAATAAATATAAGTTATTTTTTTTGGATCAGAAATTGCAACTTCTTCAATATCTATACCTCCAGCTGCAGAAATCATAATCATTAATTGAGACTTCGTTCTATCAACTAATAAACTAAAATAGAACTCTCTATCAATATCACATCCTTCTTCAATAAAAATTCTGTTTACTAATTTGCCTTGTTCACCTGTTTGTTTTGTTACTAAAACATTTCCCATCATTGAAGAAGCAATATTAGAAACTTGATTTTTTTCAAAAATAACTTGAACCCCACCTTTTCCATTAAATGCATTTTTAAAATATCCAGTACCTCTTCCGCCTGCATGAATTTGAGATTTAACTACCCATGGGGGTCCTTTTAAATCAATTAAATCATTTTCTATAGAATCTAAATTATTAACATAAGATTTGCCATTAAGAACAGGTAATCCAAATTTTTTAAGAATTTCTTTAGCCTGATACTCGTGTATGTTCATTTAATTTCTTACAAATAATAATTATTAGGTTAAGCTGCTGACACTAAATGAGTCAAGTTGATTTCTTTGATGTTAATTTTTTTGCCAAAGAAGTAAGATTTTTCACCGCTCTTACAGAGTGATTAAATTGTTTCTTTTCATTCGCATTTAGTTTTAATTCTAAAACCTTCTCAACACCCTTTTTGCCTATTACTACAGGAACACCTACATACAAACCTTTTACACCGTATTGTCCACTCAAATATGCAGCACATGGTAAAACTCTTTTTTGATCTTTTAAAAATGATTCTGCCATTGCAATTGCTGATGAGGCTGGTGCATAAAAAGCTGAGGATGTTTTCATTAATCGACCTATTTCACCACCACCATCTCTTGTGCGCTCAATAATTTTATCTATTCTTTTCTGACTAGACCATTTTAGTTTAATTAATTCTGGTATAGGAATACCTGCAACAGTTGAATATCGAATTAATGGCACCATTGTATCGCCATGACCTCCTAGTACAAAAGCACTAACATCTTCAACTGATACTTTGAACTCTTCTGCTATGAAATATTTTAATCTTGCACTATCTAAAACGCCTGCCATTCCAACACACATATTTGATTTTAGACCTGCTGCTTTTTGAAGAATGCTAACCATTGCATCTAATGGATTTGTAATACAAATAACAAAAGCATTTGGGCAATTCGATTTAATGCCTTTACCAACAGTTTTAATAATAGCAGAATTTTTTCCCACTAAATCATCCCTAGTCATACCGGGTCTTCTCTGGAAACCAGCTGTTACAATTACTACATCCGCATTTTTCATTGCACGATAATTAGAGGATCCGCTCAATTTTGTGTTAAAATTCTCAATAGAGGATGATTGAGCTAAATCCAATGCCTTGCCTTTAGTCATTCCATCTGCAATATCTATAAGAACAACGTCTCCTAATTCTCTTAAACCTATTAAATGAGCAAGAGTTCCACCGATATTTCCGGCTCCAACAAGTGCAATTTTTTTTCTCATTAAAGTCCTATATAAGAATTATATTTCTGTAACAATAGCCTTCTTTAAATCAGCAATAGCTTTAGCGGGATTCAAACCTTTAGGGCATGAACGTGTACAATTCATAATTGAGTGACACCGATAAAGCTTCATTGAATCATTAATTTCTCGCAATCTGTTTTTTCTTTCAACATCTCTAGAATCATTTACCCATCTAGCAGCTTGCAATAATACTGCTGGTCCTAAATATTCATCACTATTCCACCAATAACTTGGGCAAGAAGTTGTGCAACAAAAACATAATACACACTCCCATTGACCATCTAATTTTTCTCTGTCTTTAGGGCTTTGTTTTATTTCTTCTATTAATTTAGATTTAGAAGGCTCTGGTTTTTTAGATCTTTGTATCCATGGTTTAATTGATGCTAGCTGTTTATAAACCTTACTTAAGTCAGGTACTAAATCCTTAACTACTGGCATATGGGGTAATGGGTAAATTCTGATTTCACCATTTACTTCCTCAATTGGTTTTAAACATGCTAGTGTGTTGACACCATCAATATTCATTGCACATGAACCACACACACCTTCACGACAAGACCTTCTAAAAGTTAAAGAAGAATCAATTTCATTTTTAATCTTCATCAAAGCATCAAGGACCATTGGTCCACATTTTTTTAAATCAATTTCATAACTATCAAGTCTTGGATTTTCATTATCATCTGGGTTCCATCTATATATAACAATTTTTTTTGGACTCTCAGATTTTTCTTTTATAGGATGCTGAATGCCTTTTTTAATTTTTGAGTTTTGTGGTAGTGCAAATTGAACCATTTAATAAACTCTTTTTTTAGGTGGAATTGGCTGAACATGATTACTTAGTGTGTTCATTTGAACTGGTCTTTTACCCATTCTTACATTACCTTTATCATCAAGCCAAGACAAAGTGTGTACAAGCCAGTTTGAATCATCTCTTTCTTTATGATCTTCTCTTGCGTGGGCACCTCTGCTTTCAGTTCTATTTAAAGCTGAATGTAGTGTAACTTTTGACTGCGCCATTAAATTATGTAGCTCTAATGATTCTGTTAGATCGGTATTAAAAATTAAAGATTTATCTTTTAACCCAATATCATCCATAGATTTGTCAATCTCTGAAATTTCTTCAATTCCTTTTGAAATTAAATCATGAGTTCTGAAGACAGCACATTTTTCTTGCATAACTTTCTGCATTGATCTTCTAACTTCTCCAGTTGTACGCTCACCTTTATTAAAGCGGATTTTATCAAATCTATCTATAATTGATTCTGTTTTATTAAAATTAATCTGAATTTTTTTACTATTTGGTTTAACTTTATCTTTAGCTGTTAAACTTGAAGCTTTTCCAAATACAACAAGATCAATTAATGAATTTGTTCCAAGTCTATTTGCACCATGAACAGAAACACAGGCAGCTTCTCCAACTGCCATTAAACCTTCACAAACATTATCTGGGTTGTCCTTTGTTGGTCTTAAAACTTCAGTACGGTAATTTGTTGGAATTCCACCCATATTATAATGGACAGTTGGCAAAACAGGTATTGGTTGTTTTGTTAAATCAACTCCCGCAAAAATTTTTGCTGTTTCAGAAATGCCTGGTAGTCTTTTGTGAAGTGTTGAAGATTCAATATGTTCTAGATGTAATAGTACATGATCAGCTTTGTCACCACATCCTCTATTTTCATTAATTTCAATTGTCATTGCGCGACTTACAACATCTCTTGAAGCTAAATCTTTTGCATTAGGTGCGTATCGCTCCATAAATCTCTCACCATCACTATTTGTTAAATAACCACCTTCACCTCTTGCTCCTTCAGTAATTAATACTCCTGCTCCATACACACCAGTTGGATGAAATTGAATAAATTCCATATCTGATAAAGGTAAATTTTGTCTTAAAATCATAGCGCTACCATCTCCCGTACATATATGCGCACTTGTTGATGAAAGGTAAGCCCTGCCATAACCTCCTGTCGCTAATATTGTCTGATGAGATAAAAACCGGTGTAATGTTCCATCTTCAAGACATAATGCAACAATGCCAATACAGTTAACATCATCGTCCATGATTAAATCTAAAACAAAATATTCTATAAAAAATTCTACATTCTGCTTTAAAGACTGTTGATAGAGAGTATGAAGTAAAGCATGCCCAGTTCTGTCAGCAGCAGCACACGCTCGCATTGCAGGAGCACCCTCACCATTATTAGTTAGATGTCCACCAAATGGTCGTTGATAAATTTTTCCATCCTCAGTTCTACTAAAAGGCATTCCATAATCTTCTAATTCAATAACTGCTTCAGGGGCATTAGCACATAAATATTCAATAGCATCCTGATCCCCTAACCAATCTGATCCTTTTACTGTATCATACATGTGCCATTTCCAATTATCCTCTCCCATATTACCTAAAGCTGCACCAATACCTCCTTGAGCAGCAACAGTATGACTTCTTGTCGGAAAAACTTTTGAAATACATGCTGTTTTTAAACCAGCTTCTGCTGAACCTAGAGTTGCACGAAGACCAGATCCTCCAGCTCCAACAACAAGAACATCGTAATGATGGTCAATAAATTCATATGCTTTTGTCATTTTAAAAGGTCAGTGTTAGTAAAGATAAAAATATTAGTATCATAAATAAATATATCGAAACACTAATAGTAAAGTTAATAATTTTTTTTAAACTTTCAGATTTTATATAGTCTTGAATAATAGTCTCGCAACCAAGTTTTGAATGATATAACATAGAAATCATTAAAATAAAAAATAATGAAGCATTAAGCTTCGAAAAGAAAAATAAATTTATTTCTTCATATGTTTGAGAGGATAAATTAACACAATGATATATAAACCAGAAGGTTAGAGGTATCATTACAAATGCTGTTAAACGTTGAAAAAGCCATTTTGTCTTATAATCCTTCATACTGCTAACCAAACAAGTAAAGTAGAAATAAACGATAGGAATAATACCACATATCCAGTTTTATAAACTAAGTTCAAATCCATCATTTTTCCATAACTCCATATTAAATATCTTATGCCGTTATAAAGATGATAGAAAATTGCCAAGGTCCAAATAAAAAGAATTACTTTAAAAATAAAAAATGTTGATATAGTTCTAAAAATTCCATAATATTCTTCTCCTAGCGCTAACATTATTATCCATAATGATAAAAGAAATGCCCCAACACTTAATCCAATACCTGTAAATCTATGAAAAATAGAAAAGACTGCAGTTAATACTTTTTTATGTATAGATAAATGTGGGGATAAAGGTCGATTCATCTCTAATATTTAATAATTTTTGAATAGTTTATATTTCATAAGTATATTTTTTTTGCAGAAATTCAAAAAAAATCAATAGATTTAGTTGAATTAGCGTTTTCAATTACATGTGTATAAATCTGTGGATAAATTAAATTATAATAGTAATTTTCTATCTAAAATAAACAAATACCAATTTAAAATATCCCGTAAAAGTTGAATTATTAATACTTTGGATGTAGTTTATAAATAGTCGGATTGTAACTCAATTTCTTTGCTTCGGAGGAACGCCTAGAAATTGTTTCTTCTTACCCGCCGTTTGATGAAACCGAGTGTTTTACTAGAGAAGTGTCTGCCAAGGTACGTGCTAGCAAAGACAGTCCGACTTTTTTATTTTAAGTTGTCCTCAAAGAATTTATACATTTTTTTAGAATATTCTTCAGGATACTTAAACATCCCATCTACATGATAAGAATTTTTTGCCAGCCAAAAATCAGCTTTAATATTATTTTCAGATGCATATTTTTTAAAATATTCATAATGCCTGGGTAACATTCTTTCATCTTTATCCCCGTGAGTGAAAAAATAAAATTGATTTTTATTTAATTTTTTTACTGGATTCAAGTCAGTGGGATCAACACCAGCCAACAATTGACCAAAAAAACTAACTGCTGGACCAAACTCAATTGACAATCCGTATCTTGCTATTTCATCTTTTAGTACCATTTTAAATTCTGCTAATGAACTATCAACCCAAATAGCTTTTATATCTTTTTCAACATTAGCAGCAAAAATTGCAGGAACAGCCCCTAAAGATATACCATGAAGACCAATTTGATTGCTTTCATAACCTATCTCTCGTAAATAATCATATGCTCCTAAAACATCGTTATAAGATTTTAAACCAAGATCTTCATAATCACTTGTAAAATCACTTTGACCATAATTACGCAGATCTATAGTCATTGCATTAATCCCCTTTTGAATTAATAAACTTGCTATTAAATTTGACTCTGGTTTACATTTTCCATTAGGAAATATACCATGAATAATAATCACTACGGGCCTATCTTCATAGTAATTAAACAACCAACCGTTAAGCTGAATTCCTTTTTCTCTTGAAGGAAAATATATATTTTTCCATTCTTTAAGATGATATTTTTTTGAAGGAAAATTATCTCTTAACCTACTTCTTGATAAGTTAGTATATTCATGTGCATCTACCTTTGTACTCCAAGAATTAGGTTCAGAGTTTTCATGCAAGCCACATGTATGATCAATTTTAAGGATACTATAAGCTACGTAGAAACCTGCTGCCGCATAAATAAAACAACACAAAATAACTATTGATAATATTGTTATTAATATTTTTTTTTTCATGAAGGCTGAATGATTGTCAATTCATATAGTCTACTGGCAGTTCTTTCAAATTCTTTTGATAATTTATCAATTTGACAGAGTAAAGATATTGGTTTTTCTGCCAAAATAACAACTGAACATTTATTTATATAAAGCATATCTATTAAACTAATAAATCTTCTACATTGATCAGACAAATCATCAGTCATTTTAGGCACTTTTTCAATAAAAATTAATTTAAACTCTTTTGCAATATTTGTATAATCCTCATAACCTAGATTTGTATTACAAATAAAATCAAAACTACAATAAGCTACATTAGCAGAACATTTAGTAAATATTATCTCTCTACTTTTAGAATTAATTATTTTAGCAGTAAGATTATCTATATCAACTAATCTCTGAAATAGTGATAAAAACTCTCCTTCAGTATCATTATTTATTGGAGTAAAATATGTCTTCGCTTGATTAAGAGCAATTCTTCTATAATCCTTATCACTGTACATATGAATAAGTTCATAATTTTTTTTAATATGTTCAACAAAAGGAATAAAATCTGCTCTTTGTAAACCATCTTTATAGAGATCATCTGGTTTAAAGTTAGATGAAGTCATAACAAATACATCATTTTCCTCTAGAAGTTGAAAAACTCTCTTTATTATTAGCGCATCAACAATATTAAAAATATGCAACTCATCTATAAAAAGTATTTTAATTTCCTTAGACAAATCCTTTATGTAGCTTTCTAGCTTTTTTTCTTTATCATTATTTAAGTTAATTGCATCGTGAACATTTTTCATTAAATGGTTATAATGAATCTTTCTTGCAACTTTAGTGTACTGTGAAAATAAACTTAATAAAAAAGTTTTTCCTGTTCCTACAGAACCATAAACATATATTCCAAATCTTTTTCTTTTAGAGTAAAATACATTGCTTTTATTAAATTCACGCCATGTTAAATCTACATCGTTTAATAAATTAATTTGATTTTTATCTCTTTTGATAAAATTATTAAAAATAAAACCTTCATAATGATCAAGAACTGTAAAACTCATTAATTTTTACCTAAAAAATTTTTTAAATTATTCAGTGTTTCCAATTCAGATTTTGTTAGCTTTTGTTGTTTTTGTTTTTTTAACAACCGTTCATATTCTAACATTAAAAATTTGATACTATCAGATACTTTTTCAATCATGGAAGTTTATTATAAATAGGAAGAAGTGTTGAAACAATTATTATTAATACACTGATGATCACTATAATTGAAATACCAAAACCTATGTCAATTAAATAGCCAAAAATTAATGGTGAAAGAGCGCTAGCAAAAACTCCTCCTGCATGTAGGAGAGCTTTTACTGTTCCTAAACTTTCAACACCATAAATTTCAGCCCAAAGAGCCCCTATAAAAGGAGTGGTTAGTCCATGATTTAAACCATATAAACTCATGTAAAGTAGAAGTGAAAAATAATTATTAAAAAATAATAAAACCAACAAAGCTAAAAAAAGAGGTAATAATGCAGTTAATGCTGTTTTCCGTGTATTAAATTTATCAATAATAGGACCTCCAATTATTAAACCTATAATTGAAAAAATTCCTAAAAATAAAAAACCATTTCCCATCATTATTAAACTCCATCCTTTTTCATTAAATATAAAAATTTGATGAAACATTAATCCTGTAGAAACAAATGAAGATGTTATTGAAAGAGGTAGATAAATATAAAATTTTTTTTGTTTAATTAAATCTCTTGTTCTCCAAATCTTATTTAAAGAATCATGACTTATTTTTTTTTTAAAATTAATTTGTCTTTTTACCTGATCATTTAATAATAAGAATATAACAGGTATTAAGATGATTATTGAAAAAGAAGCTGCTAACCAAAGTTGATTAAAAGTATAATATTGCATTAAATATATTATGAACATTGGTAAAAGCATAACGCCAGTCATGCCCCCTAAGGTTGAAACTGATAAAGCCTTTCCTCGATTGTTACCAAAATATCTGGCCATTGTAGTTTCACCAGCATGTCCCATTGCACCCTGTCCAAAAAAACGTAAACTAAAAATTATTAATAAAAGAAAAAGCACATGTTTAATAAAAAAAAACATTGCTAAACAAGATAAAATCATTCCTGTACAAATAAGCAAAGAATAAATTCTTAAATCTATATAATCAATTAATTTAGCAAAGCTGATTAATAAAAAAGCACTACAAATTGTTGCAATAGCATAGATTAATCCAAACTCTCCATCAGATAAATTATAATGAGAACGAATTTCAGAATTAAATATTGAAATAAAAAAAGTTTGGCCGTAACTTGCAAAAAATACAATCAAAAAACCGTACACTAAAAGTTTTGGATCATAAGAAAAAAACTTTTTCATTTATTTTAATATAGTTAAATCTAATAAAATAGATTTATCTTTAACAAGTTTTTTTAATCGAAAGATTTTACAAAGATCTTTAAATCGTTGTTTTTTTGAGAGATTTATGGTTTTAAAGTGAATGTTATCATGGCCAAATAACATTCCTTGCCCGATACTTTCATAATATTGTTTATCAATGCTAGATTTTCTTCTTATTGGCATTATCGATCCATAACTTTTTTAACTTTTTTTAATAATCTCAACATTTTATTTTCATCTATTCTACCAGTATTCACATTCCTAGGACTAGGATGGTAGGAACCAATTAGAATTTTTTTATCAGGAAGAAGATATTCAGTTCCATGCTGAAATATAAAATCTTTTCTCTTAAGGTCATAATCTTGCATATAAAAATTTAGACATGCGTCAAATGCAATTTTTCCTAAAGCAACAATTGTATTTATTTTTTTTAAATGATTAATTTCTTCTTTAAAAAACTTAAAACAGGTTTTTAATTCATCAGGCTTAGGTTTATCTTCTGGTGGAACACATTTTAAAGCTGTAGTTAAATAAAGGTTTTTTAGTTTCAATCCATCATCTCTAGATATTGAAATACTTTGATTTGAAAACCCTGCTTTGTAAAGACACTTAAATAGAAAATCAGCAGACTTATCTCCTGTAAAAACCCTTCCTGTTCTGTTTCCTCCATGTGCTGCTGGAGCAAGTCCAATCATAAGTAATTGAGAACTAATATCACCATATCCTGTTATTGGTTTTCCCCAATAAGTTTGATCAATATATTGTCGTCTTTTTTCAATAGCAATTTTTTCTCTAAAGTTTACCAAGCGCGAACACTGACGGCACTTGGTGATATTATTGTTTAAATTAATTAATGTCATGAAAGTTGATCTTCTATATTATAGCTCTCATATGAATGAAAGGGCAAAAACAATTTTAGATTTCTGGTTTATTCAATCTAGTATGGAGGATTGGTTTAAAAAAGATGATAAATATGATAAAAAAATTAAAAAATTATTTCTAGCAGACCTAAAAAAGGCAATTAATAATGAATATGATGAATGGCAAGATACTGCGGAGGAATGTGTTGCTCTAATAATTCTCTTAGATCAATTTTCTAGAAATCTTTTTAGAGAAAGTCCAGCTGCTTTTGAACAAGATTATAAGACTCGTTTAATTGTTAATGAAGCTGTTGATAGAGGATATATTGAAGAATTGGATCAAAGTAAAATCCATTTTCTTTTAATGCCACTTATTCATAGTGAAGATATCAGTGATCATGTCTTTGCACATAAACTTATTGATACTTATTTAAAATCGTTTGAGCATTTTGATAAAATTAAAAAAGCATGGGATGATCATACTATACCAATAAAAAAATTTGGAAGATATCCTCATAGAAACAAGATATTAAAACGTAAGTCTACCCCTGAAGAAGAAGTTTTCTTAAAACAGCCTAATAGTTCTTGGTAGTTTGCAGATATAAATAAAAAAATAATGTATAATAAAAATTGGTCTCGTGGTGAAATGGATATCACACGTGTCTTCGGAACATGGATTTGGGGTTCGAGTCCCTACGAGACCGCCATTTAATTATGGAAAAAGGTTAATACTGGATAATTAAATTTTTATATAATTTGAATATTTAGAAATTACTAATTCAGCAATTTGAACAGCATTCAGAGCTGCTCCTTTTCGCAGATTATCAGATACAACCCATAAGTTTAAACCGTTATCTATTGATTGGTCATTCCTAATTCTACTGATATAAACTTTATCTTCTCCTGCTATTTCTACTGGAGTGATGTAACCTTCATCTTTTCTATGGTCAATTACTGAAATACCTTCAGATTTAGACAAAATGTCGTTAGCTTCTTTTTCATCTATCGGAGAATCAAATTCTATGTTTATAGCTTCTGAATGTCCTATAAAAACAGATGTTCTAACACATGTTGCTGAAACATTAATCCCCACGTCTAAAATTTTTTTTGTCTCATCAATCATTTTTTGTTCTTCTTCAGTATTACCATTTTCTAAAAAAGCTCCAATATGGGGAATAGCATTAAATGCAATTTGTTTTGTGAACTTTTCTTTTTTTAATTCTTGGTTTGCATAAACGTTCTGTGTTTGATTAAATAATTCATCCATACCTGTTTTCCCTGCACCAGATACTGCTTGATATGTGGACACAACAACTCTGTTTATAATTGCTTTTTCATGAAGTGGTTTTAAAGCAACAACCATTTGTATTGTTGAACAATTAGGATTGGAAATTATATTAGCTCTACTTTCATCTTCAAAAAATTCATCGAGTGCATTTGAGTTTACTTCGGGTACTATTAAGGGAATATTTTGTTGCATGCGAAAATGTGACGTATTGTCTATTACTAAACATCCTGCTTTAGCTGCTTTAGGGGCATATTCTGCAGATATTTTGCCTCCAGGTGAAAATAGGCCTATGTCTGCTTTTGCAAAATCAAACTCTGATAAATCTTCTACAACAATTTCTTTATCTCTAAATTCTACCTTTTTTCCTTTTGACTTTGAGGATGCCAACAAGAATAAATTGTCAATTGGAAAATCTCTTTGTTCTAAAATTTGAACAATTTCTGTTCCTACTGCTCCTGTGGCCCCTGCTACTGCTATATTATATTTTTTACTCATTTAATTTCCTGATAAAACTTTCAACTCTTCTATAACAGCATCACCCATTTCTTTAGTAGAAATTATTTTATCTCCCCCATCCTTAATATCAGCAGTTCTTAGACCTTTTAACAAAACATTTTGAACAGCCTTTTCAATTAATTTGCTATCTTCTTCCATATCAAAACTATATTTGAGCATCATTGCAAAACTCATAATCATTGCAAGTGGGTTAGCTTTCGATTGACCAGCAATATCTGGAGCACTTCCATGAACTGGTTCGTACATAGCCGCTCTAGTACCATTTGCTTTTACTGGTCCAAGAGATGCAGAAGGAAGCATGCCGAGTGATCCTGTTAACATAGCGGCAGTATCACTAAGTAAATCTCCAAAAAGATTATCTGTTAAGATAACATCAAATTGTT
Source organism: uncultured Alphaproteobacteria bacterium (assembly GCA_902586695.1). Classification (GTDB taxonomy): domain Bacteria; phylum Pseudomonadota; class Alphaproteobacteria; order HIMB59; genus CACPNW01. The sequence continues at coordinate 109,464 of CACIIL010000001.1, read as the reverse complement.
TTGGATATCTAACAAGTTGCATTGCACAATTATCTGCTAATATATGTTCTAGCTCGACTGAAGAATATTCTTTGCTATGTAATTCAGTAACAATATTTCTCCAAAATAAACCTGTTTCCATAACATTAGATTTCTCTGCTGATGAAACTTTGTTTTTTCTTAATTTTGCTAATTCAAATGCAACTCTTGATACTCTTTCTATCTCTGATGTAGTATAAACTTGAGTATCAATTGCTTTACTTTCTGTATCACTAATTTTAGAAATTCCTCTTGGTTGACCAAAATATACACCACTTGTTAATTCTCTTACTATTAAAATATCTAATCCTTTTACTAAATCTAATTTCAAAGAGGAAGATTCAGAAAGAGCATCTAAAACAACAGCTGGTCGTAAATTAGCAAATAAATCTAATTCTTTCCTTAATCTTAAAAGAGCTGCTTCAGGACGTTTGTCTCTTTCAACATAATCCCATTTAGGCCCTCCGACTGCGCCAAATAGTACTGCATCTGATTCTAATGCTTCTTGCATAGTTGCATCGCTTATAGAGTCACCTTCTTTATCATATGCCGTTCCTCCAACTAATCTCTCAGATATATCAAATGACATAGATCGGGATCGGGATAACCAATCAATGATGTTAAGTACTTCTGCCATAACCTCATTACCAATACCGTCACCTGGTAAAACAAGAATTTTTTTATTACTCATTTAAATAATCCAAGGATGTGATGATTTTAGCTTAGTTTCGTATTGGGTTATTTTTTCTTTTTTTTGAAGAGTTAAACCAATATCATCAAGACCCTCTAATAAACATTTTTTTCTAAATTCATCAATAGCAAAATCAATTGAATCTCCATCTTCAGAAATAATTTTTTGTTCCTCTAGATCTATAGTTAACTTATTTTTATTGGTTGCTTGCTCCATTAAAATATCAACTTTTTCTTGATTAAGACGAATTGGCAGAATTCCATTTTTAAAACAATTGTTATAAAAAATATCTGCAAAGCTTGGCGCAATAATACACTTGAAACCAAAATCTAAAAGTGACCAAGGAGCATGCTCTCTACTTGACCCACAACCAAAGTTTTCTCCAGCAATAAGAATTGATGATTGTTTATAAGGGTCCCAGTTTAAGACAAAATCATTTTTTATATTTCCCTGAATATCATAACGAAGTTCATGAAAAAGATTTTTACCTAAACCTGATCGCTTAATTGTTTTTAAAAACTGTTTTGGTATTATCATATCAGTATCAACATTCATCATAGGAAGTGGGGCGGCAATACCTTTTAACATTTCAAATTTTTCCATTATAAGTCGCTCTCTTGTGCAAAGGTGCCTTTAATTGCTGAAGCTGCAGCAACTACAGGGCTTACTAAATGGGTTCTACCTTCTCTGCCTTGTCTTCCTTCAAAATTTCTGTTTGAAGTTGAAGCACATCTTTCTTTAGGTTTTAATTGATCTGGATTCATCGCTAAACACATAGAACAACCAGGTTCTCTCCAATCAAAACCAGCTTCTATAAAAATTTTATCCAAACCCTCATTTTCTGCTTGCTCTTTTACAAGTCCAGAACCAGGAACTATCATCGAATCAACCGATACTTTTTTTCCCTTAACGACTCTTGCAACCTCTCTTAAATCTTCTATCCTTCCATTTGTACAGGAACCAATAAACACCTTATCAATTTTTATTTTTTCAATCTCTTGATCAGGTTCTAAACCCATATATTCCAATGAACGTTCAATAGCTTTTTTTCTATTATCATCTTCAATTTTATCTGGGTTTGGCACCTTTCCATTTATAGGTGCTACATCTTGAGGGCTTGTTCCCCACGTTATTTGAGGGGTTATTTCTTCAGCAATTATATTTATTTCTTTGTCGTATTTTGCATTTTCATCTGATGGTAATGATTTCCAAAACTCCATAGCTTTATCCCAATCTTCGCCTTTTGGAGCATAAGGTCTTCCTTTAATATAATCAAAAGTAGTTTGATCAGGAGCTATTAAACCTGCTCTTGCACCTGCTTCTATACTCATATTACATATAGTCATTCGACCTTCCATGCTAAGTGATTGAATTACTTCACCAGCATATTCAATAACATAGCCTGTTCCCCCAGCTGTTCCAATTACACCTATTATATGAAGGATTATATCTTTTGCAGTAACGCCAGAATTTAAATTTCCATTTATAGAAATCTTCATATTTTTAGCATGTTGTTGAATTAAGGTTTGACTAGCCAAAACGTGTTCTACTTCACTTGTACCTATTCCAAAAGCTAATGCTCCAAAAGCACCGTGAGTTGCTGTATGGCTATCACCACACACTATTGTCATTCCTGGTTGTGTTATACCTTGCTCAGGACCAACTATATGGACTATTCCTTGTCTCTTATCAAGAAGTGGGAATAACGTTACACCAAATTCTTTACAGTTATTTTCAAGTGTCTCTACTTGTATCCTACTCTCTATATTGTCAATTCCCTTTGATCTATCAGAAGTGGGAACATTATGATCAGCTACTGCAAAAGTACTTTCTGGACGACGAACTTTTCTATTATTGTTTCTTAAGCCTTCAAAAGCTTGAGGGCTTGTTACTTCATGTACTAAATGACGGTCAATGTAAATTAGACAAGTTCCATCTTCTTGTTGATGTACAAGATGATACGACCAAATTTTATCAAAAAGTGTTTTAGGACTAGGATTGCTCATCCGTTTTTTGTTCAACTTCTTTTGCAGGTTTTTCTTTTTTTTGTTCTTCTACTTTTTTTTCTACAGAAGAATCTACTTTAGGTAGTTCTTCAGTGGCTGCAGTCTTTCCTTCTTTATTTGTTTCTTTTCCTATCTCTGAAGAAGCTTCATTTTTATTTGATTCAACTTCTTCTGAAACAATTTCCTCTACCATTGCATATTGGTCTAATTCATCTCCTCTATCACGATCAGCAATACGAGCGCTTTTACCAGTTCTATCTCTTAAGTAATAAAGCTTAGCTCTTCTAACATCGCCTTTACGAACAACTTCAATTTTTTCAACTATAGGACTAAACAAAGGAAAAACTCTTTCTACACCTTCTCCATGGGATATCTTTCTAACTGTAAAATTAGAATTTACAGAATTATTTTTTCTAGCAATACACATTCCTTCAAATGCCTGAAGTCTTGATTTATCTCCTTCAGTAATTCTTATAGTTACTTTAAGAGTGTCTCCAGGTCGAAAAGTAGGAATACGTTTTTTCCCAGTCAATCTTTCTATTTGTTTTTTTTCAAAAGTTTCTAATAAATTACTCATACTTAATCCTGCTTTTGTTCTCTTTTAATTAACAAATCTGTTCTTACCTTTTTTGTTTTTTCAACCGATTTGTTCTTTCTCCATTTTTTTATATTATCATGATGCCCTGATATCAATACTTCTGGAACATCATGTTTATTTCCTTGAGAATCTTCCCAGACCTGTGGTCTAGTATAATGAGGATACTCAAGAAGATTATTGGAAAAACTTTCTTCCAACAGACTTTCCGGATGCCCTAATACTCCAGGAATGAGACGAATACAACCTTCAAGTAACACTTGAGCCGCAATCTCTCCACCAGCTAAAACATAGTCTCCAATACTAACTTCCTCAAAACCTAGTATATCAATTGCTCTTTGATCAATTCCTTCAAAGCGTCCACAAAGAATGATAATTTCATCTAATTTTGATAATATTCCTAGTTTTCTCTGATTTAATAAAGTTCCTGAAGGTGTAAGGTATATTTTTGTTGTATTTAAATGATTTTTATTTGTAATCGATAAGAGTGCTTTTTCGACTACATCAGGCCTTAAGATCATACCTGGTCCACCGCCAAATGGCTCGTCATCAATACTCTTTCGATTATCAATACCAAAATCATGCAAATTTATTGTATCAATTTTGAAAATATTTTCTTTCAGAGCTTTCCCAATCAAAGAGTGATTTAAACTACCTGGAAACATTTCAGGATATGCTGTTAATATTTTAAATTTAATCATATTCTAAAATTCCCTGTATTGGATTTATGATAATGATTTTTTTTTCAATATCTATAGATAAAACATTATCTTCATTCATTGGTATATAAATTTTTTTACCTTTATAAACTGTCTCCAATAAATCTCCTGCCCCAAAATTATCTAAATTAATTACTTTACCTATTAAGGCTCCATTTTTATGTTTAATTTCACAATCTATTAAATCAACAACATAGTATTCATTAATTTTAGTGGAAGAAAAAAAATCTTTTGATGAAAATATTTTTTGATTTCTTAGTGCCTCAGCATCATTACGAGATTTACAATGTGATGGATGACCAATACATTTATCTTTTCTTAATACAATTGAATTAAACTTCCATTCAATGGAACTATCAAAATTGTAATAATGATCAATTGATTTAAAAGCATCAATACTTGATGTTAATAAATTTAATTTAATTTCTCCCTTTAAACCAATCGCAGGCCCAAAAGTAGCAACATGAATAAAATTTAGTTTGTTCAATTGCTACTTAGTTTTATTTTCTGCAGCTTTTTTCTTTGCTGGAGCTTCTTCTTTAGCTTCTTCTTTAGCTGGAGCTTCTTCTTTAGCTGGAGCTTCTTCTTTAGTTGGAGCTTCTGCTTTAGCTGGAGCTTCTTCTTTAGCTTCTTCTTTAGCTTTTTTCTTAGGCAAATGTTTTTTTGTTTTTTCAGTAATAATTGGTTTTTCAACAACCCCTAAATTACTCAAGAATAATGTTACTCTATCTGAAGGTTGCGCACCCTTTAACATCCAATCTTTTGTTTTTTCAAGATCAATCTTTACTCTATCTGGACTATCTTTTGGAAGCATAGGATTGTAAGTACCTACTTGATCAAGAAATCTTCCATCTCTTGCTCGTCTTGAGTCAGCCACAACAATTCTATAAAAAGGTCTTTTCTTTGCTCCACCTCTAGATAATCTTATTCTTACTGGCATAATTTTTCCTTTCTTAATTAGTTATATTTAGGTGGAATATTACCTTGCAATTTTTGCATTAAATCATTAGGCATTCCACCCTTGCCCATCGATTTCATTCTCTTCATCATTTTTTGTGATTGAAGAAACTGTTTTAAAAGTTTGTTGACGTCTTGAACTCTAGTCCCAGAACCTTTAGATATTCTAATCTTTCTAGAAGCTTTTATGAGGTTGGGCTCAGCCCTTTCTTTTTTAGTCATAGAATTAATGATAGCTATCTGATGATTTATTAATTTGTCAGAAATTTTATTTTCAGCCATTAATTTTTGAGCTTTAGATACGCCTGGTAGCATAGAAAGAATACCTGAAACTCCCCCCATTTTTCCCATTTGTTGTAATTGTTTTGCAAAATCATCTAAATCAAATTTACCTTTAGATATTTTTTTAGCTAAAGTTTCAACTTCATCTTGATCAATATTTTCAGCTGCCTTTTCCACTAGACTTACAATATCTCCCATACCTAATATTCTCTTAGCTATTCTCTCTGGATGAAAGGGTTCAAAATCATCAAATTTTTCTCCAACACCAATAAATTTTATAGGTGAGTTAGTAATTGACTTAATAGACAATGCGGCTCCACCTCTTACATCACCATCTATACGTGTTAATATGGAACCTGTTATGTTAACTGCTTCACTAAAACTTTTGGCTATATTAGCAGCATCTTGCCCTGTTAAAGCATCTGCAACTAATAACGTTTCTTGGGGTTCTAGATTTTTTTCAATCTCAATTAATTCTTTCATTAAATCCTCATCAACAACCTGTCTTCCAGCAGTATCTAGAATAACAACATCAAATAAATTTTTTTCAGCATATTCAAGTGTTTCACTAACAATTTGTTTTACAGAATTTAAATTATGAGTAAAAAAATTTACATTTACTTGCTCTGCAAGTATTTTAAGTTGTTCTTGTGCTGCTGGCCTATATATATCTGATGAAGACAATAAAATCTTTTTCTTAGATGAGCCCCCAATGTAATTTGCAAGTTTTGCAACAGATGTTGTTTTCCCAGAACCCTGAAGGCCACAAAATAAAATCTTTGTAATTTTTGATTTTACAATATTTAATGGTTGGTTTTCAGAACCAAGGATATTAATTATCTCATCTTGGACAAGTTTAATTATCATCTGATCTGGCTTTATTGATTTTAATACTTCAGTGCCTAATATTTTTTCTTTTACAGAATTAATAAAATCTTTAACAACTATCAAAGCTACATCTGCTTCTAAAAGAGCTATGCGAATTTCTCTTAGAGTTGAATCTAAATCAGACTCTGAAATTATTGCCTTACCTCTTATTCCACGAACTATTTTTTCAAACTTATCACTAAGTGTATCAAACATTTTTCTCCAATAGCTAATTAACACCAGGGCACGAAACTCGTGGGCTAGTGTACCTATCACAATTGTAACAAGCTTATTAACTCTACAATTTAGGATTTATAAGAAACCCTCTATTTATAGATATAAATAAAGTCAAGTTTTCTTAATATTTGAAAATATTCCAAGGATTCAGGGGAAAATAAGGTATAGAAACAATATGCAAAAAATTGAATTTATTAAAATGCATGGTTTGGGAAATGATTTTGTAATTATTGATAAAAGATTAAATAATATTGAAATTAATGAAAATCTTATTCAAAAATTAAGTGATCGAAGATCTGGAGCTGGGTGTGATCAGTTAATAACAATTAACAATAGCAGTGATAAAAATTTAGATGCAAGTATAGATATTTTTAATCCTGGTGGAGATAGGGCTGAAGCTTGTGGAAATGGAACTAGATGTGTTGCCAAAATTCTTTTTGATGAAAATAATGAAAAAGAAAAATTAAAAATCTTATCGGATGCTGGAGTTTTAATTGCTCAAAAAAATCAAAAAAATATAAGTATTAATATGGGTAAAATTACAACTGATTGGAAAGCAATTCCATTAGTTCACGAAATGGATTCACTAAACATTCCAATACAAATTGATGGCTTTAGTAAAGGTATTGCAGTAAATGTTGGTAATCCTCATGTAGTATTTTTTGGTAATTCTATATCGGATATAAATCTAAATAAATTAGGACCAAAAATTGAACAACATGAATTTTTTCCCAATAAAACTAATGTTGAATTCATAGAAATAATAAATTCAAAAAAAATCAAAATGAAAGTATGGGAAAGAGGGGTCGGAATAACATTGGCATGTGGCAGTGGAGCATGTGCTGCTGTTTATGCAGGGTGGAAAAAAAACTTAATTGAAAATAATGTTGAAGTTCAGCTAGAAAAAGGTTCATTATACATAAATATAATTGATGAAGAGGCTATTATGACTGGTCCTGCAGAAATAAGTTATAATGGCTTTATTCTACTTTGATAATGAATAAAAAAAATAATCTTATAAACCTTGGTTGTAGATTAAATATCTATGAGGGAGAAATTATTAAAAATCATCTTAATAATAACAATTTACAAAATCTTACTGTAATAAATTCATGTGCAGTAACTGCAGAAGCAGAAAAAAAAGTTGCATATGAAATTAGAAGAGCAAAAAGAAATAATCCTGAAAATAAAATTATTGTTACTGGTTGTGCTGCTCAAATAAATCCTGAGAAATATAGTGATTTTGAAGAAGTTGATTTAGTATTAGGTAACAAAGAAAAATTATTATCAGAAATTTGGAAAGATTTAAATTTTTTAGAAACAATTCAGGTTAATGATATTTTAGCTGAAAAAGAAACTGTGTATTCCACGATTGAAAAATTTGAAGGTAAGTCTAGAGCATACATTGAAATTCAACAGGGTTGCGATCACCGTTGTACTTTTTGTATTATTCCATATGGAAGAGGAAACAATAGAAGTGTCCCAGCAGGAGAAATAATAAATAAAATTAAAAAAATTGTTAAGAGAGGTTATAAAGAAATTGTTTTAACAGGTGTGGATATAACAGATTATGGAAAAGATTTACCAGCCCAGCCAACATTTTCAAATTTAATAAAAAGAATTTTAAAACTAGTACCTGAATTAGAACAACTAAGATTATCTTCTATTGATTGTGCAGAAATTGACGAAGAATTTTTAAATTTATTATCTGAAAAAAAATTAATGCCTCATTTCCATATAAGTTTACAGGCAGGTAATAATATTATTTTGAAAAGAATGAAAAGGCGGCACTCAAGAGAAATGGTAATAGATTTTTGCAATAAAGTTTTATCAAAAAGAAAGGATGCTACTTTTGGAGCAGATATTATAGCTGGTTTTCCAACAGAAACAGATGAAATGTTCAACGACACATTAGATTTAGTTGATAAATGTCATTTAACACATTTACATGTATTTCCTTATTCTGCTAGACAGGATACTCCAGCTGCTCGTATGCCACAAATTGATAAATCTATAATAAAAAATAGAGCAAGAATTTTGAGAGAAAAAGGATTAAAAAAGTTTAAAGAACATCTTTTAAAAAAGGTAGGAAAAAAAGACTCAATTTTAGTTGAAAAAAATGAAAATAAAAAATCAATAGGTAAAGATAAAAATTTTTTTAAAGCTATATTTAATGAAAATATAAAAGAAGGCAGTATTATCCCTTGCGTATATATAGGAATTAAAAATGATATGTTAGTGGCAAAAAAAATATGAGTCTTTTCGCAAAATTTAAAAATAAATTACAAAAAACATCTAATTTTCTATCATCAAATATAATTAATTCTTTAAAAAATAAAAAAGTTGATAAAGAAACTCTTGAAGAATTAGAGTCTATCCTAATCTCAGCTGATATCAGTTTGGATGTTGTAGAAAAATTATTAAATTCTGTTCATAAATTAAAATCAAATGATCAAGAAATTGCAAAAACAGTATTAGAAGCATTATCCAAAGAAATAGAAAATATTTTAAAACCTAGAGAAAAAAAATTATTACAAGAAAATGAAACAAAATCAAAAATACTTATATTTGTTGGGGTAAATGGAAGTGGCAAAACAACAACTATTGGCAAAATAGCTAGTCAAATAGATAATAATAAAAAAACATTAATTGCAGCTTGCGACACCTTTAGAGCTGCTGCTATTGATCAATTAAAAAATTGGGCAGTAAAAAATGATAATGATTTTTATGCAGGAGATACTAATCAAGATCCGGCTAGCGTAGCATATAAAGCAACTGAAAAATTTAAAAAAGAAAATTATGATTATTTAATTATAGATACAGCTGGTAGGTTATCAAATAATACAAATTTAATTAATCAATTAGTAAAATTAAAAAAAGTAGTAACTAAAATAAATGCCGATAATATTATTGAGACTATTTTAGTACTCGATGGAACCAATGGATCAAATATGATCAAACAAGTTGATATTTTTGGTAAAGAATTAGATGTTTCAAGTTTAATAATTACAAAATTAGATGGAACTGCAAAAGGAGGGGCATTAATTTCAATTGCAAATAAGTATGAAATACCTATAAGCTTTATAGGTCTTGGTGAAAAGTCTGATGATCTATCCGACTTTAGTGCTAAAAATTTTGCAAGATCTATATTGAATTTAGACGAATGATATGAAACCAGTTTACAAACTTTTAATTGATATTGGTCCATTAGCTGTTTTTTTTATTTTTTATACAAGAAGTGGATTGCAGGCATCAATTTTGCCTTTTATGATAGCTACAATAATTGCAGTTTTATTTTCTTATATTCTTGAAAAAAAAATACCTATTATGCCAACAGTTGGAGCAACAATTGTTTTAATTTTTGGGGGTTTAACAATTTATTTTGATAATGAGGTTTTTTTTAAAATGAAACCTACTATTATTAACTTTCTTTTTGCAGCAGTTCTTTATGCAGGAACCATAATAAAAAAACCTCTTCTTAAATATTTACTTGGAGCAGCTTTAAAACTAGAAGATTTGGGTTGGAAAATATTAACTCAGCGCTGGATAGGATTTTTTATAGCACTTGCAATACTTAATGAAATTGTTTGGAGAACACAATCAACAGATGTTTGGGTAAACTTTAAAGTTTTTGGAATATTGCCAATAACATTCATTTTTACTATGACTCAATTTCCTCTAATCAAAAAATATCAAGTTGAGGATTAAATAAATTTATTTTCTTTTAAAGCAATGACCCCTGGAGATTCATTTCCCTCTAACCACTCCAAGAAAGCACCGCCCGCATTAGATATATAAGTAAACCCAGATTCTGATTTTGTATTATTGATAGCTGAAACAGTATCACCTCCACCAGCAAGAGTTTTTATATTAAATTTTTTCGCATTTAATTTTATTGTTTTAGCAATTCCATTAGTTGCTTCATCATATGGCTTGTATTCAAATGCACCAACTGGACCATTCCATAATACCATTTTTGATTTAATAATTTCTTCATTAATTAATTTTGTTGTAATTTTTCCTAAATCCAAAATCTTAAACCCTAATGGAATATCTTCAATCTTACAATAAATTGGATTTTTGTCTTCAATTTTATTTGCACAAACAACGTCTATGGGGAGTATTATTTTGCAATTTAATTTTTTTGCTTTTTGTTGAATATTTAATGCATCAGAAACCAAATTTTCTTCAACTAACGAATCAGCAATATTGATTTTATTAGCTAACAAAAATGTATTAGCCATAGCTCCTCCAATAACAATAGTATTAAATTTTTCTATTAGATTTTTTAAAAGTTTAATTTTAGTAGATATTTTAGAACCTCCAATAATAGCTATATTAGGTTTTTTTAAATTTTGTAAAAATGAATTAATATTATTAATCTCTTTAATAAGATTGTTACCAGCAATAGCTGGTAAAAATTTTGCAAAACCTGTTATTGAAGTATGATTTCTATGTGATGCAGAAAATGCATCATTCACATAAACATCAAATAAAAAACTAATACTTTTTGCAAAATCCAAATCAATCTTTTCTTCTTCTTTTTGAAATCTAATATTCTCTATTAAACATACTTCTCCACTTTGCATTTCATTTGCAGTTTTATTAATATTGTCTTTATTTAAATTTTTTAAGAAGTGTACTTTGTTTACCTCTAAGACTTTTTTAAGTGACAATAATATAAAATTTAAAGATAATTTATCTACAAATTTACCATTAGGTCGTCCAAAATGAGAAATTATAAAAATTTTATTTTTATTAGAAACAAGCTTTTTTATTGAAGATTTAACAGCACTTATACGTGAAATATTTGTTATTACACCTTCCACAACTGGGACATTAAGATCAGCTCTAAATAGAACTTTCTTATTTTCTATTTTATAATTATCTAAATTTTTCATAACTTGTTGATATTTTGTTCAAAATATATAGGTTTTTATTGTTTTTTTTAAAAAAATCCCAGTTTTTTGTTTTTTTGATCATATATTTAGTATAATAGTCATAATTAATACTACTATATATAGTTTATAAAAAAAGGATAAAGTTGTGCCCTGGAATGAGAGTAATGTTGAAAGACTAAGAGACTTATGGGATCAAGGTCTTCCTACTGCTCAAATTGGTAAATTACTAGGTTTCACAAAAAATGCTGTTGTAGGAAAAGCTCATAGAATTGGACTTGAGAGAAGGCCGTCACCTATTAGAAGGACAGCGGTTAAACCAGATAGAAAAAAAGCTAGATCCCCAATTATTCCGAAATTAAATTTTGAAACTGTAAAAGAAGAAGTAAATGAAACACAAAAACCAGAAAAAAATTTTCAACCCACAGTAAAAAATCTTTTTACAAATAATATCAAAAGAGGTTGTGAATGGCCTGAAGGTCATCCAGATGAATCTGACTTTAAATTTTGTGGTAAAGAAAGATTTGAAGATAAACCATACTGCTTAAAACACTGTGCTGTGGCTTATGTAATACCTGAAAAAGAAGAGAGTGAAAAAGAGCAAATTTCAATTTCTACTAGATAAATAAACCTCTAGATTATTTAAGGTTTAATAAAATTACTTAATAATTTTTTTTTATAAAATTTCGATAGATCATAAGTTATTGAAATGATACGATAAAAACTTTTATGATAAATAATAATCAGAAAAATTCAATTTTTACACCTGTTTTGATTGGTGGTAGTTTAATTCTTTTGATTAGTTTTGCTATACGCTCAACTTTTGGTCTTTTTCAAATTCCCATAGCAGAACAATTTTTATGGGCACGTTCAGAGTTTTCACTTGCAATTGCAATTCAAAATTTAGCTTGGGGTATAGGTACTCCTATATTTAGTGCTTTTGCTGAAAAATTTGGTGACAGAAAAACAATAACTTTGGGTTTATTATTTTATGCTCTAGGTATTTTTATTAGTAGTACAGCAACAACTCCAGAAGCACATCAATCCTTAAATATTCTTATTGGATTTGGTATAGCAGGAAGTGGTTTTGGACCAATACTAGCAGTTGTTGGTCGTTCAGCATCTCCAGAAAAAAGATCTCTTGCTTTAGGAATTACAACTGCAGCTGGATCAGCTGGACAAGTAGTTGGCCCACCAATAGCAGCAATTCTTTTAAGTTCAATGCCTTGGTCTTCAGTCTTTATAGTATTTGCTATAATAAGTTTACTAACAATTATTTTGGTTCCTTTGTTAAAATCAAATTCTAAAATTGCTAAAAATAAAATTGAGGAAAATTTAAGTGATGCTTTAATTAATGCGGTTAAAGACCCTACTTATATAATGTTATTTTTAGGTTTTTTTTCCTGCGGTTTTCAATTGGCATTTATAACTGCTCATTTTCCAGCATTTATTGCAGAAGCAAGTAGTCCAATTATAAAAGGAACCTTGATTAGCTTAGTTTGTAATTCAGTTGAATCTCTAGGTGCGTTATCAATGGCATTAATTGGCTTCTTTAATATTATTGGTTCTGTTGGTGCTGGAGCTCTAGGAAAAAATTTTACAAAAAAATATTTGCTTTCAATTATTTATACTGGACGTACCATAGCTGCCATTTTATTTATATTACTTCCTATAACTCCTTTATCTGTAGCAATTTTTTCTATGGTGATGGGTGCTCTTTGGTTAGCAACTGTTCCTCTCACTTCAGGGATTATTGGATATATTTATGGACTCAAATTTATGGGAACACTTTATGGTATTGTTTTTTTATCTCATCAAATAGGTTCATTTGTTGGAGTTTGGTTAGGTGGGATATTTTATGATATTTATGGAAGTTATGATATTGTTTGGTGGGTTGGAATTGGAGTAGGAGCTTTTTCAGCAATAATTCATTTACCTGTAAAAGAAACACCTCTGATTGAAAGAAAAATTAAATTAGCCTAAATTTGTATGAAAAAATTATTAAGATTATTTAAAAGAATTTTAACATTTATAAACTATTTAATTCAATTTTTTTTATATGGCACAGACTCTGACTTAAAACAGTATTCAGCTATTAAATACAAAAATTTTAAATTACTATTTATTAATTCTAATAATATTTTAAGATATCGAATTAATAATTTTAAAACAAAAGAACCCGAAACTTTAGAATGGATTGAAAATTTTGAAAAAGGTTCTAATTTTTGGGATATTGGAGCAAATATTGGATCATATTCAATTTTGGCATCTAAAATTAATAACTGTGAGGTAGTTTCTTTTGAGCCCTCATATGCTAATTTAAATATATTATCTAAAAATATATATCTAAATAAACTTCAAAACAAAATTTGTACCTTTCCATTAGCAGTGAATGAAAAAACAAATATTGGGATGTTCAAATCTTCAGAAGTAATAGCTGGACATGCAAATTCTAGTTTTAATAATGGTTTAGGTTTTGATGGTAAACCAATTAAAGTAAATTTTGAATATAAAACCATATCAATGAGTTTAGATGATATGATTATAAAGTTTAATCTTAAACAACCTGATTATATAAAAATAGACGTTGACGGAAATGAACATCTAGTTTTAAGTGGGGCAAAAGAAACAATCAAAAAAACAAAAGAAATACTAATTGAATTACCTGGTGATTGGAAGGAACAAACAGATACATCACATAAAATCTTAAAAGAGGCTGGTTTTAATATAATAAAAAAACACAATTATGATAGCAAAAAAAATGCAGAAGTTTCAGCAAATGAAATTTGGAAACGTCTTTAAATTGAAAATAAAAAACTAACAACTTAATTTATAATTTACTACATTTATTTTGAAATTTATTTATATTGCTTTGCATACATGAAAAAAGTTGCAGCACTTATAGCATCAGGCAGTGGAATGGGAGCGGATGCAGCAAAACATTTATCTTCAAAAGGTTTTAATGTAGCTATAATGTCTTCTTCTGGAAAAGCTGAAAAACTAGCAAAAGAAATTGGTGGATTTGGATACACTGGCTCAAACCTTTCAGAAAAAAATATAAGTGAATTTATTCAAAATGTTTCAAATATATACGGTAAAATAGATGTTCTAATTAATAGTGCGGGACATGGACCAAAAGGTGATATTTTAGAAATAACTGATGATGATTGGTTTAAAGGAATGGAAGTCTACTTTTTAAATGTAGTAAGATCTTCAAGAGTTGTAACACCATTAATGCAAAAACAAAAAAATGGTTCTATTATTAATATTTCTACTTTTGCTGTATTTGAGCCAGAACCCAATTTTCCCACGTCTGGAGTTTTCAGGTCAGGTTTATCAGTATTTACAAAATTATATTCAAATAAGTATGCAAAAGATAACATAAGAATGAATAATATTTTGCCTGGGTTTATTGATAGTTTACCTGAAAAAGAAGAATTTAAAAAACGTATACCTCTCCAACGTTATGGTAAAGTAAGTGAAATTTCTGCTGTAGTTGAATTATTAGCATCAGATAGTGGGGCATATATAACAGGACAGAATATTCGAGTTGATGGGGGTATTACACGTTCTGTATAAATTAAATAATTTATATTGAGTAATTATTGTGGGCAAGTAATAGAAGTTTAATTAAAAATGTAATTTTTTATTCAAAATAATTTATGAAAACAAAGATTAATAGAAGATTTTGTGTTGCACCAATGATGGGTTACACAACGCCATATGCAAGAAGTCTTTATAGAATTTTATCTAAAAAAGCTTTTCTTTTTTCTGAAATGATTGCCTCAAAAACTTTAATCCATTCAAAAAATATACAATCAATTATTGCAAATAATAAACAAAATCCAATTGCGCTCCAAGTAGGTGGTTCTGATTATAAAGATTTAGCTAAATGCTCAAAATTGGCTTACGAATTAAATTATGATGAAATAAATTTAAATGTAGGATGCCCAAGTAAAGCAGTACAAAAAGGTAGTTTTGGTGCCTGTTTAATGAAAAATAAAATACTTGTAAAAAACTGTCTGGAAGCAATGCAAATTAGTAAAAATATTGAAGTGTCGATTAAATGCAGAATTGGTTTAGGAAAAGAATTCAATTATGATTTCTTTGAAAGTTTTATAGACGAAATAATAAAAAGTGGGATAGAAGTAATTTATGTACATGCAAGAAATGCTATTTTAACAGGCATAAGTCCAAAAGATAATAGAAATATACCTCCACTTAACTATGAATTTATAAAACAAATTAAGCTAAAGTACCCTGATATCACATTTATTTTAAATGGAGGAATAGATAGTATCGAAAAAGCTATAAATTTATCTAATATATATGATGGTGTTATGCTAGGAAGATTAATTCAAAATAATCCTTTTTGTCTTAAAGATGTTGATTTCCTTTTCTACAATGAGTCAAATAAATATGAAATTTCAGAGAACACAGTTACAGAATATTTTAATTTTATTAAACCTAAAGTTGGAACTGACTCTATTTATAGACTGTTAAGTCCATTACTTAATATTTTTTTTGGTATACCAAACGGAAAAAAATTTAAATTAGATATTCATTCAAAAATGAAAGATAGTAATTTTGATGTACTAGAAAAAATCTTTCTAAACTTTGTAAGGGAGAAAAAAATATTAATAAATTAAAAAGGTTTTTGATATGAAAAGTTTAAGATTTCAACTCCAGGATTTTTGTTCCCAATATTTGCATTTGAAATGTGTCCAAACGATATACCAATTCTATCAGAATTCTTTAATTGGTAACTTACTTCTAGAGTTGTCCTAAACTCAAGATTGTGTCCAAGTTTTTTACCATCTCCATCATCATAATATCCTAAACCAAAACTAGGTGTTAAGTTCCATTTGTTTTCTTCACCTAACATTAGGTCACCTAAATTATCCTCTAAATAAATTCCTGTAATAGCATAAAAAGCAGAATCTGTTGTAAATTCAACTCCAGCAAAAGGTTTTAAATAAAAAAAATTATCTTCTTCTGGACCAATATCAACCAAAGTATAATCAAATCTTCTTTCATACCTTAGATCTATTGCATGATTTGAAGATGAGCCATCAAATTTAACATCATAAATTCCTATACCAAATACATCATACCCTTGAGCTAATAGACATGAGGTTTTTATAAGTAGAAAAAAAAATGTAAAATAACGAATCACTATTTAATTTTATTTTAAAGATCGATAAGTATCAAATAAAAAATTCTTTTTTTATTTTGATTCAAATAATTCTAAAATTTCACCATTTTTAGTAAAAATTCCAGCTAGAATTTTCTTGTTTTTAAGTGGTTTTCTAAAAAGTGTGCACAAAATTTTATTTTTTGAATTTTCTAAATCATTATATTGGTTAGATTGATATCCCCTAACTATTCTCTTAAAAGAATTATAAGGTTTATCAATTAATGCAAAATTTTGATAACCCCACCAAAAACAATCATATTGGGCTGAAAGAGGTCTTGAAATATCCACTCCTCTATTAACAAACAATAATTCTTTAGTATCACTATATGCCGCATGTTTTAAATTCGAAAAAAATTCTTTATGCCCTGGTATATTTGATATTTGATTGTTTAATCTTGATGTTAGTTTATTTATTTGAATAGTTCCTTGAGATGCAATTTCTGTAAATTCTTTAGGATCAAAGTTATATGAGATTACTGTTTGATCAACGCCATGGCTAAAAATCCATTCTATTATTTCTATAGGATTAGGAGCAATTTGTAATTGAAGTAATTTACTGAACATTTCTTCTTGGGCCCCTCTCAAAAAAACAACATCCTCATTTTGTAAAAAAAATTTCGCCATTAATTGAAATCTTAAACTTAAAACTTCAGAAATAATTTCTTTAGATTTACTTCCAAAACCAATAATATTTCCTAGAAAGATTAACTTATCTCCATAATCAAAATTAGATAAAATGTATTTTTTTATTGATTGAAAGGAATCTAAACTTGAGTGCAAAGAACCAACTGCCCATATCTTATTAGCATTTTTAAACTCTTGAAACTTACTTTCGTTGCTCAATTATTTATTTCTAAGTAAGGATTCAATTTTTTCTGTAGATTGAAAATAATCTGTTTTTTCAACTGCAGCTAATTCTCTTGCTAATCTTTCTATGGCAATCTGAAACATTTGTCTCTCACTATATGATTGTTCAGACTGCGTGTTTTTTCTAAAAAGATCTCTAACTACTTCTGCTATTTTAATTGGATCCCCAGAAAATATTTTTGTATCATATTCTTGAGCTCTTCTACTCCACATTATTCTTCTGATTTTTGGCTTTAATTTTAAAGTTTGATAAACTTCATCTATAACTTTTTTAGATGATATTTTTCTTAAACCTACCTCTTCTTGTTTTTCAAGAGGCACTCTTATTGTTAATTTGGATTGCTCCATTTTAACAACATAAAACATTGTTTTAATGCTAGCAATTTCCATAGACTCAATTTTGACTATTTCACCGACTCCGTGTTTTGGATAAACTACAGTTTCTCCAGTTTTAAATTCTATTTTCTTTGGATTCATTGTTTATTTTCCTGGTTTTTCACTGAAATGATTTTCATATTTATTTTTAACATTTTCCCATTTTTTTGCATCACTGGGTGGCTCTTTTTTTTCTGAAATTACTGGCCATGTTTCAGAGTATTTTCTATTTAATTCAGCCCACTTTTCCATACCATCTTCTGTATCTGAATGAATAGCTTCAACAGGACACTCTGGCTCACACACTCCACAATCAATACATTCATCTGGGTGTATAACAAGCATATTTTCTCCCTCGTAAAAACAATCTACAGGACACACATCAACGCAATCCATATGTTTACATTTAATACAATTTTCATCTACTACATAGGTCATTTCTTATTTATTTTTTTGCTAGCTCTTTTTTTTGCATTTCCACACTCAACATCAGAAATATAAAGTAATCCTGCCAGCCTCCTTATTAAATTAGTTTCAAAGTCATGTATTTTGTTATCTGATAAAATTACTTCCCAGAGCACCTCAATTAATAATATTTTTTTTTCATCAGAAAATGATTTATTTAATTTAGAAGTATAAAAATATAAAGATAATGCATTATCTTTATTTTCAAGAGCTCCTGACAAGCTTTCTTCTACAATCTGTGGATCTTCTTTAAAAATATTTATTAGACTATCTGAAATCTTATTTATTTCATCTTGTGTTATATCGCCATCACTATTTGCAGCCTCTATCATAAGTCCTGAGAGAATATCAATATCTTCATTTGTTTTTTCTTGAGTTATATCAGAATTAGAAAATATATTTTTTAAAGATTGTAACAATTTATTCCTTTTTCAAATTTCTTTAAAGTAGTTTTTCCAAAACTGCAAAAGGAGAATTAGGGTCAGCAGGTTTTTTATTCTTAACTTTTGGTTCTTTATTATTTGATTTTTTACTTATATTTATTTTTTTTGATTTTGATTTAGTTGATTTTGACAGTTTCTTTGTTTCATTAAAATATAGGTTTCTCTTATTATTAAGTTCTAAAACATTAAATCCACAAAATTTCAAAATATCCCTTATCTGGTCGCTATTACATCCTATAGGATTCATTAAGTCAGATGATTCAAGAAATGGACCTATTTTCATTTTTTGCCTTGCTATGAAAAATACTCTTTCAAAAACATCTACTCTGATACAAAAATTATTTAAATTTAAATAACCAATTGCAGACCAATACTCTTTTTTCATTTCTCTATCAGTTAAGAATGAGACTCTTCCATCATTAGGTAAAGGGGGTGGTCCATCAATTGAATAACTATTATACACACACCATAGTATAGCAGATAATTCCATAGGTGCCTTTTTTAAAAAATTTGGTACAAAAAAATATTTTGCACCTATTCGAATTCCTAGTTTTGAAAGCGCCTGTTTATCTTCAATAGAAATATTTTTTAAAAAACTACTAAATTTATCTATTCTTGTTATGCCAAGATTTTCAAAAACATTAAATTGAATGGCTCTTAAATTTTGAGAAATATTATTATCTATATCTTCTTTTATGGGCCATAACTTAGTTTGTATTAATTCATCTATCCATTTTTGGAGTTTTGCAGAAATTAATAATTTATTTTCACTACTAATATATTCAGTATTTAGCGCTTCAGCTATAGGGGAAATAATTGAAGATCCTCTGATTAATTTTCCAATTTGTTCACCGCCCCAAAATATTTTTACATTTTCATTTAAATTTATTTCACTAACATTCCCTAAATTAATTGAGTCATTTGGGGCATTTAAAAATTTATTAATTTTATCTTCAATCATTATTCTAGCTGATTTTTTTACATGACTTAAAGAAAAAAGAGAATGGGAAATTTCATCTTTATTTAATTTTAAATTAAAACCATCAAAGTATCCGTATTTAACATCATTAATAGTTAATATCTTACCATTATTACTTATTAAATCTTGATTTATTTCATTATTTTTAGTTTTAATAAAGTATTTAGAAGTAGTATCAACAAACCTAGTAGTTAATCCTTCATGCAAATTATCCGATAAGTTATTTTCTATATTTTTTGTTGTTTCTTGCCAATATTTTTCGTTATCAATCCAATTTGAATGGTTTGAAATATAAGTCCATGTTCTAATCTGTGAAATTTTTGAAGATAATTCCTCTATGCCACCATTGAAATTTTTTAAGACTAAGATATTTTTTTCTAACCATGGTATTGGTATTTTTTCATTTTTTATTAATAGTAAAAATATTGTTTTTAAAAATTGAAGATATGAGTCGTTAAATAATTTTTGAAAATCAGGAATTCTACAAACATCCCATAAAAGCTTAATTCTATCCTGGTTAATCAATAATTTTTTAATATTTTTATCATCGATCAAATACCTAAAATTTAATTCATCAGAAGCATTTTTTTTATGAATAAAATAATTTTTAACAGGAAATTTCTTTAAGCTATTTAAAAAGTTATCAATATTAAAAAAATCTAATGATGTATTTCTCCAATAAATCTTAGTTATAGGGTCAAAATTACTGTTTTCAATATTATTAATTGTTTTTAAGTCTAAAACTCCTGCATTTTTTAATATTGAAAAAGATCCATTATTTTTGTGTCTTCCTGCTCGTCCAGCTATTTGACCTATTTCATTTGAATAAAGATTTCTCTTAAATCTACCATCGAACTTTTCAAGTGAAGAAAAAGCAACTTGATCAATATTTAAATTTAATCCCATTCCTATGGCATCAGTTGCTACTAAATAGTCTACCTTTTTATCTTCATATATTTCTACCTGTGCATTTCTTGTTCTTGGACTAAGGGATCCTAAAACAACAGCGGCACCTCCTTTGTGTGATCTAAGATTCTCAGCAATTTCATAAACTTTATTAATATTAAAGGCTATTACAGCTGTCCTGGGTTTTAGTTTTGAAAAACTTTTGTTTGATACAAAGCTAAGTTTAGAAAATCTTTGTCTTAATTCAATTTTTATATTTGGAAAAATTTCTAACAATAATGATTTTATTGTCGAGGATCCTAAAAAAATTGTTTCTTGATCACCTCTTGTATTCATAATATGTTCTGTAAATATATGGCCTCTTTCATAATCAGAAGCTAACTGAATTTCATCTATTGCCACACACTCAACGCTCAGATTTTTAGGAATAGATTCTACTGTACAAAAAAAATATTTTGCCTCTTTAGGAATAAACTTTTCTTCACCTGTTATAAGCGCAACTTTATTTATTCCCTTTATTTTAACAGCCTTATCATAATTCTCTCTTGCTAATAAACGTAATGGGAAACCAAATATACCAGATTGATATGAAATAAGCCTATCAAAAGCCAAGTAAGTTTTTCCAGTATTAGTTGGACCTAGTATGGCTAATAAGTTACCATTGGTATCAATCACTTAAATTATGAAGCTTTTTTTAATATTGAATTTAGCACGTACTGTAAAATACCACCTTGCTTATAATAATCCAGTTCTTTAATTGTATCTATTCTAGAATATAACTTAATATTTATTTCATCATCAGACTTAATTTGACATTCTAGTTCTGAGTTTGGAGACATATTTTCTAACCCCCTAATTGTTATTATCTCACTTCCATTCAGTTTTAATGATTCTTTATTTTGATTTTTAGTAAATTGTAGAGGCAGAACTCCCATACCTATTAAATTTGAACGATGTATTCTCTCAAAACTTTCTGCAATTACTGCTTTTATACCTAATAATTTGGTTCCTTTTGCTGCCCAGTCTCTAGATGAACCTGTTCCATACTCTGTCCCTGCAAAAACTACTAAAGGAATTTCTTTTTTTGCATATTCTGTTGCAGCATCGTAAATTGACATTTTTTTATCAGTTTCAAAAAACTTAGTAATACCGCCCTCTGTTCCTGGAATTATTTCATTTTTTATACGTATATTTGCAAAGGTGCCTCTCATCATAATTTCATGATTACCTCTTCTAGAGCCATAAGAATTAAATTCCTCCCTTTTAATTTGTCTTTCATAAAGATATTTTCCAGCAGGGCTATCGGGTTTAATTGCTCCAGCAGGAGAAATATGATCAGTGGTAACACTATCACCAAGTAAAGCCAAAATTCTAGCATTTACTATATCTTCAACTTTATTTTCATCTTCATTAAAAAATGGAGGATGTTTAATATAAGTACTAGAAGCGTTCCAAGCGAAAGTGGTATCTGGTATGCTTTTTATTGATCGCCAATTTTCATCTCCTTCATAAATTTCTTTATATCTTTGTTTAAACATTTCAGTAGATAGTGAATTACTAACTATATAATTTATTTCATTAGAAGATGGCCATAGGTCTTTTAAAAAAACGTTTTCTCCTGATTTAGCAGTTCCAATTGGCTCATTAAATAAGTTAATATTCATATTTCCTGCTAATGCATAAGCCACAACCAGTGGAGGCGATGCAAGAAAATTTGCTTTAACCTCCTGGTGAACTCTGCCCTCAAAGTTTCTATTACCAGACAATACTGAACAAACAGTTAAATTTTTATTATAAATTTCTTTTGAAACCCAGCCTTCTAAAGGTCCAGAGTTACCAATACATGTTGTGCATCCATAACCAACTAAATTAAAACCAATTTGATTAAGATAGTAAGATAAATTTGCTTTATCTAAATAATCACTAACAACTTTACTACCAGGAGCCAAACTTGTTTTGACCCAAGGTTTTATTGTTAAACCAAGCTCAACTGCCTTTTTAGCTACTAAACCTGCAGCTATCATTACATTAGGATTAGAAGTATTTGTGCAACTTGTTATTGCAGCAATCACAATATCACCAGACTGCAATTGTTGAATATTTTTTGATTTACTAAAATCTGAATTATCTATCTTTTTAAAGGCAATAGGAAGATCTTTAACAAAAATTTTGTCTTGTGGTCTTTTCGGACCCGCTACAGATGGTTCAATTTTATCTAAATCTAAATTTACCATTTCATCAAACAAAGGTTTATAATCATTGTCAGTCCAGAGTTTTTGAATTTTGGTATACTGTTTAACTATATTTAGTTGGTTATTGTTTTTTCCAGATAATTTTAGATAATTTATTGTTTCTTCATCAGTGGGAAAAAATCCACAAGTAGCTCCGTATTCTGGAGCCATATTAGATATAGTCGATCTATCAGCAAGAGATAAATTTTTTAAACCAGCTCCATAAAATTCTACAAACTTACCAACAACTCCATGTTTTCTTAAAATTTCAGTAATTGTTAAAACTAAATCTGTAGCTGTAATTCCTTCTTGAAGTTTTCCATTCAAATTAAAACCTACAACCTTTGGTATATTCATAGATATTGGTTGGCCCAACATTGCTGCTTCTGCTTCTATTCCTCCCACACCCCATCCTAAAACTGATAAAGCATTTACCATAGTTGTGTGACTATCAGTCCCCACAACAGAGTCAGGATAAAGAAAATTTTCGTTTTCAATAGTTTTTGACCATACAGTAGTAGATATATTTTCCAAATTTACTTGATGGCAAATACCACCCCCAGGTGGTGCTAAATAAAAATTATCGAATGTTTGCTGTCCCCATTTTAAAAACTCATATCTTTCTTTATTCCGATCAAATTCTTTCTTTACATTTTTTTTATATGCTTCCTCATCTCCAAAATGATCAACCATAACAGAATGATCTATGATCAAATCAACTCTTGAAAGAGGGTTGATTTTATTTGGATCAATTCCTTTTTTTTTCAAAGCATTCCTCATTGCTGCCAAATCCGCTACTGCTGGAACCCCAGTAAAGTCCTGCATTAGAACCCGGGTTGGTGTAAATGCAATTTCATAATTATCTAAAGTTTGATTAATCTTTAGACATAAATTTGAAATCATATCTTTGGTTACTGACTCACCGTCTTCATTCCTAATAAGGTTTTCTAAAAGTATTTTAATTGAATTAGGGACTTTTGATAATTCAAAATCAAAAATCTTTGCCAATATATTTAAATCATAATATTGATATTTTTTTTCATCAATTTGTATAATTTTACATGTATTGAAAGAGTTTAGAGATTTCATAGCTATTTTTTATTTTACTTATAATTACTTTTTGTTAACTAACCTTATTTTTGTAATCCTATTTAGTATTAAAATTTAGAATTAAGTTTTTAACTAATAATACTCAAAAAAAATTTGTATAGTTATTTTGTTAAATTTTAATTAGATTTCTGCCAAAAATAGACTGAGCTTAAATTAAATTTTTTATTAATTTAAAAAATAAAAATATAACATTTCAAAGTTTTCGTAAATTGTTGACTTTAAGCGTAAGTTTTGGGAAAAAAAGAAAGCCTTTTATGTTTGTCACTTATTTTAAGTGATGATGGAGGGGGGTTCCTCCACTTTAACCCAATACAAGGAGCATTAAATGGCAAAGAAGAAAAAGAAAGCAGCAGCTAAAAGAAGAAAAGCTGCTCCTAAGAGAAAAAAAGCAGCACCTAAGAAAAAGAAAAGAGCTGCTCCTAAAAAGAAAAAAAGAGCGGCACCTAAGAAAAAGAAAAGAGCTGCTCCTAAGAAGAAAAAAAGAGCAGCACCTAAGAAAAAGAAAAAGGCTGCTAAGAAAAAGAAAAAGGCTGCTAAAAGAAGAAGATAGAATATTTTCTTTTAGAACAAGAAAAAATACTTTTTTTTTCTTTTTCTTAATTTTTCTAAAAACTTCAAAAACGGGGTTATCCCCGTTTTTTTTATTGAGAAAAATACAAAATACTCGTAATCAGTAAAAATGCTTCTCGCAAATAATTTATCGTTTTCAAGAAATAAAGTTAATATCTTTAATGATATAAGTTTATCAATTGGTAGAGGACAAATAAAACAAATTAAAGGAAAAAATGGATCAGGCAAAACTACTTTTCTTAAAACCATTTTAAATATTTTATTACCTGAAAATGGTGAGGTATTTTGGGAAGGTAAAAATATAAAGAAAAATATATTTAATTTTTACAAAGAAATAACTTTAATAATGGATGAGCCTAGCTCTACTAAAAGTTTAACATTAATTAATAATATTAATTTTTGGAAGGGATTTTCAGATTCTACAATAACTGACAATGAAGTTTTATTATTACTTCAAGCTTTTAAATTAGAAAAATATATACATACCCAAGTTATGTATTTGTCATCTGGAGAAGTAAAAAAATTAGAATTACTTAGATTAATTATTGAACAAAAAAAAATATGGATTTTAGATGAACCATACAATCATCTGGACGAAGGGTCTATTGAAATTTTAAATCAAACTTTTGTTGACCATATAAAAAAAAATGGAATAATTCTTTTTGCATCTCATTTTGAACCAATTATTACTAACCTCGAAATAATTAATTTTAAATAAATGCAAATATTCAAAAAAATTAAATTATTTTTTTTTAGGGAATTAAAATTATTTTATAGCAAAATTACAGATCTTTTTTCAAATATTTTATTTTTTTTCTTATCAATATTCGTATTTGTTTTTGCATTAGGAGCTGAAAAGGCGCTTATGCAAACAATTGGTGTTGGAATAATATGGGCATTACTATTGCTTAGCTCTACTCTTAGCATTAGAAGAATTTATGAAGATGATTTTAAAAATGGTAGTCTTATAATTATGCATATGGGTGGATTAAGTTATGAATTAATAGCATTTTTGAAAATTATTTCACATTTTATATTTGTTCAAATTCCTTTTTTAATTTCAATACCAATAGCCGGTCTATTTTTTAATATAAACATTAATGAAATAATTGTTTTAATTATAACTTTTGCTATTGGATCATTGATTTTGTCATGTTTGGGCTCTATCTCCGCTTCAATGAACTTATTAAATAAAACAAATTTTTCTATTGGCAGTTTAATTATACTTTTATTTAGCATACCAGTTATAATATTTTCTGTCGGAATAATAAATTCAAATAATGATTTCACTTCTCTATTAAATCTACTTTTTGGTATAGCATTAATTTTTGTAGGTATTTCGCCTTGGTCAAGTGCTTCATGTATAAAATTAGCTATTAAAAATAAATAATGTTAAAATTTTTAATTAACCCATCTAAATTTATAAAATTTAGCGACCTTGTATTTAAACCGCTTGTTATTTTTACTTTATTAGTTTTTATAATTGGTTTATTTTATGTTTATAAATCCCCTCTAGATTATCAACAAGGCCTTACAGTAAAAATCATGTATGTTCATGTTCCTTCTGCATACTTAGCAATTCTTATTTATGCTATTATGACAATTTATAGTATTATTGGTTTAGCTTTTAAAATGCCATTTAGTTTTATAATTAATAAAGCTATTGCTCCTATTGGTGCGGTATTTACGCTATCATGCCTTATATCTGGATCAATGTGGGGAAAGCCTATGTGGGGTACTTGGTGGGTATGGGATGCAAGATTAACATCAGTTGCTATTTTATTTGTTGTTTATCTAATAATTATTTTTTTATATCAAACATTTGAAAATAGAGAGGTAAGGGAAAAAACTGTAGCAATATTTATTTTAATAGGATCAATCAATCTTCCAATTATAAAATTTTCTGTTGATTGGTGGAACACATTACATCAACCAGCAAGTATTAGTAAGTTATCCTCACCCTCCATAGACATTTCAATGCTTAAACCGCTTCTAATTATGATATTAGCCTTTAGTTTAATTGCAGTAATAATTGCAATTTTACGAATAAAGGCGGAAATATTAATTAGAAAAAGCCATCTATAGTAGATATTTGAGACCTTTAGTCATCGCTTTAAATATAATTAAATCATGTATAAGAGTCTTATAAATTATGTATTTTTGGTTTGTGTTTACTAGTTATTTTGCAACATTCTTTTTAGTTTTTTTACTATTAATTTTCTCTTATCTAAAATTAAAAAAACTAAAATAGAGATTATGAGTTTAAGATTTCAGAGATTAATATTAATTTTAATGACATTATTAATACTTGGCGCTGCATTATTATTAATATTGTTCAACACAAAAAAAAATATTGTTTTTTTTTATACTCCGACTGAATTGTTAGAAAATAATATTTCTTTAGAAAATAAAATCAGAATTGGGGGTTATATAAAAAAATCCTCTTTAACAAAAAAAACACTTAACGAATATGAGTTTAAAATAACTGATAATAAAAATGAGCTTTTAGTATTTTATGAAGGAATATTGCCAGATTTGTTTAGAGAAGGGCAAGGTGCTGTAGTTGAAGGTATTTTGAATAATAAAAATTATATTATTGCGTCAAGAGTTTATGCAAAGCATGACGAAAATTATATGCCTGCATCAATAAAAAAAGAATTAAAAAAGAATAATCAGTGGAAAAAAGAATATAAATGAGTTCAATAATAGGCTTTTATTCATTGTGTCTTTCTTCTATTATTTCCATAATAGTTCTAATACCAAATTCAATTACAAATATTAAGATTAAAAACTTTTTGTTTCTTTGCAGATGCTCAACTTTATTTGTTTGCATTTCATTTTTATCTTTGGTCTTTGCATATGTTAATTCTGATTTTTCAAATTTTAATGTCTTTCAAAACTCTCATTCTGACAAACCACTTATTTACAAAATTACTGGAGTATGGGGTAATCATGAAGGTTCTATTTTGTTGTGGCTATGTATGATTTCTATTTATGGACTTTTATATTCTTTAATCAGTAAATCTTTAAATGATTTTAAAATTTTAGTATTAAAAATACAAAGTGCTCTCTTTGTAATCTTTGCAATGTTTGTTATTTTTACATCAAACCCATTCTTAATAAACTCAATATTGATTAAAGAAGGTCTTGGCTTAAATCCAATTTTACAAGACCCTGCATTAGCTATTCATCCTCCAATGTTATATTTGGGTTATGTTGGTTTTTCATTGGTATTTAGCTTAGCAATTGCAAGTTTATTAAAAAAAAATAATGATCAAGATTGGATAATTGAAACAAGAAAATGGTCGATGATAAGTTGGGGTTTTCTAACAGCAGGAATAGCACTTGGTTCATACTGGGCGTATTATGAACTTGGATGGGGAGGGTGGTGGTTTTGGGATCCGGTAGAAAATATTTCATTAATGCCATGGATAACTGGATTAGCACTAGTTCATTCACTAATAATGATAAGGGGTGAACAAGCTATAGAAAAATGGATTGTTTTTCTTGCTATACTTTGCTTTTCTTTAAGCATACTTGGCACATTTTTAGTTAGATCAGGAATCTTAACAAGTGTTCACTCTTTTGCATCGGATGCCTCAAGGGGTTTATTTATTCTTTTAATTTTCTTTTTAACAACTGGTTTTGGTTTTTTAGTATTTTTAATTAAATCCCCAACAAAAAAAAATGATTTAAATTTGCTTTTTATTAACAAAACGTCTGCATTAATAATAAACAATATTCTTATGATTATAGCTGTGTTGACAATACTTCTTGGAACAATTTATCCAATTATTATAGAAGTGATAACAAATACTAGAGTATCTGTTGGAGGACCTTACTTTAATTCAACTGTTTTACCTATTCTTCTTCCTGGCTTTTTATTAATGAGTGTAGCTCCAGTATTATCATGGCAAACAAACAAAATACAAAAATTTAAAATTTATGTAATATTTTTTATAATCTTAAGTGCTGTAGTTTGTATTCAATCTTATTTTACAAATTTTAATACTTGGGGTTTTATTGGTTTAATTCTTGGAAGTTGGATAATCACCGCTTCCATTATATCAATTTTTTTAAGATTCAAATTTTCACTTTCATTATATTATATAAAAATAATAAACAGTTTTATTGCTCACATTGGTGTTGGGGTTATGATAATTGGAATTACTTTTTCAAGTATTTATCAAAAAGAATACAATTTTAACGTTACAGTTGGCGATAAAATAAATATAGATAATGTAGTATTGAAATTTGAAAGTATAGATATTGTTGAAGAAAAAAATTACCAATCATTAAGAGCAAATTTTTTATTAGAAAAAAAAGGTCAGTTAATAAATTATATTAAGCCTGGAAGAAATTATTATCCCGTATCAAAAATGATCACTACTGAAGCAGGTATATATCACGATTGGTTAAAAGACATTTATATAACTCTTGGAAATAATAATAATGATGTCTGGTTTATAAAGATATATATAAACCCTTTAATTAGTTTTATCTGGATTGGAGTATTTATAATGATATTTTCAAGTATAATCGCGATTTTAAAAAAATGAAAAAATTAACTATATTATTACCTTTGATTTTATTAATAACTGTATGTTTATTTTTTCTTCTTTTTATTTTATTTGAAAAAGATCCTAATAATCCACCCAGTGCATTATTAAATAAAAATTTACCAATATTTTCTTCAGTAAATTTGTATAACGATAATGAATTTTTAGTTTCTGAAGATTTAAAGGGTAAATACACACTAATAAATTTTTTTGCCTCTTGGTGTGCGCCCTGTAAAGCAGAACATAATCTTTTTTTTGAAATAAAAAAAGAAATGCCAGAATTGTTTATTTTTGGAGTTTCATACAAAGACAATCCGACTGATTCAAAAAACTATCTTAAGGAAGAAGGTAACCCATACTCTTTTGTTGGGGTTGATCAAAAAGGAAAAATAGCTTTTGAATTTGGGGTATTTGGTTTACCCGAAACATACATTGTTAATAATAAAGGTAAAATAATATTTAAACATGCGGGTGCTTTAACAAGAAAAATTATAGATGATGAAATTACAAAACTTTTTTAAATTTTTTTTGTTTACATTTTTTATAACTTTTTCTTACACTTCTTTTTCAAAAGAAAATATTAATGATAATGTTAAAAAACTAACTCTGGAACTAAGATGCATGACATGTCAAAATCAAAGTGTATACGACTCTGACTCTGATTTTGCCAAAGATATTAAAAAGATAGTTAAAGAAAAATTTAAAGAAGGTTTGAATGAAAAGGAAATTAAGGATTTTTTAACCGAAAGATATGGTGAGTATATTTTGTTCAAACCATATTTTAGTTCAAAAAATCTACTTTTATGGCTCTTTCCATTTGTATTACTTGTGATTTCAATGCTTGTTTTTATAAGAAATTTAAAAAAAAACTAGAGTAAAGGAGTATTTAAATTGAATTTTTTCATTTAGGATATAAGAATTCTTTATAAATATATTTAAAATTACTTTCCTAAAGTAATAAATAAGGAGGAAGTGTGAAAAAATTTTTATTAATATTGTTTTCATTAAGCTTACTTAGTTTAACAACAATAGGTAATGCAAAATCTATAAGAATTGGTACTGAGGGGGCTTATCCTCCTTGGAATAATCTAAATTCAGCAGGAGATCTTGAAGGTGCAGAAATTGACTTTGGTAATGAAGCATGTGCTAGAATGGAAGTTGATTGTGAGTGGGTAACTCAGGATTGGGATGGAATTATTCCAGCTTTACTTCAAGGAAAATATGACATCATTATTGCAGGTATGTCAATTACTGAAGAGAGAAAAGAAAAGGTAAACTTTACTAATGGGTATATGACAGATGGTGCTCGTTTTGCTGTGTTAAAAGGTAGTGGATTAGAAGGTTTATCTGTTGCCAGATTTACTGGTGGAGTAAATAAAGTTAATCTAAATAATGCTGGTGGTAAAGAACAAGCAGCCATTGGTCAGCTAATTGCAGCAATGAATGGCTCTACGGTTTGTGTTCAGTCTTCAACCATTCATCAAAATTTTTTAGAAAAACATATGTCTGGTGCTGTTAAAGTTAAATTGTATCAAGCAGTTGATGACCACAACTTAGATTTAGCTGCTGGTCGATGCGACGCTATACTTGCTGATGTTGGTTCTATAATTGACTTTATGGAATCTGATGGAGGTGTTGATGTTGCATTTACGGGCCCAACTTTCTCTGGCGGAGTATTTGGAGATGGTGTTGGAGGTGCAATCAGAAAAGAAGATACTGATATATTAGAAATGTGGAATAAGGTCATTGCTGAAATGTCAGCGGATGGCACTACTGCCGAAATCACAAAGAAATGGTTTGGCAGAGATATTTCAATGTAAAATAAATTATATTTATTTAAAAGGAAGGCGGCTATTGCCGCCTTTTTTTATTTTTTAAAAAGTTATTGTTGAGAATATTTTTGTATACAATAATAGCTATTTTATGAATTCTCTTCTTGGATTAATAATACAAATAATTAACCTCTATCAATTTA
The DNA here is from genome assembly GCA_902586695.1 of uncultured Alphaproteobacteria bacterium. Lineage (GTDB taxonomy): Bacteria > Pseudomonadota > Alphaproteobacteria > HIMB59 > CACPNW01. The sequence goes on along the minus strand of CACIIL010000001.1, from coordinate 78,517 downwards.
TTTTGTTAATATACATTATTGCAACATGGTTATTAAATTTCAATATTATTAACGCTTCAAATCGTTTTGTTTATACTCTTATGGAAGCTATGTATCGACTTTGTGAACCTAGCCTAAATTTAGTAAGAAGATACATTCCTAATTTTGGAACAATAGATATATCCCCTATAGTAGTCTATTTAGGCTTATGGTTTATAAAAAGTTTATTAATAGAATATTGGCCGAGGTAAAATGACAACATTAATTAATGGTAAAGAAATTGCACAAAATTTAAGAGATAGTATAAAAAAAGAAATTGAGGACTTAAAATCCGAAATAGGCAAAGTTCCTGGATTGGCTGTTGTTCAAGTGGGTAATGTAGCAGCAAGCAGCATATATGTAAAAGCAAAAACCAAAAGTGCTAAAGAGGTCGGGATAGATGTTATTGATCATCATTTGCCTGAAAAAACTACTCAGGAAGAATTATTAAAAATAATTCAATCACTTAATAATCAAGATAATGTAAATGGTATACTGGTCCAGCTACCATTACCTAAACACATAAATGAACAAATTATTTTAGATTCTATTCATCCAAACAAAGACGCTGATGGTTTTCATCCATTAAATGTTGGTAAATTATCAATTGCAAGTAATAATAATGAAAATTTACTTATACCTTGTACTCCCTACGGATGTTTAATAATGCTTAAAGGACTTGGCGTTGAATTATCTGGGAAAAATGCGGTTGTAATAGGTCGATCAAATATTATAGGAAAACCCATGGCTCAATTATTGTTAAAAGAATCTTGTACAGTGACGATAGCCCACTCAAAAACTAAAGATATCCAAAATATATGTCAAAAGGCCGATATTATAGTTGCTGCAGTTGGGGTGCCAAAGATGGTAAAAGGTAATTGGATACAAAAAGATGCAATAGTTATTGATGTTGGAATTAATCGTATAGAAGTTGAGATTGAAGGAGAAATAAAAAACAAACTTGTGGGAGATGTAAACTTTGATGAGGCTAAATTAATAGCTTCAGCAATTACTCCTGTTCCTGGTGGTGTTGGCCCAATGACAATTGCCTGCTTGCTTAGAAATACAACAATGGCATTTAAAAATACTTTAAAATAAAATTTAACTTTTTTATAAAGATTTTTTTACTACATCTAAGTAGTTGTTAATTAAATTAATTTGGCTTTTAAAATTTTCTTTGTTTTGCAAACCTTTAAAATGTATCAAATAAGGAAATTTTTTCTTATCAAGAAATTGGGGTGGGCATGCAAAATGTTTCTCTTCAATTAAATAAAATCTCTCTTTATTTTCTAAGTAGAGTTTTTTTAAAATTTCTTGATCTCCATACCAATATAAAAATTTATCTTCCAGACTATATAGACATTTACTCATTTCTTCCCAAAAAGCATAAGAATTAGTCTTTAACAAACAAGCCAATATTGGAAACACTTTATCAATTGTATAATTATAGTATTCATCAAATTCTTGATTTTTAATTTTTGTATTAAATTTTGTATTGAGATCAAAACTTCTTCTAAGCAAAATTGTTTTATTAAAATTTAACATTTTATTTATATCAAATCTGTTTGTAATTATCATATCTGAATCTAAATATATTGCTGGTTTTTTAAGACCTAGTTCTTTGTTTGCATTAATTCTAAACTCCATTATTTTTGTTGTGTCACCATCATATCTAAAAACATTTGAAACTTTATTAATTTCAGGAGTATGTTTATCACTCACTTGAACAACTTCAGCTTCAGGATAAAATGTATAAATTGAATTAATAAAAGTTTTATAGATTGATTGATCTGTTTGGTTATTATTTAAAATATGCAAAAAAACAAAAACCATTAGAAAGAATTTTATTTTTTATTAAAATCTTTTAGCCTTAAAGAGTTTATTTTTATAAAACCTTCAGCATCTTTCTGGTCATAATCTCCTTCTTGATCAAAGGAAACTAAAGATTTATTATACCTACTATTTGGTGATCTTCTGCCTAGAACCATAACATTGCCTTTATATAGTTTAAGCTTAACATCGCCATTTACATTTTTTTGTGTAGAATCTATCAAATTTTGTAAAGCTAACCTTTCTGAAGAGAACCAAAAACCGTTGTAAATAATTTCCGCATATTTAGGCATAATTTCATCTTTCAAATGTGCCTCTCCTCTATCTAAGGTGATGCTCTCTAATGCTCTATGAGCTTTTAATAATATTGTGCCTCCAGGAGTTTCATAAATGCCTCTTGATTTCATTCCAACAAATCTATTTTCAACAATATCTTCTCTTCCAATTCCATGATTAAATCCATATGTGTTTAGCTTAGTCAAAATATCGTGGGGCTTAAGTGAATTATTATTTATTGCTACTGCATCACCATTTTTAAAAGAAATGATAATTTCTTCTGAGTCTGGGTTTGCATTCTCTAAAGATTTTGTTCTTGAATAAACGTACTCGGGTGCCTCAACCCATGGATCTTCTAAAATTTTTCCCTCTGAAGAAGTATGAAGAAGATTAGCGTCTGTGCTAAAAGGGGCTTCACCTCTTTTATCTTTAGGGATAGGTATTTGATATTTTTCGGCAAAATCAATTAGATCGCTTCTTGATTTTAACTCCCACTCTCTCCAAGGGGAAATAACTTTAATGTTAGGATTGTTAGAATAATAACCTAGCTCAAATCTAACTTGATCATTTCCTTTGCCTGTTGCTCCATGAGCTACAGCATCTGCACCTACTTGACTAGCAATTTCTATTTGTTTTTTTGCTATCAATGGTCTTGCAATAGCAGTTCCTAAAAAGTATGCACCTTCGTAAACTGTATTTGCTCTAAACATTGGAAACACATAATCCCCAACAAACTCTTCTCTTAAATCTTCAACAAATACCTCTTTAACACCAAGTGATTCTGCTTTTTTTTTAACAGGTTTTAATTCCTCTCCTTGACCTAAATCTGCAGTAAAGGTGACTACTGGACATTTAAATTTTAATTGTAACCATTTTAAAATAACACTTGTATCCAATCCGCCTGAATAAGCTAAAACAATTTTTTTTGTCATTTTAACAATTATTATTTAGTTTATTTATTGCAGCAGTAAATCCCTTTAACGTATAAGTATCATTTGTAACTGTTCCTCTTGATGATTCTCCTGTAAGTGTTAAGTCTAATCCTTTTTTCATTGCATAAATAACTTTTGAATCATCATTTGTCCAAGCTGTTTCAGATGAATCTTCCGTTGAATAAAAATTAAAAGTGGTGTTATCAATTTTAACATTAATATTTTTTTCTAAATTATATTTGTAGCCAGCTTCTACTTGAATAATATTTTCGTCGCTACCTATAATTTTATAGACTAATATATAATTATCACCTCTTTGTTTAGTTTCTGGTAAATCTGAATTTATTGGCAAAGATCCAATATAACACCAGTCATTATCTTTAACAAAATTCCACTTGCCCTTTTCAAGAGAAAAAGCTTGTTTTGAAATAATAATTAAAAAAGTAGTAGTAAGTGTTAATATTATTTTTTTCATAAATTTATGTATAGTTTTATCATTATACCATATAAATCCTTATGAGTAAAATTTCAGTTTCTTTTCAAAGAGGAAATATACTAGAAAGTGTACATGATATAAAATGTTACATTGGCTCAATAAATGATGAGAATATTTTTTCAACCAATAATCAAGAGGACTTTATTTTTCCAAGATCTTCAATTAAAATATTTCAAGCAATTCCGTTTGTGTCAACAAATGCAAAAACTTTCTTCAAATTAAATTCAAAACAAATTGCATTATCATGCTCGTCTCATTCTGGAGAAGTTTTTCATATTAATGAATTAAAAAATTGGCTCAGTAAAACAAATTTAGAAATATCAAACTTAAAATGTGGGGTACATAATCCATTAGACAAAACATCTACTGAAAAACTTTTTCTATCGGGTAACAAACCTTTCCAATTACATAATAATTGTGCTGGTAAGCATTTGGCAATGTTATCAAGTTGTATAATAAATAAATATTCTATAAAAAATTATGTAGACTTTGATCATCCACACCAAAAGAAAATAAGATCTGTATTTTCTACATTTACTGAAAATAAAATAATGAACAAAGACTATGGGATTGATGGATGTAGTGCACCTCAATATGGTTTTAAAATAAAAAATCTGGGTAAGGCTTTGCGGAATCTTTATAAAAGTTACAAAGGCAAATACGAATATGCAAAAGATGTAAAAATGATGATTAATTCAATTATTGAAAATCCAATGTTTATAGGAGGAAATAATAATTTAGATAGTAACTTAATAAAAATATCAAACAAAAAAATTTTTTGCAAAGGTGGCGCTGAGGGTGTTTTTTTATTTTTACATTTAAAAAAAGGTATTTTTGGAATTTTAAAAGTTGTAGATGGTAATGAAAGAGCCCTGCCCTCAGCAGTTTATAATTTGTGTAAAAAATTTAATATATTAAACCAAGAAGAATTGAAAAACTTTAATTTATGGAATAATTTTAATCTTTATAATCATGCAAAAATTAAAGTTGGAAGTATAAAAACTATAATTGAATAATTATTAAACTATATAAATTTATTTCCTAAGCATTTATGATTACAAAAAAACATATTAGAGAAATAGAAAGTTTATTAAATAAAGGAAAGATAATAAAATATAATTTATTACAAGTTTCATTTGATATTGCTTGTTTAAAAATTCAAATATCAGATAGCAAAAAATATATTGTTAAATTTTATTTAAATAAAAAGAGTTTTTTCAACGCAATAACATCTGAAGCAAAAAATCTTAAGTATTTAAATAAAAAATTTGATTTTTTTCCCAAATTAATAAAATTCAATAATAATTATTTAATAATTCAATGCTTTGAAAATGATAACTGTAAACCAAATATCACTAACTCAGATTTTTTGCAGTCAATTATTAAAATACATTCTATATCAAATAACCTCTATGGATTTAATTTTAATACTCAAATTGGAGCATTAGAACAAATTAATGATTTTGAAAATAATTGGGCCACCTTTTTTATAAACAAAAGATTAAACCCTATTTTTGAGGCTGCAAACTTGGAAAATTATATGGGTAGTTTTGTTAATAAAAAAATTAATTTTTTATTTAAAAATATTAATAATTTTATTCCAAATAACCCTAAAGCTTCTTTACTTCATGGAGATTTGTGGGAAGGAAATATTCTCTTTAAAAAAAATAAATTTATTGGGTTTATTGATCCTGGTTCTTTTTTTGGACACAATGAAATGGAGGTTGCTTATCTAAGATGGTTTAATCCTTCCTTTATAGATTCTAATTTTTTAGAAAAATATAATGATTATATTAAGTTGGATAAAAATTATCTTACTTACGAACCTGCTTATCAATTATATTATGCTTTATGCAATGTTGCGCTATGGGATAAATCTTATATTAAAGAAACTAAAAAACTTTTGCTTAAATTAAAGATATAATAATATTATACACAAGGATTAGGATTGGCTAAATGAATGTCCTCAATCTCTAAAAAAGTTTCATCACTTAAAACAATATCAATACTATCAATATTTTCTTTTAGTTGATCCATTGAAGTAGCTCCTATTATATTGCTAGTAACAAATGGCCGATTATTAACAAAAGCATTAGCAAAAGTGGAGGGCGCTATCCCATATTTCTTTGAGAGATTTACATATTTCTCAATTGCAATTTCTCCTCTTTCAGTATGATGTCTTGAAAACCTTCGCGGCCAAAGAGTATAACGAGCATTTTTAGGATTTGCACCTCCGATATATTTTCCACTTAATCTCCCACCAGCAAGTGGTGAATAGGCAAGCAAGCCTAAATTTTCAGCAATTGAAACTTCTGAATGGGCAATATCAAAAACTCTATTAACTAAACTGTAAACATTTTGAATGGACATCATTCTTGGTAAGTTTTTTTCTTTTGATACTTGTAAAAATTTCATCATACCCCAAGGTGTTTCATTAGAAAGACCTACGTGAAGAATTTTACCTGCTTTCACTAATTCATTTAAATTGTAGAGCACTTCTTCAATAGATGTCCAATTATCAGCCGGATCATATTTATAATCTAATTGACCAAATCTTGGAATTTTTCTTTCGGGCCAATGAAGTTGGTATAAGTCTATATATTCTGTTTTTAATCTTTTAAGGCTAGCATCTATAGCTGCATTCATATTTGCTTTATCAAAACCTAATTTTTCTGCACCACCTCTAATCCATTCCAAGCCATCTGATTTAGATGCAATTTTTGAAGCTAAAATAATTTTGTCTCTATTTTTTTTTTCTTTAAACCAATTACCTATTATTTCTTCTGTTTTACCATATGTTTCTTTTCTAGGCATCACTGCATAAAGTTCAGCAGTATCAAAAAAATTAACCCCTCTTTCAAAAGCATAATCCATTTGATCAAAGCCATCCTGTTGAGTATTCTGCTCACCAAAAGTCATTGTACCTAAACAAATTACACTTACATCTAAGCCTGTTGTTCCTAATTTTCTGTACTTCATAAATATTTAATAGAAATGCCTTGAATTTGTCTGATTTATAGCGATATTAGATATAATTAAAAGGAGAATTTATGGCTTTAGACTTTAATCAACGATCATTTACTAAAACAGTAGATCAAGCAGCTATTGATGAAGGCTTAAGAGCTTACATGCTTAAAGTCTATAATTATATGACAATAGGTTTAATGCTTACAGGTTTTATAGCTTATTTTTTTGGTAAAGCTTCAATAGTTACAAACGAAATGGGTCAAATTATTGGAGTAACACAAATTGGTGCTTTGTTATTTGGATCTCCACTAAAGTGGGTGATTATGCTTGCTCCACTTGGTTTTGTTTTTTACCTTAGCGCGAGAATATCAAAAATGTCAGTTTCAACAGCACAAATAACATTTTGGTTATTTGCAAGCATTATGGGGCTTTCTTTGGCATCAGTTTTTATTGAGTTTACACAAACTTCTATTGCAAGAGTATTTTTTATAACAGCGGGAACATTTGGCGCAATGAGTCTATATGGATACACAACAAAAAGAGATCTCACTAAACTTGGTGGATTTCTTTTTATGGGTTTAATAGGAATAATTATAGCAAGTATTGTTAATATGTTTATTGGTAGTAGTGCAATGCAGTTTGCTATATCCGTAATTGGAGTACTCGTTTTTGTAGGACTAACTGCATATGACACTCAAAATATTAAAAATATGTATTATGGGGGCGACAGCGAAGCAATTGGTTCAAAAAAGGCACTTATGGGGGCTCTAAAGCTTTATCTAGACTTTATAAACCTATTTATATTACTTCTTCAGCTTTTTGGGCAAAGAAGATAATTAAATTAATTTTAAAAATTACCCAGTCTTTGATAGACTGGGTTTTTTTATGCAAAAAATAAATGATAAGACAATCTCCATAGTTGAAAAATTTAATGCTGGAGACAAGGAGAAGGCTTTAAAAGAAATCGAATTCTTATTAAGTTCTAATGAAAAAAATTTAGATTTATTATTTGTTTATACCAAAATGCTTATTAGTGTTAATCAAATTGATAAAGCAATATCAATTTTGTCTAAAATACTTTTATTGGAACCTAAAAACAATTTAGCAATTGAAATGATTTACGTGAACTTATTAAAGGTAAAAAAATTTGAAAAAGCAGAGCATTACATTGATAAGCTATTGAAGCTAAAAAATATTAAATATGGGGTTTTAAGAGACAAAGCCTACTTAAGATATTTGAGAAAAGACTTAAAGGAATCTGAGATATTTATTAGTAAAGCGCTCAGTCTTAACCCAAATGAAGTTTTTGGTTTAAATATTCTTGGGCTCTTAAAAATGTCAAGTAAAAAAATATTTGAGTCAATAAAGATATTTGAAAAAGCAATATCTCTTGATAAAAACTATACAGATAGTTACAACAATATAGGTAAGTGTTATATTGATTTAGAAAATCTTAATGTTGCATATTTATATTTTAAAAAAGCATATAGAATTAATCCAAAAATTGATCTGCCAATCATAAACATTGCAAATATTTTATCACTTAAAGATAAAAATAAATTGGCAATAAAGTTTTTATTAAAAGCTAAAAATCTAAATCCAAAAAATATTATAATTGATGAAAATATTGCAATGTGCAAATGTAGGCTAAAAGATTTTAAATGGGTACAAAATTATTACAACTCGACTAAAAATAAAAAACATCAAAATTTTGATTTTATACTTGGCTACTCTTATCTTCTATTAAGCAAATATAAATTTGATGAAGGTTTTAAACTTTTTGATGCAAGGTTATTAACAAATAAATTTCCTGAAAAAAACGTATATCATAAAAATATTTTAGACAAGTTAATAAAAGAAGATGAAATAAATCCAGATAATAAAATTCTTATAGTTAAAGAGCAAGGTGTGGGTGATGAAATATTATTTAGTAGTATGTATTATAATTTAATAAATCAATGTAACAACTTATCAATTGAGTGTGATGAGAGATTAATAAAAATCTTTAAAAGAACCTATAAAAAAAATATTTTCTTTAAATATGGTTATTTTTCTTCAACAAAAAAAAATATAAAAAGGTTTGATAAGGTAATTTATGCCGGTAGCTTAACCAAATATTTTAGAAAAAATAAATCTGATTTTACTAAAAAACCATTTCTTAAATCTAATATAAATATAGATAATAATATTTGTGAAAAATTAAATAAATTTAATAAAACAAAAAAAATTGGCCTATCTTGGAAAAGTGTCGTAAACATATATGGGGGCTTAAAGTCTCTAGATTTGAAAAATTTTGAGAAAATATTCAACAATGATAGAACAATAATTAATCTACAATATGGGGATGTAAATAAAGAAATTAATGATTTAAATAGCTATGGATATAAAATTTATAATTTTAACGAAATTGATTTATTTAATGATTTTGACTCAGTGATTAGTATATTAAAAAATATAGATATTTTTGTAACAGTTAGCAACTCAACGGCTCATTTTGCTGGTGCTTTAGGGGTACCAACTATTTTAATTTGTCCCAAGAAATCTTCCACATATTATTATTGGGATTATGAAAATGGTAAAACTCCTTGGTATGAAAGTGTTTCTATTATTAAATTAGAAAGTTCTATTGGTAAAACAATAGATTTAGTTAATAAGATGATTGATAAAATTTAATGAATTTATCTGATGAACTTAATAAAGTAATAAAACAATATGCTGAAGGTAACAAACTGTCAGCATACAAAAAATTTAAAAAAATTTATTTACAAAATAATAAAAATATAAATATGCGTTTCAATCTTGCTGTTATGCAGCAGGAACTTGGTTTACTTGATGAGGCTGAAGTAAATTATAAATCTCTTATAAAAAATAATTCAGATTTAAAATCTAAAACTAATTTGTACATTTTATATTTTTCAAAAGAACTTTTTGGAGAAGCATTAAATATTATAAATGATCTTGAAAAAGAAAATTCTACGCTAACTCAAATTTATCAGGATAAAGCATATGCTTTATTTAGATTAAAAAATTATGAAGCCTCAATAAATGTATGTAAAAAAATTCTTAATAAAGAAAATAAAAATATAAAGGTATTGAATACTCTTGGTTTAAGTTATTTATCTATTAAAAAATATAAAGAAGCTAATAATATTTTTTTAAAAGCAATAAAAATTGATACAAATAATATTGAGGTTTTAAATTCTCTTGGAAGATTAAATCATGAGATTAGAAATTCAAAGGATGCAGAAGTATATTTTTTAAAAGCTCTTAAAATTAATCCAAAAATATTTGAAACACTTAATAATATCGCGGGTTTTTATTTAGAAGAAGGAGAATATAACAAAGCATTAAAATTTTACAAGCATGCAGAAAGCATAAGACCAAAAAATAGCATTGTAATAAATAATATTGCAAAAACTTATTTAAGTATTGGTAAAATAAAAAATGCAGAAAACTATTGCAGAAAAGCCTTAAGTTTAGAAAATGAAAATAGTGATATTAATAAAACTTTTGCATTAATATTGTTAAGAAAATATGATTTTAAAAAGGCTTGGATGCACTTTGATGGAAGACTAGGTTTGTCTGATTTTATAAGTAAAAATACAACTTTAGATTTTGTTAAAAATAAATTACCTAAAAATAATAGTATTAATATTAATTCAAAAATACTTGTTTTAAGAGAGCAGGGAGTTGGGGATGAATTACTTTATGGAACAATGTATTCAGATTTATTTAACAAATATAATAATGTAATAATTGAGAGCGATCCGAGACTTATAGATCTTTTTCAAAACTCTTTTAGAAAAGTTGATTGTAATAAATTTGTTGAACTAGGCTATCACTCCAAAAACAAAAATAGTATTGAAAAATTTGATTATGTTATTTATGCCGGAAGTTTAGGAAGATACTTTAGAAAAAGCAGGGAATCTTTTAGCAATACACCCTATTTAAAAAAAATAAAAAACTATCGAAATAAAGAATTGGATTCAATAATTGAAAGTCACAAAGGTTTAAAAATTGGATTATCTTGGAAAAGTTTCAAAAATAGATATGCTAAGGAAAAATCCCTTGAGCTAGATAATTTTGATCTTATTTTTAAAAAAGAAAACTCTATTTTTTTTAATCTTCAATATGGTGATATTAATAATGAAATTAATTTGTTTAACAAACGCAATAATAAAAAAATCATTACCCTAAAAAACCTCGATCTATTCAATGATTTTAATGGTTTGGCAAACTTGCTTTCAAAATTAGATATTTTTATAACCGTAAGTAATAGTACTGCACATCTAGCTGGTGCATTAGGTGTAAAAACATTATTAATAAAGCCTGCAAACCATGCTGCTTATCATTACTGGGATTATGAAGATGGAAAAACACCTTGGTATAATAGTTTGCAAATTATAAATAAAAAAGATTTGTCAAATAAAGAATTTATAAAAAAAATATAAGCTACCTTATTTCAAATTTTTTTGAAAGATATTCATCTCTTTCATTAAGCCACTCTTTCGCAAATTCAACGTCTTGCCACTCATCAAACCAAGGACCACCTCTTGTATAGTGTACTGCGAATGGATTACTTTGATTATGGTTTGATGTCCAACCCTCTAACCAATTCCATCTTTCATCTAAAGATCCAATTTCATTATCTTCTAACCACTTAAATTGATGTAAAAAAGACCCAGATTCACTATTTACGAGATCAATATTTAATTTTTTGTTTTTGGGATGAGAACAGTTGAACAAAATAAAGCTAGACCAATTTTTTCTAGGATATATAGTTTGTTTTTGTCCATCCATTTTATGTTTTTCTTTTGGAGTATAATCATGTTGTACACAATAAACTGCTTTTGTTTCATCTAAATTTTGAAGAAGTTTTGATATATCATCCAAAAAAATAAAATCACAGTCACAAAAAATTGCCCATCCTTGAAAATTCATTAAAGCAGGAACTAAAAACCTTGAATAAGTAAATTGAGTTGAAGCAAGAGGATCTATAGTTCTATTATAATATTTTTTAGCAATAAGCTCATCTAACTTTAAGGAAAAAATATTAACTTCAATTGTAGATCTTTTTAATAAAGAATATTTACACACTCTATAAGCGATATCTTCTTTAGAATCATAACCAATAAAGCAAGATAGTTTTTTCATATTTTATAATATACTTAACATTTTAGGTTGACGCCATTCAAGGGAATTAAAATGACCTGAATCAGAAAGTGTTGTCCAATCTTTTTGAGGATTGTTAGTTATTTTACAGACCCAGTAATTGTCTATATCAGCATTATTAGCCCTAAGCTTCCATCCTTCACTTTTTTGAATATCATTTGATTCACCTAATTCTATTTCTGACATAAACAAACATACTTCTCTTGTGGGATTAGGCCCTAACAAACCTTTTATATTTTCTCTAGCAATATCCCATTCATTAAATAAAATTGCAAAATCTACTAAAAATTTTTTTGACTCATCATTATCTTTATTTTTTGAGACAAGATTATTTATAAAGCTTAATTCACTTATTTTATTTGTTTTTAAAACGTTAGTAATTGAGTATCGTAATGCAGAATTTGGAGTTTCACTCCAATATTTTTTTAAAACTTTTTGAATTTTTTTACGATTATTTATTGAAAATAACATTTCAATATAAATTGCTATATATGGAGGGAAATTATTTTTAAAAGATAGAGCTTTTTCTATGATTTTTATTGCCTCTTTAATTTCGCTTTTCATTTTTATTTTTGCTATTTCATACAAAGCTATAGATTTGTTTTCATTAGCCTCTTGTTTATTTATAATTTTATTAGAATAAGCCCTATCAGAAATTACAGTTAACTGATTCCAGTTTTTTGTTTTTGCTATAATGTTAACAAGAGTATGATATAATTTTTCGATTTTTGGATTTATAAAAAATAATTTTTCGCCATAAATGAATGCATGATGGTAATCTTGTTGTTTTAAACTTTGTTCCATTAATCCCCTATATCCCAAAGTTTTAGTTTTGTTGTTTTTGATCATTAAATCATAAACTTCATTTAATTTATCTGATTTTTTTTCAATTTTAAGTATTTCAGACTGTAAAAGTAAATTAAGGCTAGTTTCATCAGCTAATAAACCCTGCATTTTTTTTGCAGCTATAGATGCGCTTTTATTATCTTTGTTAAGAAGTGAGATCATTGCTTCTACAAAAAAATCATACCCCTTTTGAGCTTTGTTAAATTTTTTAGCATAAGAATATTTTTGAAAACTATATTTAGTTTTAAAATAAATAAAATTAACTAAAACAATCAAGAAAATAAAAAATAGTAAAAATATTACTAAAAGATTTGAACTAAAAATATAAGATAAATCTCCAATATCAAATGATACTCTAAATGAATTTGATACAAGAAAAAAAACAAAGGAAAGTATCAAAATTAATTGAACAATAATCCAAAAAAATCTTAACAATTTAACTAACCCTTTCAATCAACTTTATAAACTCCATAGCTATTTTGAGCTGATTTATTGTATTACTAAAGTAATTTTCATAATCATTAATAATAGAAATTTTTTCATATGAACTATTATAGTTTTTCTGTTCAAGTAGATAAATAATTTCTTTTAAAATATTTATTTCATTATTTTTAATATTATTTTTTTTTGATGGCTCAACTAAAACAAGTTCCATTAACGAATTGGTTATTACATTATTATTATCAATTTTGTTTTTAAGAAAAATATCAGACTCTTTAGAAAAAGTTTTTTTCAAAAAAAGGTTTCCTCTATAATTCTTCAAATTAATTAAATTAATTTTTTCAAATATGTGATTTTTTTAGCATCATTTAAATTTTGCAAAACACTTAGCTCTTCAGTAAAATCTAAATTATTTTCAAATTTTAAAATAGTTAATTTTGCTATTTGTGACTTATTTTTTTCTAATATTGAGTTTTTATTATTACTTGCTAAAAATTCATTTTTTTGTTGAGCAGTATTTAAAGTTTTAATTTCTTTTAAATCAATTGATATACTTTCAAGCTTTGAGTTCAATTCAATTATTTTTATATTTAACTCATTTATTTGTTGTAAATTGTTTTCTTCAGGCGTTTTTTGTAATAATTTTTTAATTTCAACCAAAGCCGAATCTGTTATTTCTACTTTTTTTAAGACTTTATATATCTCTTCTGAATTTTGATTTAGTTTTTCGTAAAAAATTTCAGTCTGATCATTTGTTGATTTTTCTTGATTTTTGAAACTAATGTAGAAAAAATACACAAGTACTAAAATAGATATAAGTAGTATTAAGGATGTGCTAAACTTTGAAAATATATATAAATATTCGAGTGCTTTTTTCATTAAGACTTTTTATCATTATTAGTTAGTTGTTTAACAGAGGAAATTAATATACCAAAAATATATGCTTGTATTTTCTGTAGAAAGCTCATGTGACGAAACTTCAATTTGCATTATGCAAAATGATAAGAAAATATTCTCTCACATAGTATATTCTCAAGAAATTCACAAAAAACATGGTGGTGTTGTTCCTGAATTAGCCTCAAGAGCCCATTTAGAAATACTACAAAATATAACAAAAAAAGCATTTGAAGATTCTGGATTAAGTTTACGTGATATTGATTTGTTTTCTGCGACTTGTGGACCAGGTCTTATTGGGGGGCTACTTATAGGCTCTACTTTTACAAAATCTTTAGCCATTGGGCTTCAAAAACCTTTTGTTCCAATTAATCATCTTGAAGCACACGTTTTATCAACCTTCTTCAATAATGAAATTTCATTTCCCCATTTGTGTCTTCTTATAACAGGGGGCCACACACAAATATATTTATTAGAAGACCTAAAAACAATAAATTTAATAGGTGAAACAATTGATGATGCTGTTGGAGAGGCATTTGATAAAGTTGCAAAAATATTGGGGCTATCTTATCCTGGAGGTTATGAAATAGAAAAACAAGCAATGAGTGGTGATGAGAACTCTTTTGAACTTCCTCAACCGTTAACTAAAGAAAACAATCTGAATTTTTCGTTTTCAGGACTCAAAACATCAATAAATTTAATTTCAAAAAAAAATAAAATGGACGATAGTTTCATAAAAAATATTTCTGCATCTTTTCAAAAGTGTGTTGCAAATATCCTTATAACAAAATTAAATAAAGCAATAAAAAGTATAGACAGGACCAGATATAACAATTTATCAGCTTCAGTAGTTGGGGGAGTTGCAAATAATAAATATTTAAAAAAATGTTTTGAAAACTTAGAAAAAGAAAATGGTATTAAAATACTTTACCCACCTGAATTTATGATGAGTGATAATGCTGCAATGATAGCCTGGGCAACCATTTTAAAGTATTCCAAAAGTAATGATCTTGATTTTAAACCAAATCCAAGATTGACTATTTCTCAAAGTTAATTTTGACATACATGTAATAAAAATTTAATGTTAATTTATGAAAATTAGTTATTGGCTTCTAAAATCTGAGCCATCATCATGGTCATGGAACAATCAAGTTAAAGACAAGGTTACAATGTGGGATGGAGTAAGAAATTATCAAGCTAGAAACAATTTAATGAAGATGAAAAAAAAGGACCTCTGTTTTTTTTATCACTCTGTTTCAGAAAAACAAATTATTGGAATTGTTGAAGTTGTTAGAGAGCACTACCCTGATCCTACTGATAAAACAGGTCGGTTTGTTGTGACAGATGTAAAAGCTATAAAAAAACTTAAGAGACCTGTGTCTCTTGAAAAAATTAAGTCTACACCAAAACTAGTAAATATAGCTTTAATCAAACAATCAAGATTATCAGTAATGCCGCTAAAAAAAACTGAATGGGATACAATTATAAAAATTTCAGAAAAATAAATTAAAAATAAACTATTTTTTATTCTTTCATTTGAAATTAAATATTGAATTTTTACAATTTTAGAATTAGTTTACTTAAAATGGAAATAAAAGATGTCTGGATTAAAGAAGCAAAGGTTGATTCTCAAACTTATGAAGCTAAATATAAAAATTCAATAGAAGATAATGATAATTTCTGGAAAGAAGAGGGGAAAAGAATAGATTGGGTAAAAAATTACACTAAAATTAAAAATGTAACTTATTCCAATAAAGAGGTTGATATAAATTGGTATTATGATGGGTCTCTAAATGTTTCATATAACTGCATAGACCGTCATGCAAAAAATAACCCTGATAGAACTGCAATAATTTGGGAAGGTGATGACTCCAATGATGTAAAGAAAATTAGTTACCAGGAGTTATTAACAAATGTTTCTAAGTCAGCAAATGTTCTAAAAAAATTAGGGGTAAAAAAAGGTGATAGGGTAACAATTTATTTAACAATGATACCTGAGCTTGCATATATGATGCTAGCTTGTGCAAGAATTGGTGCTGTGCATTCTATAATTTTTGGAGGATTTTCTGCAGACTCTATATCTGGTAGAATTCTAGATTGTAAATCAGAGTTTGTAATAACAGCTGATGAAGGAGTAAGAGGTGGAAAAAAAATTCCTCTTAAAGAAATTACTGACACAGCACTAGAAAACTGTCCTGATGTAAAAAAATGTCTTGTTGTAAAAAGAACAGGTGAAAAAATTAATATTATCGAGGGTCGTGATGTTTTTTTTGATGATTTAGTAAAAGATGTTGAAAATTATTGTGAACCAGAAATAATGTCAGCAGAAGATCCTTTATTCATACTTTATACTTCGGGCTCAACAGGTAAGCCGAAAGGCGTACTTCATACTTCTGGTGGTTATTTAGTATACGCCTCTATGACACATGAATATATTTTTAACTACAAACAGAATGATATTTATTGGTGCACAGCTGATATTGGTTGGGTTACTGGGCATAGCTATATTATTTATGGGCCTTTAAGTAATGGAGCTACAACTTTAATGTTTGAAGGTGTCCCTAACTATCCTGACTTTTCAAGGTTTTGGAATATAGTCGACAAACACAAAGTAAATATTTTTTACACTGCTCCAACAGCAATTAGAGCCCTTATGAGAGAAGGTGATGATTATGTTAAAAAAACAAAAAGGTCTTCACTTAAATTATTAGGAACAGTTGGTGAGCCAATTAATCCTGAGGCTTGGAAATGGTATTATGAGGTAGTTGGTAATTCTGTATGTCCTATAGTTGATACTTGGTGGCAAACCGAAACAGGAGGAATTTTAATTTCACCACAAACAGGTGCTATTAAACTTAAACCTGGATCGGCCTCAAAACCTTTCTATGGCATTGAACCAGTTATAGTAAATAAAGAAGGCAAGGTTCTTAATGGTGAGTGTGAAGGGATGTTATGTATGAACAGATCTTGGCCAGGACAAATGAGAACAGTATATGGAGATCATAAAAGATTTATTGATACATATTTTTCTCAATTTGATGGAAAATATTTTACTGGAGATGGCTGTAAAAGAGATGCAGATGGTTATTATTGGATAACAGGTAGAGTTGATGATGTAATTATTGTATCTGGGCACAACTTGGGAACCGCTGAAATAGAAAGTGCTTTTGTGAGTCATCCAAAAGTTTCTGAAGCTGCTGTTGTTGGTTATCCACATGATATAAAAGGCAATGGCTTATATTGCTATGTTTCATTAAAAGTTGGTGAGGAATATTCTGATAGCCTCAAAAATGATTTAAAACAAGTAGTTAGAAAAAAAATAGGACCAATTGCAACACCAGACTTAATTCATTTTACAGCAGGATTACCTAAAACAAGGTCTGGAAAAATAATGCGTAGAATTCTTAGAAAAATTGCCGCAAACGAGCATGATCAATTAGGTGATACTACAACACTTGCAGACCCTAGTGTTGTTAAAGAATTAATTGATAATAGATTAAATAAATAATTATCTAGGGCTCCAGTGCTTAAGGCACCTAGGCTCATAAATATTAGCTGCACCTACTTGCGTTCTTCCACCGCCTTCAGTCTTTCTATATGTTTTGGTTGCTTCCATACCGCATACATTACAAAATCCGTATATTTTTAAAATTTTATCTGAAAGACCAAGAATCATTGATGATGTCTCCCAAGGCTTGCCCCTTGAATCTTGATCAAGACCAGCACAAATAACGTCAATACCTTCATTTAAAATTAATTCAACATTTTTAAGAGTGTCAGCTGTATCTAAAAATTGAATTTCATCTAAAAAAACCATATCTATTATTTCTTTTTTGAATTCATATTCTTTTTTAATATCATCCCAGCTTTTCATAGAATAACACTCATGACTTAAGTCGTTATGAGTAATTATTTTTGACTCTGAATAACGGTCATCAATACTTGGTTTAATAACGACTATTTTTTTATTTTGATGATTCGCCCAAAGAATTCTTTTTAATAACTCGCTCGTCTTTCCAGCAAACATTGCACCTACAATAGTTTCTAAAGATCCCCTCATCAATACTCCTTTAATTTTAAATTAATAGATTCTAATATCTTTTCTATATCAATTTTTTTTATGCATCCAACTGGATTCGATATAAAATGTGAATTATCTTCTCTTTTGTTTCTTCTTTGTAACTGTTTTAAGTTTTTTAAACTTTCTAAACTTTGAAAAGTTAATTTGTTTGTTTCATAACAACCAACAGTCTCATTAAAAGAAAAAATATCAACAAGTCCGCATGGCCCATTACAATATTCAGATTTATAGGTATTTTTTACAGCTTTTATTTTAGAGGTATTACTTAAAAGAATATTATTAGAAACACTTGTCTCTACAAATATACCTGGTTTATCTAAAAGTTTTGCAATATGTAAAGGTCCTGAATCAATAAAGATTCCAAAATCTATTTGAGAAATTTCTTTGATTAAAAGATTAATATCTTTAGGATTTTTAATAGAAACATTTTTAGCAACATTTATTTTTTCCAAGTAATTTCCATAATCAGAATTATCAATAAATATTTCAATTTTGTATTTATGATCATACTTTTTCTTAATAGAATCAATAATAAAATAGGGCAACGATCTTATTGGTGACGTTGATATTGGAAATATTGATAGTTTTTTAATTAGTTTTTTTTTATCATCGTTACTATAAATTTTATAATTATTTAGAGGTACACCAAAATGTTTACAAACTTCTAGAGCAATGTTTGATCTTTGATATTTTTGAAATTTAAAACTTTGTATTTCTAATGTTATGTGAAATACTGTGTCATACTTATTAATTTCTTTTGAAGATATAGCTAATGGGTAAACATTTGAAAAAGAAAAAAACTTACTAAAGATAAAAGAAAAGTCACTACAAAAAGCAATACCAATTTTTAAAAATTTTTGACTTTTAAGTAAAGATTTAATAGCGAGCGAATACTCAATGGCATCACCTAATCCAAATTTAGGCGGCAAACATATTAATAATTTTTTACCAATTAAATTATTTTTTGTTCTAATTTCATGTTTTAGAAAATTTAATTGAATTTTTTTCTTTTTATTATTTAATTCTTTCCATAAAGTAATATTCTTTGAAAAATAAATTTGATTTTTTTCAAATTGCATAGAAAGAAAAGAAAAAGTATTGTCAGACAATGAAAAACTAAAAAATGCCATTTAACTTATATATCTGAAAATGAGAAAGAGTGTAAAAATAAGAAAGATTATTTTTGATATTCTATATGATATTCATAATAAAAATTTACAATATCAAGAAAGCCTAAATTATAATACTAAATCTTTTGTTCTAGATAAAAAAGATTCTTCGATGATTTACAACATCTCTCTTAATAGTATGAGAAATTTTTTTTTTATTAATTATATTTTAGAAAAATATTTAAACAAAAAAACAAGATTAAAAATCAAAATTCTTTTGATATCTGCAATAACTCAAATTTTATATTTGGGATTCAAAGATTATGCAGTTACAAATGACACTGTAGAAATTGCAAAAATAAAAAACTTAAATCCTGCTTTAATTAACTCATTATTGAAAAATATAATTAAGGATAGAAAATTAATAGATCTTAAAAGGTTAGATTATAAATATATTCCAACATGGTTTCTTGAAATTGTTGAAAGTAAAAAAAATTTTAAGAAAAAAAATTTTTTTGAAACTATTAGTAAAGAACCATCAATACATCTAGTTTTTAAAAACAATAATTTTTTGAGTAAATTTAAAGAAGATCATATAAAAACAACTGAACTATCAGCTTTTATTTCAAAAAAAAATAAAATAGATGAAATTAGTAATTATTCCTTAGGAAATTGGTGGGTTCAAGATTTTGCCTCCATGCTGCCAATATATTTGAGCCCAGAATTTCAAAGTAAAAAAATAATAGACTTATGTTCCGCACCTGGAGGTAAAGCGTTTCAATTATTTAGTATAGGTGCCGATATTAGTCTAAATGATATTAACCAAAAAAGATTAAAAATTTTGAAAGAAAACTTAAAAAGACTCAATTGGAAAGCTAATATTTCTAACCTGGATGTTCATGATATTTCAGAAGAAGAAAAATATGATGTTGTAATCCTTGATGCCCCATGTTCAGGAATTGGAACAATAAGAAGAAACCCAGAAATACTATTCAAAAAAAAATCACCAAATTTTAAAAATCTAGTTAAATTACAAAACTCATTAATTTTTAAAGCTGCAAAATTATTAAAATCTAAAGGCCTTCTATTGTATATGGTGTGCTCTTTTAATTATTATGAAACTATAAGTATAAAAAATAATTTTTTGAGTAACCATAAGAATTTTTTTCATAAAAAATTTGAACTATACAATAATAAAGAATTTAGTAAATTTATTGACAAAGATGGTGACTTGTATTGTACACCTTCAGAATTTAGAGGTTATATGATTGATGGTTTCTATGCAGTAAAGTTTGTTAAAAAATGATTAAAAAATTTATATCTTATATTTCAAAACAATTTTTTTTAATATTTTTAAAACTAAATTTTAAAAAAAATAAATTTAAAAATTTCAAAGATTTAAATTTTAAACAACAAGAGTTTATTAATTATAAACTAATAAAATATTATATTTTCAAAGATAATTTTATTAAAAATAGTTCTGTTACAGATATCCATACTTTTAATTTTTTGTTTTACTATCAAAAAATTGGTGGTGAAAAAGGTATCACACTATCAAAAAAAAATATTTTTTTGTGGTTTGATAAATTTAAATTTTATAATGAATTTCCTTGGTCAGATGATTTTGTGGCAGCAAGATATTTAAATTTAATTTACAATTATGATTTTATTTTTTCTATTTCTACAGAGAAAGAAATTAAAAAAATAAATTTTTTAATAAATTTTCATGAAAAAAGATTTTTATTTGATTTTAAAAGAAAAAAAAATGAAGAAATTTCTTCTATAGAGATTGTAGCATTAGTTTTAATTAAATGCCTTCATAATGAATTTAATAATTATTTCATGAATAAAATTCAAGAAATAATTAATTCTCAAGTTGATGAAATTTTTATGCACAAAAGCTATAATGTTTTAGAACATGCTAAGTTTGTAAATAGTTTAAATGAGATTAAAAACATTATGTTATTTTATAATATTAAAAGTCCTGAAAAAATTAATAATCAAATTCTTGCAATGACTTCTCTTTTATCAAGATATAGACATGATGATTTTTCTTTACCACTTTTTAATGGCTGTAATAATAACCATAATAATGTAATTCAGGACATTGTTGATAAAGAACAATTTTTAAAAAGCAGAGTATTAAATAGTTTTGTTAATGGTATTGCTGTTTACAAAGATGCTAATAAAACTATTTTTTTTGATGTTGTTCAACCTACTAAATATGGATTTAGTAGAGAATTAAGTGCTGGATCATTGTCAATTGAAATTAGTGCAGGTGGAGAAAAATTAATTACAAATTGTGGTGGTGCCGAAAGTAGCGGCAGTAATCCATCTTACTTAAAATATAGTGCCGCACATTCAACTTTGATTGTTAACAATACTAATATAAGTGAGGTCAAAGAATGGAAAAAAGGGGGGATTTTTCTGAAAAAAGTTAAATATGATACTAAAGAAAATGAAGATGAGGCTATATTGATAGGTACACATAACGGATATTTAAAAAATTATAGAAAAATTTGCAAAAGAGAACTTTTTATTAATAAAAAACTTGATGTTATTAAAGGCCATGACACTATTATATCTTCAAACTCAAAATTTGAAAAAACTGTGTATCATATAAGATTTCACATTATGCCAAATATTTCACCAACAATAACTGAAAATAAAAAAAGTATAATAATGAAAACAAACAAGCACAATATATGGATATTTAAATCAAGTAGTGATATTTCTCTTGAAAAAAGCATTTATGTAGAAAATGATATTGCTAGAGAAACAAGTCAGATTGTAATAAATGGTGTTACTTCCTCAATTAGAAATAAAATAAAATGGTCACTAGAAAAAATATAAGAAGTCACGCACTTATTTCAGTTTATAATAAATCTAATTTAAATAAAATTTGTTTAGTTTTTAAAAAATATAATATTGGAATTATTTCAACTGGATCCACAGCAAAAAAAATAAAAGATCTTGGATTTAAATGCCAACAAGTTTCTGAGTTAACAAAAACTAAAGAAATGCTTAATGGCAGAGTAAAAACTTTAAATCACAAAATTCATGCTTCTATTTTATTTAATAGAAAAAAAAAAGATCATATAAAAAAGTTTCAAAATTTAAAATTTCCAAAAATAGACTATGTGATAGTCAATTTTTATCCATTTAATAATATTTATATTAATAAAAACAAATTAGATAAAATTGAAACGATAGATATTGGTGGACCTGCAATGATTAGATCAGCAAGTAAAAATTTTGATTTTGTAACTACATTATGTTCAATAAAATATTACAAAGAATTAATAGATGAACTAAACATGAATAATGGCTCAACTTCATTAAAATTTAGAGTCAAAATGGCTAAAAATAATTTTAAGGAAACAAGTGCTTACGATCGTACAATCTATAGATGGTTTAATAAAAATTCAAAAAAAGAAAAAACAAATAACAAAATTAAAATTAAGTATGGTGAAAACCCAAACCAGAAGGCATTTTTTATTTCTAATTCCAAACAAAATATAATTAATTCACAAATAAGTGGGAAAAAAATTGGTTATAATAATATTTTAGACATAAGCGATGGTTTAAATTGTTTAAAAGAATTTAAAGACCCAACATGTGTTATCATAAAGCATAATAATCCTTGTGGGGTAGCTTCAACAAACAATGTAGAAAAGTCATTTATTAAAGCTTATAATTCTGATCCAGTAAGTGCCTTTGGTGGAATAATTTTATTTAATAGAATTATAAGTGAAAAACTTGCCTTAAAAATTATCAGTTACTTTTCTGAGGCTGTAGTGGCTCCAAGATATACAAAAAAAGCTTTAGAAGTTCTTAAATCAAAAAATAGTTTAATTGTAGTCAATTCAAAGAATATAAAAAAAGAAAATAATCTTTCTTTTAGATCTGTTAACTCAGGGATTTTATATCAAGACACAAATAATATTTTAATTTCACAATCTAAACTTAAGTTAGTAAGTAAGGTAAAGTCTTCAAAAAAAACTATTGATGATTTAGTTTTTGCTTACAAAGTAGCTAAGCATGTCAAATCTAATGCAGTTGTTCTTGTTGGCAATAAACAAACATTAGGTATTGGTGCAGGTCAAATGAGTAGATTGGACTCAACAAGTTTAGCAATTAGGAAATATAAAAAAAATTTTAATAAAAAAAACTTTGTCTGTGCATCTGATGCATTTTTTCCATTTACAGATAATTTAAAAATACTTCATAAAAAAAATTGCCTCGCAATTGTTCAACCATATGGATCAATAAATGATAAAAAAATAATTAATTATGCAAATAAAAGTAAAATTTCTTTATATTTTTCACAACAGAGAGTTTTTAAACATTAGATTAAATTTATGAAGATTAATTATATTAAAAAATTATTAAAATTATTCCCAGATATAGCAAGTGGAAGAAAAAATTTTGAAAATTATGATAAAAGGGTAAAAAAAAATTTAGAGTTAACAAAAAAATACCTAAAAAAAAACAAGTTATAATTCATTTATAAATTTTTATATTATTTTTATAAAAAATATATTAAAGAAAAAATATGCATTTATTTTTTTCTACTCCTGTATGGGCATCAAAAATATCTAATCATCAGATAATTAATAAAGAAATTTTATCTTATATTTTGGATTTGCAAAAAAAAGATTCAGAAGGTATTAAAAAAAGTAATTTTAATGGTTGGCATTCCCATGACTTTAATCTGAACGAAGATGCTCCAAAAAATTTTACTCAAGCAATAAAGTTAAATATTAACCAAGCTTTAAAAGATATGAATTGGGATTTAGAAAAACAAGAAGTTAAAATTACTAGCATGTGGGCAATCATAAATGAAAAAGGTGCATTTAACCAAAGACATCATCATGGGAATAGTGACTTAAGTGCTGCGTATTACGTTACTGCAGAAAAAAATTGTGGTGATATTGTTTTTTATGATCCTCGACCTGCACCAGTTTATAGACATCCAGTTGCTAAATCTCCAAATATATTAAATGCTTCAGTAAATTCAGTTCAACCTGAAGAGGGTTTATTAGTTTTGTTTCCTAGTTATTTAGAGCATTCAGTAAATCCTAATAATTCAAACAATAAAAGAATAGTAATTAGTTTCAATGTTAGCTTAGAAAGATTCTAAGATGGGTTTAGGCGACGCCTTAATGGCAACAGGTGAAATTAAAGAAATTAGAAAAAATATTCGTGATGCAAAGTTTGTAGTTGGTGATGGGACGCTATCTTATTGGAATGAGGTCTTTAATAATAATCCTTACATTATTGATATAAATGAAATTTCAAAATATAAAAAAATTGTTTGGATTAAAAATTATGAAGGTAATAGACCATATAGAATTTACGACAAAAGTAGACATAAAGATTTTTATACATGGAATAAAAATTATAAAGCAAAAAAGGGTGAGATTTTTTTTTCAAAAAGTGAAAAGGATTTTTCTAAATCTGTAATACAAAAAATAAGAAATAAAATTGGCAACAAAAAACTAATTTTTATAGAGCCCTATGTAAAAATAAGAAGAGGTTATCAAAATAGAGACTGGGGAATAGAAAAATGGAAAGAGGTTGTTTCAAAACTTATAGATAAATATGAATTTTTACATATAACATACGGTGACCTTAAGCCGATTGAAGGATGTATTAACATTCATGGTATTAATTTTAGAAATAGTGCTGCAATTCTCGAAAAATGTGATCTCTTTATTGGAACTGAAGGAGGAATGCATCATGCAGCAGCGGCCACTTCGTGCAAGGCAGTTGTTATTTTTGGTGGGCATATAAGTCCTGAAATTACAGGTTATGATTTCCATAAAAATATTTATGTTGATTTGCCTAACTCACCTTGTGGAAGCAAAAATATTTGTCAGCACTGCAAAGAGTGTATGCGGCTTATTTCAATAGAAACTGTTGTTCATGAAATAAAAGAAATCCTAAAATAAGATGAATTTTAGCGAAATATATTCAACATTAAATTCAAAATCTATTAAAATAGATGAAAATATTAAGCTTTTATTTGATCCGAGGTTTATAAACAATTGTAGAAAATACAGCATAGCCCAAAGGATGAGAAAAAAATCTTTGTCATTGCTTCTAAACAATAATTTAAAAATAAACATAGATCCTGTTAATTCTTTTTACTCTTTTTTAGGAAGTGATAATTCAAACGTAATTGAATACCTAAACTTTGATTTCTCAAGTTTATTTAAAAAAACTAAATTAGATAAATCATTAAAAGGCCTAGAAAGTAACTCCATAACAAATATTGGGAGTGAGATATTGTCAATGTGTGAAGAAAACCATTTTGATTATTTTTCAATAATATTACATGGAAGTCAATCTGATGGGCAAAGTACAAGGTTTAGTGATGTTGATGTAAGTATATTTATTAAAAATAAATTAATTAATAGTGAAAAAGAACTAAGAGAAGCATATTTTCAAATAGAGGCATTAAATAAAAAAATAGCATTTTTCGACCCTGTTTCTCATCATAAAGTTTTCATTAACCTTGAGTCTGACTTGGATTGTTACCCTGAAAGCTTTATGCCTATTTCCGCACTTGAAAAAGGCTCGTCTTCTAAAAATCATGAAATAACAATAAAAGGCATAAGGGAAGATTTAGATTTAAAGATTGAAAGTTTTTTCAACATATTAAGAATTATGATTGATTTACAAAGCCAAGACAAAATAAATAATTTATTTTTTTTGAAGCAATTAATAAGCAGTTACTTTATGTTAATTATTTTAGAGTTTGAAATTATATTTGGAACCTATCTTGATAAAAAAAATATTTTTGAAAATAAGATACATAAATATAAATCTAAAAAAGAAATTGATTTATTTAATAGTGCATCATTAATTAGAAGTGATTGGGCAGAGCTTCAAATGTCAAATATTGGTGTGAGTGAGGAATTTATAAAAAATATCATGGTTGACTCAATAAATATGAGTGTAAATATTCAAAAAAATGAAATTTTAAATGAAATTTCAGAAAAATACTTAATTTAATGAAAGCTTTAAATATAGAAGATTATAATAGAACTATTGATTATGTTTTAGAATTTTCAAAAAAACTACCGAGCAACCTTGTGCCTGAAAACATTATTCACAATGGTCATATAAAAAGTCCAGGTGTTTCAGACATAGATTTAATATTTGTTTTCAAAGACAATTTTGTTTTGTCTTCTCAATTTTTATATTTATTTAAAGAAGCAATAAAAGATTTACCCAACAAAGAGATATACTTCCATCATTTACCCCATATATATCCTTTGTCATCAATAAAAATGCTGCCATACATGACATACAATCCAGTTTCAGAATTAAAAATATTAACAGGTAAAATAAGTTTTGAATCTAAAAATTTAAATCCATACCAAAACATATTAAATTCATTTGAACAAATTCACAATAGAATAACAACATTAATAAATCTAATTATTGAGAAAAAAAGAAGTCATAAAGCATTATTGCTGACGGGACACTCTATAATACATACAATCAACTGCTTAAAATTACTTGGTGCTGAAATAGAAGAAAAAAATTTTACAAATTTTAATGAAATAGAAAAAATAAGAAAAAGAATTGTAAAGGGAGAGGCAGAATTAGAGTATAATTTTGAAAATATTTGTAAAGGGCTTATAACTGAATTTGTTGTTCTTTTAAATATAGTTAATAAACAAATCGAAAAAAAAATCTTAGTTCATTTTAGTAAAGAAAGAAATATTTTTCAATATGATAACAATATTTATCTTATAAAGCTTAATGAAAAAATAAGTGAACCAAAGTATTATTTAAATAACAACAACTTATTTATAGAAGGTTTTTCATGGCAAACACAGTGTATTTATGAAAACTATTTTCTAACGAATAATGATTTTAAAACAATTTTCTTAGATAAAGAATTTTCAAACCAAATTAATAAAAGAATTAATTTTATTAAAATACTAACTTCTTTTAATTTTAATAATTTCAATACTGCTGTTGGTAGAAATAGCTTTCATCCCCTTGTAAGAAATGATAGGTTTTACTGGTCAGCAAAGAATTTAAATTTACATAAATAACACTTTGAAATTATTTATAAAAATTCAAGTTAGATAGATTAAAGCAGTCAATTAGTATAGAATAAAAAAAATGAAAAACCCAGTATACCCGGTCTTTTTTAATAAAAAAACAAATAAAAAATTAGTATTTTATCCTGTAAAAAAAAATGCAAATTCCTCTGCTAAACTTTTTTTTGCTAGTCATTTAGATTTATTAGATAAATTTTTTTTTATAGAGGATAATATACCTAGATTTAAACAAACTAAAAAATTACAAGATAGTTTTGAAGGAAAAACAAATTTAACAAATTGGTTTAAAAGCAAGAATAGATTTACAAAATTACAAGTAGACTATAGAGCATGTATTGTCAGAGATCCTTTAAAAAGATTTTTATCAGCATACAAAAATAGAGTTTTATTTCATAAAGATAAGGAATTTTATAATCATACAGTTGATATGGTTATTGAAAAGCTTGAAAACAACCTTTTTGAAAACAAGCATTTTCTTCCTCAAAATTATTGGCTGGGTAATGACTTGAGTTATTTTAATATAATTGGCATTACTTCAAATATTAAAACATTTGAACAAAAAATAAATAATTTTTTTGGTCAAGATAGAAAATTTCCTAAAATCCAAACAGGGGGCAAGGAATTTGTTTTAGAGTTAAATGCATATCAAATAACAAAAGTAAAAAAAATATATACTAATGATTATAGTCTGCTTGGCGACCTTATAAAAAACTAAAATAATAAATTCATTTTTTAAAAACTAAACAAACCAAAACTCAATAATAACTATTTTTTTATTTATATTAATTTTAATTGTGTATATTAAATAGATATAAAAATGAAAAGGTATAGGTTAGACCCATTAATATATAAAACAAAAAGTGACTCTCAAAAATTTGGAGGGCATTGGTTTAGAGGAAAAAATTGTAATTTTATTCCTTCTAAAAAACATTTTAAAGATAAGAATTTTTTTGATAAATATATATTAGAAGGATTTAAACCAAAAAAACCATTTATTACAAAAAAACAAAATATTCTTGCATTTGGTAGTTGTTTTGCTGCAGAAGTATCTTCTTATCTTGCAAATAAAAATTATTCTATTTTCAATAAAAAAATGTCAACCGATACTCATATCATTCGTTATGGAGAGGGTATGGCAAACACCTTTACTGTTTTAGAACAATTACTTTGGGCTTTTGAAAATAAAGATATTGAAAAAAATACATGGTATTATACATCTCAAAAAGAAGAAAGAAATGACTTTGAAATAAGAGAGCAAACTTTAAATTTATTAAACAAAATTGATATTTTTATCATAACTGTTGGCCTTGCAGAAGTATGGTATAATAAATTAAATAACCAGGTTTTTTGGAAAGCAATTCCCGCCAGTCAATTTGATGAAAATAAACATGGTTTTAGAGTCTCAACAGTTGAAGAAAATACTAATAATTTAGATAGTATTTACTCTGTAATAAAAAAATATAAACCTAATGCATCAATTATATATACTCTTTCCCCAATTCCTTTGATGGCAACTTTTAGGCCTCAATCTTGCATAACAGCAAACTCAATATCTAAATCTATTTTAAGGGTTGCTTTAGATAATGTAATTTCAAAATATAATAATAAAGAAGATTTGTACTATTTTCCGTCTTATGAAATTACTAAAGAATATTTTGTAGATCCTTTTTTAGAAGATAATAGACACCTAAAACAAGATTATACTTTCGAAATAATGAAGGTGTTTGAAGATAATTTTTGTTGTTAATTTAAAGTTAAATTAATAGTTTTTTTGAATACGACCTCAACCTTGGAAATGTAAATAGGTAATAATGGAGCTAGTTTTCTAGTAAAAAAATTGAATAATATTTATTTTTATCTATCCAATATTTTTTTACTTTCCACCCAGCTGAGTTTGCCAATATTTTAAAACTATTTATTGTAAATTTTTTTGATATTTCAGTTTGTATTTTCTCATTTTTTTTAATAAAAAATTTTTTATTATCAATAATGAATTTTTGATCTTTTTTACTAATTAAAAAACTTTCAACAGAATTGTTTTTTTTATTAAAATGAGAAAAATATTTAAAATCTTTTTTTTCTAATTTTGTTTTAAAAACTTTATTAATTCTGCTCAATAAGTTAAAATTAAATTTTGCAGTAGTGCCTTTGGAGTCATTATAAGCTTTCTCGATAATTTTTTTATTTTTAATTAAGTCTACCCCCACAAACAAACAACCATTTTTACCTAAGGTTGCTCTTGCATTTTGGAGAAAAATTTTTTCTTTTTTCTCATAAAAATTACCAATGGATGATCCTAAAAAAAAACCAATTCTTTTTTTTGAAATTTGTTTTGGTACTTTGAATTTATTTATATAATCACCATAAGCGGGCATAATAATTAAATTGGGGAAAGATTTTGCCAACTTAATTGATGATTTTAGCAAAAAATCATATGAAATATCTAAGGGCATACAAAATTTTACTTGATCATTAATTAAAATACTAATTTTATCAGTCGCCCCACTTCCGAACTCAACAAATGTTAAATTATTTTCAAAAATGTTTTTCATTTCCTTTGATATTTGCTTTAAAATTTTTTTTTCAGTTCTTGTAGCGTAATATTCTTTTAGTTTAGTAATTTTTTCAAAATATTTACTTCCATTTAAATCGTATTTAAATTTAGAGGGAATTTTTTTATTTTCTTTTGATAGTTCTATTTTTAGCTCTCTGCTTAAAGAAGTATTATCTATTTTATCAAATTTTTTATAGTCTTTTATATAAATTGTTTTTAAGTTTGATAATGATTTAACCATTTTGAGCTTTTGCTACTTTCCCTTTAATAAAATAGTAATTTTTTAACAGACTTCAACAATGATTTTGTTAATTATAGATACTAATTTTTGGAATTTATCTGATTAGTAATATAATTTAAAATCAGAATTTCTGTTTCTCTAGATTTACAATCTTTAGCATGTGTTACATGACCTTTTTTACAATTATATCCGATTAAATTTACATTATTTGGATAACGTTCTGTTAAAAATTTTAATTCCTCAGGGCGATTAAAATCATCATCCTCGTAAGCAAAAACTAAAGCATCTATAAGCTTTGCTTTTGTAATTTCCTTTATATGCGCAGGTCTTGCCTCCTCTCTCCACCACGGATATTTTTTTGTTTCATGTCTTGGTCCAGCAAATGCAGGGGCGAAAACAATTGCACTGTTAAATAATTTTTCATTTTCTTTAAACATATGTAATGCAGTCCATCCTCCGGCAGACCACCCACTGATAAAAATATTATTAGGATTAACGCCTATTTCATTTATTTCAGTAAGGAGTTTTTTCAATTGTTTCACTCTTTTGTATATGTATGATCCTGGAGAGTTATTATTGTCTGTAGATTTAGAGCACATAAAAACAAAATGTGCATTAATTTCTTTTTCTAAATATTTTAGAGTTTTTGGTATTTTGTTAAATCGACTAGAACATTTTTCTGATTTTTGTGGTCTTGTTTGTCCATGACTCCAAATAATTACTACTAAATTTTTTTCTAAAACTAAATCTTCTTGTATAGATGAAAGATCATTAGCATTTACATTTATTGCTGATAACAGAATAAAAAATGCAATTAAATTTTTCATAATAAAAAATATTTAAGACTATATTGAGGGTATATTGAAGAACTTTTTATAAAATAAAGGTGGAGTTAGAATTTGGAGCGGGCGAAGGGATTCGAACCCTCGACTTCAACCTTGGCAAGGTTGCGCTCTACCCCTGAGCTACGCCCGCAATAGATTTTTGTAGTACCATGATATATTGTGAAAGTATAATAAAAAATATTCAAACAATGTTAAGTTTAAAAAAGTTTATTGATATTTTAAAGGAGAAAAAATATGAATTTGAAATACATGAACATGAGCCACTTTTCACAGTTGAAGAGTCTAATAAATTAAGAGGAAAAATCAAAGGCTCTCATAGTAAAAATTTATTCTTAAAAAATAAAAAAAATAATTTTTTTTTATTGTCATGTGAAGAGTTCGAAGAAATTAACTTAAAAAATATTTCTAAGTCATTAAACTTTGGTAATATTTCATTTGCAAAAGAACAATATCTTTTTAATATTTTAGGAATCAAGCCCGGATCTGTATCACCTTTTGCTCTTTTAAATGATACAAATAATGTGGTTAGTTTTTATTTAGAAAAAAAACTTCATGATAGTGAATTCTTAAACTTTCATCCGCTTATTAATACTGTAACAATAACTATTGCTACTGATAATTTCATTAAATTTATGATTGAAAATAAAAAAAAAATACATATTTTTTCTTCTACAGAGGGTATAGTTTTAAAAACATATGAATAATAGTAATATAATTGATGTTGGTGAAAATGAATTTGAAAACTCAGTTTTAGAAGAAAGTGCCAATAAGCTTGTAATTGTAGACTTTTGGGCACCTTGGTGTGGTCCTTGTAAACAGCTAACCCCAATATTAGAAAAGATCATTTCTGGAACACCAGACAAAATTACACTAGCAAAAATTAACATTGATGAAAATCAACAAATAGCTGCTCAGCTTAGAATTCAATCAATACCTGCGGTATTTGCTTTTAAAGATAAACAATTAGTTGATGCCTTTCAGGGTGTAATCCCTGAAACTGATATAATTAAATTTTTAGAAAAAGCGCTTGGAGAAAAATTAGGTAATAATTTTAATGATTTTTATGAAGAAATAGAGCTGCTTTTATCAAATAAAAATTATACTTTAGCAATAAGCAAGCTAGAAGAATTTATTTCCAATAATTCAAATGAAGTTAAGGCAATATGTTTTTATGCTGAGTCATTAATTGGTGCAGGTGAAATTAATAAAGTAAAAGAATTATTGGACTCATTAGATGATGAAATAACTAAAAATGAAACTATTAAAAACATTCATAAACGATTAAAGCTAATAGAAAATAAAAATAAAGGACCTTCAATACACGAGCTTGAAAAACAGCTTTCTAAATCACCAAATGATATAGAAATAGTTTTTAAAATTGCTGATACACATTTTGCTAATAATAATCATGGTAGTGCTTTTGAAATTTTATTAAAATATTTCCCAAAAAATAGAGAAAAAGTTAAATCAAAAATCCTGAGTTTTTTTGATGTTTTGGGCATGAAACATGAGTCTGTTGTTTTATATAGAAAAAAACTTTCTAGCATGATGTTTTCTTAGATATGAGGTTTCCTATTTTCCCCTTAAATGGAGCTATATTATTTCCCGGCACAAACCTACCTTTAAATATTTTTGAGAAAAGATACATTGAAATGGTTGACTATGCTCTTTCGAACAATCGCCTAATTGGAATGATACAAAAAAAAGAAAATGATGATTTTTTTAAAATTGGCTGTCTTGGAAAAATTACAAGTTTTTCAGAAACAGGTGATGGTAGGTATCAAATTAATTTAGAAGGGCTAAATCGATTTTTGTTAAAAAAAATAGTTAAGTCTGAAAATAATTTTATTATTATTGATGGTGAAATTCTTAAATCAAATGAAAGCATTAAAGAAAAAAATAGTTTAAATGAAAAACTGTTATTTAGTTTCAAAAAATTTCTTAAAATAAAAAATATTAATTTTAATTCTTCTGAATTTGAAAATTTAGATGCTTCAAGTCTTGCAAAAATTATTTGTATAATTGCGCCTCTAGACCATCTCATAAAACAAATGCTTTTAGAGTTTGACAGTGATTATGATCTTTGCAAAAATCTTCTTTCAGTTTTAGAAATTGAAATGAAAAATAATGAAGATAATCTAAAAATAAATTAAATCCCCATAGCAAATTTTGTTATTTTGTCTTTCATGGAAATATTATTTTCAATAATTTTAAAACCAATATTGCTTAAAAGTCTGTTAGAAAAATTACTTTTTAAAAAATGAGAATTAAGCTTATCTGTAATTTGAAAGAGCTGGAATGAATTTTTATAACTTAAATTATTATAATGTTTGCAAAAATTTTCGTCGCCAAGTTCAAACTTATTGCTTTCACATAAACTCATAACATTTTTAACATCCTTAATGCCTAAATTCCAACCCTGACCAGCAATAGGATGGATTGAATGTGCTGAATCTCCAATATAAATTAATCGTTTATTAAAAAATTTTTCATTTATATGAGCTGATAAAGGAAAAGATTGTCTAGAATTAATTCTTTTTACACTGCCAATAAGACGCCCAACCCTTTCCTCAATTATGTTTGCAATAAATTTTTTATCACTGGATAATAAATGCTTAACAAAGCTTTCTTTGTTAGACCAAATTATTGAGCTTTGATAAAAATTATTATCAGATAGCATTGGTAATAATGCAAATGGACCTGTTTTATAAAATATTTCATATGCAGTTTCGTTTAAAGATTTTTCATGAAATAAATTTACAACTAATGCCATCTCAGAGTAATTTTTTTTATAGATTTTAGTACCAACAATATTTCTAACTGTGCTATTCTTGCCATCTGCAGCAATAATTAATTTTGCTTTAATTATTTTATCTTTCAAACTAATCTGTGAAAAATCATGCGAGGAAACTATATGCTTTACCTCTGAACCATAATGAGTTTTAATTTTTTTATTTTTGCTTAATTTGCTCCTTAGAATTTTGCTAAATATTGAATTTTTAATTACATATCCTAGTAATGCATTTTGTTTAGAATTTTCAAAAAAAATTTTATTATAAGGGTTTCTATTAAAAACTTTTATATTTTTAATCGGTTGAGAATATTTATATAGATTTTTCCACAATGATAAACTTTCTAAAAATTGTTTCGATCCTTCAGAAACAGCTACTGTTCTTATGTCTTTGGTCTGATTTTTAGAATTATTAAAATTTTTCTTGTCCACAACTACAACTTCAAAACCTAGAGATGCTAAACCATGTGCAGCAACAAGGCCAACAAGGCCAGATCCGATAATAACCACATCAGTGTGTATTTGTTTCATAATTTCCTTCGAATTACCTTATTCTATATGTATTACAAATTATATTATTATTTATGTTTAACTATGGTGGTTTCAAATTATTTTTAATTAAGTTATTCTTTGGAATTATCCTTATTTTGTTTTCTGTTTTTCTTATATTAAGCTTAATAAGTTACAATGATGTCGATCCTGGCATTGGTAAGTTTAATAGTCAGGCTGATATAATAAATTTTTTTGGTTTTCCTGGGGCCATGGTCTCCAGTTTCTTTTTGCTTATATTGGGCGTGTCGTCATTTATTATTTCGTTTTTTTTATTTTATTTAGGTTTTGTGCTGGTCTTAGGATTTAATATTAAATTTCTTTTAATTAAATTTTTGCTTATTCTCCTTTCTGTGCCCTCTATCAATATTTCAATATTGCTTTTGAACATAAAAATATTTCAAACAGGTTTGCTTTCTGACGTAATTTTAGATCTTTTAATTTATTATTTTCCATCAGTTTTGGCTACGCCCTTTTACAGAATAGCTCTTAGTTTATTTTTTATTATTATTTCTGTTTACTTTTTGATAAATGGCTTTTCACTAAAAATTAATTTTTTAAAAAATATTTACATTAAATTTTTCAAAGTTTTTTTTATTTTTCTCTTTAAGCCAATTCAGTTTGTTTATTATTTTGTAGGACAAAAAACAAAATCTAAGTTAAAAAAAATAAAAATTAAGAATGAGCCAACCTTAAGTAAAAACCAAAAAACTTTTTATAGTTCGGGTAATGAAAATATAAAAAATGATCAAATAAAAAAACATGAAAATGAATTTATTTTTAATCTTCCAAATCCCAATTACTTGATTAAATCAAAAACAAAACACTCTTATAAAAAAGAGGTTGAAAATTTAAATAAAGTTAATTCTGAAAAGCTAGAAAAGGTTTTAAGTGAGTATGGAGTTGATGGAAAAATCACAGGTTTTAAAACCGGTCCAATAGTTACTTTATATGAATTTATTCCTAATGCTGGCATAAAGGCAAGTAAGGTAATAGGTTTGTCAGATGATATTGCTAGAGCAATGTCATCTGTTTCTGCAAGAATTTCTTCTCAGCCTGGTAAAACTAGTCTTGGCATTGAGATACCTAATAACAAAAGAGAAAATGTTATGTTTGGAGATTTGGTTGAAAACCCAAGGTTTGAAGAAAGTGAAAAATCCTTAACATTAGCGCTTGGAAAAAATATCTCAGGGCAAGAAGTCTACGCTGATTTAGAAAAAATGCCACATCTTCTAATTGCTGGGACGACTGGTTCAGGAAAATCTGTTGGAATAAATACTATAATTATGAGCCTGCTTTATAGATTTAAACCAGACGAGTGTAAATTAATTTTGATTGACCCAAAAATGTTAGAATTAAGTATTTATGAAGATATACCCCACCTTTTAACACCAGTTGTAACAAACCCCAATAAAGCTGTTTTTGCACTTAAGTGGGTCGTAAGAGAAATGGAAAACAGATATAAGTTAATGAGCTCTCTTAATGTAAAAAACATCAACTCATATAATGAAAAATCTAGAAAGGTTTTATCTAGTGGTAAAAAACTTTTTAGAAAAGTTCAAACTGGTATTGATAGTGAAACAAGACAACCAATATTGGAAAAAAGAGAAATACCTCTTGAAAAGATGCCTTTCATAGTCGTTGTCATTGATGAAATGGCTGATCTAATGATGGTTGCTGGAAAAGAAGTAGAAAATTTAGTTCAGAGATTAGCACAAATGGCTAGAGCCTCAGGAATACATCTTGTGACCGCCACACAAAGACCAAGTGTTGATGTAATAACAGGAACTATTAAGGCAAACTTTCCTAGTCGTATAAGTTATAAAGTGGCAAGTAAATTTGATAGCAGAACAATATTAAACGAGATGGGGGCAGAACAACTCCTTGGAAGTGGGGATATGTTGTACCTTGATAATGGTGCTAACTTAAAAAGATTACATGGCGGTTTTATTTCTGAAAATGAAATAGAGAGAGTTGTTAATTTTATAAAAGATCAAGCAACATTTGATCAAAATAATGAAATTAAAATAGATGAAAACTCAACTGAAAGCTCAATGGCTTTTAAGTTCGATGATGGAGAGGTTGACTCATTGTATTCAAAGGCTGTTGACTTAGTGGTGGATCAACAAAGAGTTTCAACAAGCTATATTCAAAGATACCTTCAAATTGGATATAACAGAGCGGCCAGAATTGTTGAGAAAATGCAGGAGGATGGGATAATATCGGAGGCAAATAATGCTGGTAAAAGACAAGTGCTTAGAAAAAATTAAATCTTATATAATTTTTTTAGTTTGTATTTTATTCGTTACAAATATTTATGCACAAAATATTACAAATGAATTGAATAGATATAATTATGAACTAAAAAATTCATCAATGTCTTTTATACAATCAGACGGAATAACCCTAGAAGAAGGTAAAATTTATATTGGAGAAGAAAGAATTAAGGTGGATTATTTTATTCCCAATAAAATTACAATTGTTTTATCAAAAAATAAAGGAATGTATTTGAACCACGATCTAGAAGAGGCACAATATTTTAAAACCGGAAAAACTTTTGTTAAGTTTTTTTTTGAAATTTTTTCTGAAGAAATTTTTTTTAAAAATGTTGAATTTATGGAAATTCAAAATACCATAAATGTATTTAAAAAAGTAATTTTAGATGAAAAAACTTATAGCATAAAAATCATATACGAAAATAACCCAATAAAAATAAGAAAAATATATATAGATGGTGATGGCGCTGATTTTGAAATAGGTTTCTATGAGTTTAGTAAGGGTGAATTTTATAATAAAGACTTTTATTCACTCGTGAACCCATATCTCAAAAACTAGCTTGAAAGAAAAAAATTGTCACCTTTAGAAAAGATTTGTGTTCGGCTTTCAATTTGTAAAAGTTTTTTTCTAATTCTGGTTAAGTGGCTTTCGATGGTTTTGGTTTCTATATTTTTTTTTAAACCCAATATGTTTTCTAAAAAATATACTCTTGATATTGATTTGTTTTTTATTAATTCTAAAATAATGAGTCTTTCTAAATTAGTAAGAAAGCAAAATTTTTCATTATTTATATTGGTAATTGTTTCTCCAAAAATTTTTATATCATTAAAATTATCAGTATTGTTTTCGAAATAATTTTTTACTAAATACAATAATTTGTTTGCGTGAATAGGTGCGCCAACAAAATGAATGTTATGATTTTGATATTTTTCAAATTGATTATTTTTTTTTAAATAAAAAACTAAAAAGCTATTTTGTTTTAAATAACTTTTTATTTCCTCTTGAAAATATTCTTCGATAAAAACAAGTATATTTTTATTTTTCAAATACACATTGTTGATGTCAGATTTTGAAATCATATCAACTTCGAAATCTGTTAAAAGATCTTTAACAATTGTATCATTAACAAAACCTGGCCAAATAAATAATTTTTTCAATTTCTTTTTCCAAAAAGTATTGTGCCTAATCTTATATAGGTTGGATTAAAATCAAGAGCTTTTTCATAATCTGAGCTCATTCCAATGCTTAACTTGTCCAGATTAATCTCTTTACTAATTTCTTTAAGAATCTTGAAGTGTTTTTTAGGACTATCATTAATTGGCGGTATACACATTAACCCAATAACATTTCTGACTTTATAAAATTCACATAATTTATAAAAATTTTTGACATTTTCTGGAAAAACACCACTTTTTGTCTCTTCCTTGCCTGTATTAACTTGAATAAAAAATGATTTGTTTTTAATTATATCTGGATGCTTAGCAAATTCTTTTAAAAGCTTTTCTCTATCTAAGGTATGGAAAACCTCAAAAATTTTAAGAGCGTCCTTAACTTTGTTTGTTTGTAGTGGGCCAGTTAAATGAAGTTTAATATTATTGTTTTCCTCCAATAGTTTTTGGAATTTAAATTTAGCTTCTTGGACTCTATTTTCACCAAAAATTGAAACCCCGTGTGAAATAGCGTTTTTTATATCATCTAGAGATTGATTTTTAGAGATTGCAATAATTTTTGTGTTTTTTGATTTATTTTTTAATAAATTATTGATATATATGTATTTTTTTATATTAAACATTTGTTATTGTTGTATATTTACAACAGTTGGTTAAAAAATATATGTTTTTTTAAGCTTTTTTTGTACTTTTTTCAAATTTTAAATAAATGTCCTTGGATATGAAGGATAAACCTTCATTAATTAATGAATATTCATTAACTCAAAAGGAGTGATTATGAAAAAAGAACTATTGATGGCTTCTGCTCTTGTTTCTACGCTTGGAGCTGCTTCAGTCGCTGAAGCGGTAACAGCAACAATGGGTGGTAGCTTAAAAATTGGTCAAGAGTTTGAAAGCCCAGAATCTGGTTCAGATACTAATAATAATAAAAGCTTATCAAACTTTTCAGTTTCTCTAAGTGAAACTACTGATGGTGGTACTACTGTATCTTCAAGCTTTATGCTTACAAATGAAGGTGGAAGTGCTCCTGATGATGACAACGCTATTAAACTTACTTTCTCTGACGGTTCTGCTTTAGAACTTTTAAATGCTGGTAACGCTGCAGGTACTCATGCTGTTTCAGTTCCTGGTGCTTCAGGTGAGCAAGGTATTGCTGTAACTACATCTAATGGTGCGCCTACTGGTACATCTTTTGGTGCTGGTGCTACTGCATTAGGTGTTGAGTGGCATTCTGCTGCTGACTTTATGGCTGATGGTCTTAAAGTTTCTGCATCTTACAGTGGAAGTAGTGGAGCTGCCGCAGCTGGTACTCAAGCTATGGACTCTTCATGGGGTGTTGGTGCAACTTATGTAACTACTGCTGGTGACTCAACAGTTACTATTGGTGGTGGTATTGCATCTTCAGAAACTAGATATTCTGGAACTGCACCTACTGCTGACAGAAATGGTTTCAACATTGGTGTTTCAGCGGTAACTGGAGACTTAACAGTTGGTGTTGGTTACGGTGATGGTGATACTTTTGATCACCAAGGTACTGCAACTACTAATACTGCTAACACTTCAAGTGTTCAGGTTGATGGTAGTGTTCTAAAAGCTGGTGTTAAATACGTAAGTGGTGACATCACAATGGCTATTGGAGCAACTTCTGGTGAAGCAAAAGACTCTAGCACAATGGGTACAGCTGGTACTACGGACGATGCATATGATTCAGTTGGAGCAAGCATAACTTATGCTGTTGCTTCAGGTGTATCTGCTATATTAGGCTATACTACTGTTGATGTACAAGATGAGGGTGTATCAGATACTTCTGGTGGATCTGCTTGGTACGTTGGCGCTACTATGTCATTTTAATTTTAGACTATAATTAGTCTTATTATAACGGCACTTTTTTAAGTGCCGTTTTTTTATGTTTTACTTTTTATATTCAATATAATATCTATTCAAAATGTTAAAACTTTATAAAATAGTTGTACTTTTATTTCTCTTTGTAACTTTTGGTTGCAACTCAAACCTAACTAAAGAAGAAAAAAAGGCTTTGTGGGATAAAGCTCAAACTGAGGGAGAGATAGTTCGAAGATCTGGAACTCCTTACAATATAGACACCCATAGGGAGCTTGCTTTAGCTGATGCCGAAAACAGATTGATTAGCGGTGGTGGTCTTTTTGGAAAAGACAGTCCTTTAATTTTTGGCGACAAAAAAGATAAAGATAAAAATACAGCTGGCTTTACTTCTTTTGGCATGCCTGTTAACCAGTTTTTATGGAAAGCCTCAATAGAAACAATTAACTTTATGCCTTTGTCGTCCGTTGACCCTATGTCTGGAACTATTATAACAGATTGGTATACTTCTGAGCCAAATGTAAATGAAAGGTGTAAGCTTAATGTTTTTGTTAATGGTCAAGAACTTAAGGCGGGCAACTTAAAAGTTTTGTCTTTTTGCCAAGAATATAATGCTGGGAAGTGGGTTAACAAATCATCAGACGCTATAACTAATAATAAATTAGAAAATGCAATTCTAAATAAAGCTAAAAAAATTAGATTAAGCTCTGGTTAAATTAGAGTGTCAGAAAGATACAATCATAAAGTTGCTGAAAAAAAATGGCAAAAAGAATGGATAAATAAAGATATATTTGGTTCCAGAAAAAACAAAGATAAAAAAAAATATTATGTCTTAGAAATGTTTCCATACCCCTCTGGAAAGATTCATATGGGTCATGTTAGAAACTATACTTTGGGAGATGTTGTTGCAAGATATAAAAAAATGAAAGGATTCAATGTAATGCACCCCATGGGCTGGGATGCATTTGGTTTGCCTGCTGAAAATGCAGCAATGGTTGAGAAAAAAAGTCCAGAAGAGTGGACATACAAAAATATTGGTACAATGAAAGGACAACTAAAAAGCATGGGCTTTTCATTTGATTGGAAAAAAGAATTAGCTACCTGTCATCCAGAATACTATAAACACGAACAAGAGTTTTTTATAGAAATGTTTAAAAGTGGGCTAGCTTATAAAAAAGAATCTGAAGTTAATTGGGACCCTGTAGACAAAACTGTGTTAGCTAATGAACAAGTAATTGATGGGCGTGGTTGGAGATCGGGTGCCTTAGTGGAAAAAAAATTCTTGTCACAATGGTTTTTAAAAACAAGCAATTATTCTGAAGAGCTATTGAAAGATTTAGATAATTTAAATGAGTGGCCAGAAAAAGTTAAGATAATGCAAAAAAACTGGATTGGAAAATCGATTGGTGCAGAAATAAGTTTTGAAATTAAAACAGAGAAATTTAAAGAAAACAAAATTAAAGTTTTTACAACTAGGCCAGACACAATTTATGGGGCTACCTTTATAGCAATTTCTCCCCAACATCCTTTGTGTAAAGTTGTATCTAATAAAGATAAAAAAATACAAAACTTCATAGATGACTGCAAAAAATCAAATCCTGATAAAGAAAAATTAGGCTTTGATACCAATATAAAAGTTAGCCACCCCTTAACAAATAAAGAGCTACCTGTTTATATCGCTAATTTTATTTTAATGGATTATGGGCTCGGAGCAATATTTGGGTGCCCAGCTCATGACCAAAGGGATCTTGATTTTGCTAATAAATTTAATTTAGAGGTAATAACTGTGGTTAAACCCAATAATGATCTTAAAGAAATTATCAATGAGGCCTTTACTGGAGAAGGAACAATGGTTAACTCAGGTTTTTTAAATGGCCTGGATATAGAAAGTGCAAAAGTTGAAATACTAGAATATTTAGAGAAAAAGAATTTAGGAAGTAGAAAAATAAATTACAAACTTAGAGATTGGGGTGTTTCTAGACAAAGATACTGGGGTTGCCCTATACCAATTTTATATAGAGAAGATGGGAAGGTTTTACCTGTCCAAAAAAAAGATCTTCCTGTAATGTTGCCAAAAAAAGAAAGTAAAAACGGGCATTTTAATTCACTAAAAGATTTAGAAGATTGGAAAACAACTATTTGTCCAGAAACTGGAATGAAGGCAGTAAGAGAAACAGACACTTTTGATACTTTTTTTGAATCCTCTTGGTACTTTTTAAGATTTTGTAATCCTAGGCTAGACGATCCACTAGACTTTGAAGATATTAAATACTGGCTTCCAGTTGATCAATATATTGGTGGAATTGAACACGCTATTTTACATTTGCTTTATTCACGATTTTTTACAAAAGCTTTAAGAGACCTAAAATATATAAAACTAGACGAACCATTTAAAGGATTGTTTACTCAGGGAATGGTTACTCATAAAACATATAAAAATAAAAATAACGAATGGATTGAGCCGAATGAAGTTGTTATTAAAAATAATAAACTTTTTGATTTAAGTGGAAACATTGTGTCTTCTGGAAGTACTGAAAAAATGAGTAAATCAAAAAAAAATGTAATTGATCCAACTCAAATTATAAATGTATACGGGGCAGACACAGCGCGGTGGTTTATGTTATCAGATAGCCCGCCTGAAAGAGACCTAGAGTGGACAGAAACAGGGGTGGCATCTTCTTATAAGTTTATAAATAAAATATGGGAGCTTAGTGAAAAATCAAATGAATATAAATCAAGCAGTGGTCTGCGTAAAAAATCTTATATGGATGATTTTGATAAAATTATTAATGAAATTTCTTCAAACATAGAAAGTTTTCATTTTAATAAATCTGTTGCAAAAATTTATGAATATGTAAATTTACTTTCAATGCTTGTATCAAAAAAATACATAGATGAAGAAGAGTTAAGCGCTGTGATAAAAAACCTATCCATTATTATCCACCCGTTTATTCCCCATATTAGTGAGGAAATTTGGTATAATCTTGGTGGTAAGGGGCTTTGCGCAATGGCTGACTGGCCCAAAACAAGAAAAGATTTTGAGAATAAAAGTTTTAAAATGCCAATTCAAATAAATGGCAAAACAAGATCTTTGATTAATGTTGATGTAGAAGAGAAAAAAGAAGATATTATTAAAAAAGCCATGGCTGAACCTAAAATTAAAAAATATACAGAAAACAAAGAAATTGTGAAAACGATTTATGTAAAAAATAAAATAGTAAACTTGGTTGCTAAATGATTAAAACTGTCTTCTTATTTTTATTAATTGTTATCACAACATCCTGTAGTAACATACAGCTTGTCTTAGATGATAAGCCCAAAACTAACTTTCTAAAAAACAATTCATCTATATTTGTAAGTGGTAAAAAATACGAAAATTTTAGTCAGGAACTTTTTTCATATTTTGGCAACAACAAAAAAGGGGAGTATATTATACGAACCACTTTCTTTGAAAAAAAAGAAAATATTGCAGTGAAAAAAAATCAGGTTGCAGAAAAAATAGATTATGAGTTAAGCGTCGTTTATAACATATATCACAAAGATATAAGTTGTAATGTTTTCAACAAAACAGTTTTAACAAAGTTTTCTTTTACACCCAAGTCCTCTGGTTATAATTTTGGAACAGATAGGTCTTTAGAAAGGCTTTACAAAACAAGTATTAAAACCAACATAGAAACATTCATTAATTCTTTTCCGAATAATAAAAAACTAAGTTGTATTTAATGAAAATTAAACCAGAGATTTTTTTATTAAAAAATGAAGACATTAATTATAATAAAATACTTATTTGTGGTTTAGATGAAGGTTTTATCAACTTTGTATCAGAATACGTAATTAACTATTTTGTTAAAAAAAATTACTTTATAGAAAGATCTGGATTTAAAAAAGAAGGTTTGATTGGGGATCTTTTTTCAGATAAAAAAATTTTATATGTATTGGGTGATTATTCTGAAAAAAAAAATGAATTAAAAAACACAGATGAGCTTCCTGAAACTGTATTAATTTCTTCACTGAACAATAAAAATATAAATAAATTAAAGGCACAATTTTCAAGATCAGAAAAAAACTTAGTTCTTGAGTGCTATCCCCTAAATAGAAAAAGTAAAGAGGTCGTTCTTAGAAACTATATTGAAACAAATGGTTTAGGTTTTTCAAGCGATGTTTTTTGGTACATCTTAGAAAATTTAGATAATGAATATGTTTTATTTGTTAAAAAACTTGAGATGCTCTCTCTTTATAGCAAAAACATTAAAAACATTGCTGATGTTGAAAACGCCATAACAATCGAAAGTAAAATTGATATTAGTAAAATTTTTTTTCAAATTTTTAAAAAAAATAATATTTTAATAAAAGTTTTTAACAAAAATATTTTCTCTCAAAGTGACTTATATATGCTTATAAATAACATAAAAAATCACCTAAACATTATAAGCACCTCTTCCAATACCCCAGAGGCTCTTGAAAAGTTTCCAAAATATTTATTCAATGAAAAAGATGTTTTTATAAAAATTTTTAACTCTTTAGACAAATATAAAATAAATATGCTTTATAAGAGTATCTTAAGAGCAGAGGTATTAACTAGAAAAAACTCTGATTTGTTTAGTGTAATTGGATTAAGGTTTTTATTAAATATAAAAAAAATAATTACTTCTTGAGTCTTTTCATTATTTCATCAAGTTGATTTAAGTCTGAATAATATAATTTTAATGATCCGCTGGAGCCGTTTTCATTAAATTCTATCTCAGTCTTTAAACCAATTTTATCAGAAAGTTCTTTTTCTAAATCCGCTATGTTGGGATCTTTTCCTGAGTGTTTTTTTCTTTTTTGTTTGAAACCAGCCGTTGATTTTTCAACATCCCTAACACTAAGTTTTTTTTCTATAATTTCTTTGGCCTTTTCAACCGCATTAGGTACACCAATTAGCGCGCGGGCATGTCCCATGCTAATCTTACCATCTATGATCATTTGGTGAATTTCTTCATCTAAGTCCAAAATTCTAATTAGATTTGAAATGTGGCTAGCGCTTTTACCAAGTTTTTTGGCAAGCTCTTCGTTTTTTAATTTATAAATCTGTATTAAGTTT
The DNA here is from genome assembly GCA_902586695.1 of uncultured Alphaproteobacteria bacterium. GTDB lineage: Bacteria > Pseudomonadota > Alphaproteobacteria > HIMB59 > CACPNW01. The sequence goes on along the minus strand of CACIIL010000001.1, from coordinate 34,023 downwards.
TTATAAGCACTAGCCTCTTCAACAACATTTAGGTTTTCTCTTTGAATATTTTCTATTAATGCTAACTCAAAAACTTTTTCTTCAGAAATGTCCATAATTACACATTCTACTTCATGAAGTCCTGCAATCTGACAGGCTCTCCACCTTCTCTCCCCTGCAACAATTTCATATGAATCATTTAATATTTTTCTAACCACCAAGGGCTGAATTAGACCTTGGTTTTTAATTGAGCCTGAAAGCTCTTTTATTTCTTTATCATCAAATTTTTTTCTTGGTTGTTTCTTGTTTGGTGAAATTTTTGAAATTTCTATCTTGTTTATGTTGTTTCTGCTGTCTTTGTTTGGACTTAATAATGCGCCGAGACCCATGCCTAGTTTTTTGTTTTCTTTGTTCATTTTATTAAGCCCTGTCTGTTTATAATCTCCTTGGCAAGCCCTATATATGCCATAGATCCAGAACAATTAACATCATATAATATTGCGGGCTTACCGTGGCTAGGAGCCTCGGATATTTTAACATTTCTTGGAATTGTTGTTTTGTAGACAATTTCACCAAAATGATCCCTAACATCTTTTTCAACTAAAGCGCTTAATGAGTTTCTTTTATCAACCATTGTTAATACTATTCCCTCAACCCTAAGACTGTTGTTAAAGTTTTCTTTTATTAACTGAATAGAGCTAACCAAAGAAGAAACGCCCTCTAGGGCAAAAAACTCTGATTGAAGAGGGACAATTACTGAATTTGATGCCACTAAAGAATTTATTGTTAATAGCCCAAGTGCTGGCGGACAATCAATTATAATGTAATCATAGTTTTTGATTTTAGATAAAATTTCAAGAATTACAAACTCTCTATTTTCAATATTAGCTAATTCAATTTCTGATGCTGCTAGATTTGTGTTTGCTGTAATAATATCTAAATCAGGAACAATGGTTTTTATAATTGATTTTGCATCAAATTCACGATTTACAATTAGATCATATAGGCTTGGGCTTCTATTTTCATAAGGAATGCCGACTCCAGTACTTGCGTTGCCTTGTGGATCAGCATCAACAAGAAGAACCTTGTTATTAATTGCCGATAAAGAGGTTGCTAAGTTTATTGATGTTGTTGTTTTTCCAACACCTCCTTTTTGATTTGCAATAGATATTATTTTAGTCATTATTTTTTTTAACTTTAATGTTTCTTATTTTCAAAATACAACCATCCCCCACACTTATACTTTCAAAAACCTCATAATCAAAAAAAAAATTTTTTTTTGCTATCTGTAATTCATTACTAACACTTCTTCCTTTTAAAAAAAGCGATGTTGTTTTTTTATTGGAATGAATAAGTGCATAAGTTAATAATTTGTTAAGTGGGGCGAGCGCTCTTGAAACAATAATGTCATGGTTTTTAGCCTCAACAGTTTCGATTCTTTTATTAATTATTTTTGCAGATAAAAACAATTGATTGATGTTTAGTTTTACAAATTCGGTTTTTTTTCTAGAAGAGTCTATCATTAATATGTTTTTGTAACCAACAATTGATAACAAAACACCTGGAAGACCTGGGCCAGTCCCAAGATCGAGTATTTTGGTTTTTTTAGAGTTAATATATTTTGATAACTGCAGGCAATCAAGAACATGCCTATTCCAAAGATTCTTAATTGTTGACCTGCCTATTAGGTTGGTGTGTTTGTTGTGTTCAACGATATTAGATAAAAACATCTCAATGCTTTCAATTTGATTTTTGGTTAAATTAAAATAGTTAATTATTTCTTCTTTGTTCAACTTATGCCGCTTTATTATTTTTTTGTTTTTTGATAAACCTCATAATTGCAATTATTGCAGCGGGCGTAACTCCAGAAATTCTAGAAGCTGCTCCAAGGGTTGGTGGTTTAATTTTAGTCAGCTTTTCTACTATTTCATTCGACAAACTTCCAACATCTTTGAAGTCTATGATTTTAGGTATCCTCATTCCTTCTTCTTTTTTAAAATCCTCTATATCGGCCCTTTGTCTATCAAGGTAAGAGGAATAAACAGATTCGATCTCAATCTGCTCTTTAGCATCTGTTTTCAAAGCTGTAAGTTCTGGCCATATTTTTTCTAATTTTTTGAAATTAATGTTTTTATATGAAAGAAGATCAAAAGCAGATCTTTTTTTTCCATCTAACTTAATTTTTATGTCTTTTTTTTGTAATTGATTTGGAGAAGCTTTTAGGCTCTTAACCAGTTTAAACGCCCTGTTTATCATATTAATTTTTTTATTAAAAATATTTTGTCTGAGCAAAGAAACACAACCAATTTCAATTCCTAGTGGTGTAATTCTTTGGTCGGCGTTGTCTGATCTTAATAAAAGCCTGTATTCTGATCTAGATGTGAACATTCTATATGGTTCTTTTGTTCCTTTAGTAACTAAATCATCGATTAAAACACCAATATAACCTTGGGATCTATCAACAACAAACTCTTTTTTTGTAGTTTTTTTTAAACCAGCATTAATACCAGCTATAATACCCTGTGCGGCGGCCTCTTCATAACCTGTTGTCCCATTTATTTGGCCAGCCAAAAAAAGATTTTTTATTTTTTTCGTTTCAAGTGTGTGGGTTAACTCTCTTGGATCAATATAGTCGTATTCTATTGCATATGCTGGTTGAGTAATGATCGCTTTTTCCAAGCCTTTGATTGACCTAACAAATTTCTCTTGAATATTTTCAGGCAAAGAAGAGGATATTCCATTCGGATAAATTAAGTCGCTATCCAAGCCCTCTGGTTCTAGAAAAATTTGGTGGTTTTTTTTATTGGGAAATTTTGTAATTTTGTCCTCAATTGATGGACAATATCTGGCGCCCATAGATTTAATTACACCAGAATACATTGGTGACAAACCAATGTTGTCAGAAATAATTTTGTGGGTGTTGCTATTAGTGTGGGTAATGAAACATGAAATTTGCTGGGTGTGGATAGAGTTGTTGATAAAAGAGAAGGGTGTGGGCACTTTGTCAGGTAGTTGTTCTGTTAAGTTATTGAAATTTATAGATTTTTTAAGTAATCGTGGTGGGGTCCCTGTTTTTAATCTACCTATTGAAAACTTTAGTTTTTCAATTTTTTTTGCAAGAGAAATAGAAGGTTTGTCTCCGACCCTACCAGCCTCTATGCTTTTAGTACCCATTCTTATAACCCCCCTTAAAAAAGTACCGGATGTTAAAACCACTGACAAACAGTTAATTTTTCTCCCGTCCTCTAAAATTACGGCATTAATTTGATTGTTTAAAATGCCCAGATCCTCAACCGATCCCTCAATTAAATCCAATCCTTTTTGGTTTTTAACAATTTCAAAAATAGCGTTCTTATAAAGCTTTCTATCAGCTTGAGCTCTGGGGCCCCTAACAGCTGCGCCTCTGCTTTCATTAAGCATTCTGAACTGAATTCCACCCTTATCTATGGCCCTTCCCATTACTCCATCAAGTGAGTCAACCTCCCTTACCAGGTGACCTTTTCCAAGGCCCCCAATTGCTGGGTTACAAGACATCTCGCCTATTTTATCAATTTTATGGGTTACTAATGCTACACTTACTCCCATTCTAGCTGCTGCTGTAGCAGCCTCAACACCAGCATGTCCGCCCCCAATTACCACAACTGCATATTTTTTTTTCATATTTTCACGTGAAATCATTTTCCTATACAAAAATCATTAAATATTATACCTAATATATCTTCAATATCAAATTTTTGATTAATTTCTAGTGATTGATTAAGGGCAACTCTAAATTTATAAGCTAAAATATCCAAATTTTCTGAAAAATCAATTGAATCAAGGGTTTTTAATACATCTTTCATTATAAAGATATGCCTTTCACGTGAAAGGATGGGTTCATTTTTATTGTTTTTTAACAAAATATCTTTGATTTTTTTTAATAATAACTTAACCCCAACGCCTGAAAATGAAGATATATTATAAATATTTTTTTCTTTCGTTTTCTTTTGTTTTTTGTCTGCCTTAGACCTAACAAATAGCTTGTTTTTAATATTCTTGTATTTGTTTGTTTCATTTTTTTCTAAAAAAACTAAATTTAAATCAGAGCTTGTAATAATTTCGTTAGTTTTTTTAATACCAAGTTCTTCAATTTTGTTTCTATGTCTTCTAATTCCAGCAGTATCAATAAAAGTAAATTTATATCCATCAATTTCTAACGATGAAGTAATTGCATCAGTTGTTGTTCCAGGAATACTTGTAACGATAGATACATTTTTTTTTGAAACATAATTAACAAAGGAAGATTTTCCGGTGTTTGGTTTGCCAATAACCGAAACACGAAAGCCCTCCCTAATTGGTCTAGAAATTTTAGAGTTAACAAGCTCTTTTTTTATTTGTTTTATTATGTTCTTGTTTTGTTCTTTTATAGACTTAAGTATGTCTTTTGGCAGGTCTTCGTCAGAAAAGTCTATTATTGCTTCTGTGTTTGCCAAAATATTACTAAGCTCTTCATTAATTTTTTTTGTAAAAGATGAGAGTCCACCAGTTAGGTTTTTTATAGCCAGACTCATTTGTTTTTCAGTTTCAGAGTTTATTAAATCAGCAATACTTTCTGTCTTAACCAAATCTATTTTATTATTTAACAATGCTCTTTTAGTAAATTCCCCAGGCTCTGCCAGTCTCACCCCGAGACCCTCTAATATTAATGAAATTTTATTAATTATTACTGGGCCTCCATGACAATTAATTTCTATCATGTTCTCCCCAGTGTATGATTTGGGTTGTTTAAAATAGATTAAAACAACCTGATCTATTGGTTTTTTTTTATGTTTTAGTAAAAATAAATTTGTTTTATTTGGTGTTATTTTTTTTGAAACCGGAAAAAGTTTTTTTATAATTTTTAAAACACCCTTCCCTGAGACCCTTATTATAGCTATTGCTGATTTGCCTGGTGGACTCGAAAGAGCGTATATTGTATCGTTGTATTTTGACATTTTTGGCCAATAAACCTATTAGCCCTTCAAGTCTATAATTTCAGATAAAAGATTTGTTTTTATTAAATTAAATAGCTTTATTAGCTGCTTTTTGTTCCCATGCTTTGGAAAAAATCATTGTTTGTTTTTGTATCTTTCATTTTATCTAACAAAAACTCCATTGATTCTGTGGTTCCCATTGGTGCTAATATTTTTCTTAAAATAAATATTTTTCCAAGCTCGTCTTTGTCTAACAGCAATTCTTCTTTTCTTGTTCCTGACTTTCCAATATCAAAAGCGGGGTATGTTCTTTTTTGACTGAGTTTTCTGTCTAAAACTATTTCACTATTTCCGGTACCTTTAAATTCTTCAAAAATTACCTCGTCCATTCTACTGCCAGTATCTATAAGGGCTGTTGAAATTATAGTTAAAGAGCCCCCATTTTCAACATTCCTTGCTGCTCCGAAAAACCTTTTAGGTCTTTGAAGAGCGTTAGCATCAACACCTCCAGTTAAAACCTTACCACTTGATGGAACAACAGTATTATAGGCTCTTCCAAGCCTCGTTATAGAGTCTAATAAAATAACAACATCGTGTTTATATTCTACTAATCTTTTAGCTTTTTCTATAACCATTTCAGCAACCTGAACATGTCTTTGGGCCGGTTCATCAAATGTTGAGCTTATGACCTCCCCCTTAACTGATCTTTTCATATCAGTAACCTCTTCTGGTCTTTCATCTATTAACAAAACAATTAATTTTGTTTCGGGGCTATTAGCAGTAATTGCATTAGCAATTTTTTGCATAATAATAGTTTTGCCTGTAAAAGGCTGTGCTACTATTAGTTGTCTTTGTCCTTTTCCTAATGGTGCAATAATATCTATAATTCTCTCTGTTAAATCAGGCATTGGCTTTTCTTGCTCCAATTTAAAACGAGATTCTGGATACAGGGGTGTTAGGTCTTCAAAGTTTACTCTATGTTTTACAACATCGGTTTTTTGATCATTTATTTTATTAATTTTTGTTATAGCAAAATATCTTTCCCCGTGTTTTGGTGCTCTTATCTCTCCCTCAACAATATCACCCGTTCTAAGACTAAATTTTTTAATTTGTGAAGGAGATACATAAATATCGTCTGGTCCTGGTAAATAATTAGATTCAGAAGATCTTAAAAAACCAAACCCGTCTTGCATAATTTCTATAACACCTAAACCTGTTATAATTTCTCCATCATTTGCTATTTTTTTTAATATAGCAAACATAAGATCTTGTTTTCTTAAAGATGAAGGATTCTCTATTTCAAGTTTAGTAGCTTCTTTTAATAGCTCTTCAGGTTGTTTGTTTTTTAAATCTTGTAAATTCATAATTTATTATTGTAGTTGGAAGGAAAAGAAGATTTTTATTACAAAAAATGATCCTTAATGTCAAAATATATATTAATTTATATTAATTAGATTGTATTAGTAGTTGTAACGTTGATTATATTAATTCCTTTTTTTTAGCTAATTAATCACATTTTATAAAAAGTGTATAAAATAATATTAATACCTATAAAAACCTTAAAAAACCCTAAAAACCTTTAGAAAACAGGAAATTAAAAAAATGTTAAAAACACAACAAGTTGTTAATAAATATTAATAAACACTTAATAACACCCTGAATATAATTTTTTTTTAAAATAACTTATTGTGAACTAAAACAAATAACAATTAATGACCTTAATAATAAATTTAAAAATAATTAATTATGTTTATAAGTTAAACAGTTGTTAACATGCTTATAAACAGGAAATTTATATTAGCTAGCAATAGCTTATCTAGATATAGATTATTAAAAAACGCAGGTCTAAATTTTGTAAAAACAAAACCACTTTGCAACGAAGAAAATATTAAAAAAAAATTAATTATAAATAAGACCAAACAAACAAGTTTTGCAAAAATTTTAGCAAAAGAAAAAGCCTTAAGTGTTAGTCAAAAAAAACCAAAAGAATTGGTGGTTGGTTCTGACACAATTATTATATTTAAAAACAAAATTATAAACAAAGCAAAAAACATGAATGAGGCCAAAAAAAAACTTAAAAAACTTTCTGGCAATAAACACAAAATTATTTCAGGGATATCGGTTTGTTATATGAAAAAACAAATTTGGTCAAAACAGCAGGTGTCAACAGTAACAATGAAAAAACTAACTGATAAACAAATTGATGATTATTTAAAACGCGTTGGCAAAGAAATTTTACTCTCCGTTGGATGTTTTCAGGCAGAAAAGCTTGGTCCACAAATTATAAGCTCAATTAAAGGAGACTTTTTTAATGTTTTGGGGTTCCCCCTTTTCCCTTTTATGATTTATTTGTCTAGGACTTAAAATGAAAAATTATTTTGTTATTGGAAGCAGAACATCTAAAAGTCTTTCTCCGGCTATTTTTAATTATTGGTTTAAAAAATACAATATTAGTGCAAAGTATTCTTTTCTAGAAGTTGATAAAAAAAACTTTGATCAAGTTTTATTAAAATCAATAAATAAAAAAAACATTGCCGGGTTTAATGTAACTGTACCATTTAAAAAAGATATACTTAAACACCTAAACACAACAAACATACACGCCAAAAAAATAGGCGCCGTTAACTGTGTAAAAATTGATAAAAAAAACAGAGGCACAAATACAGATTGGGCTGGTTATTTAAAATCTATTAAAGGCTTAAAAATTAACAAAACAAAAAAAATCTTAATTTTGGGATGCGGTGGAGCTGCACAAGCTATTTTTTATGGCTTCCTTTCTAGAGGTTATAAAAACGTTTATGTTTTCAACCGCTCAAAAAAAACAATTAACATTAATGGGTTTAAGACTTTTACAAAAAAATATTCGTCAATTGATAGATATTTGAAAAAAGCAGATCTAATAATTAACACCACACCAACAAACCCTCTCAATAAACATCAAACAAAAAACGTTGGAGAACAGGCCGTTGTAAGTGACATAGTTTATATACCCAAACAAACTAATTTTTTAAAAAATTTTAAAAAAAACAGAAAAATATATGGTATTTCAATGTTAATTGAGCAAGCCGTTTTAAGCTTTCGATTTTGGTTTGGTTTTAGTCCAATAGTTGATGATGTGTTAATTAAAAAACTAAATTTAAAAATTAAATGACAAAAATAATTGGCATTACTGGTGGAATAGGCTCAGGAAAATCAACACTTTCAAACTTTCTTGAAAAAAACGGATATCCAGTTCATGATTCAGATAAAGTTGTTTCTATGATGTATAAAAAACCAAACAAAAACTTTTTAGAATTTATCAAAAAAAATGGATTAAACGAGGCTATTAAAAAAAATAAAATCAACAAAAAGATTGTGGCTAACAGAATATTTAATGACAAAAAACTAAAAAAAAGTTTTGAAAAATATATTCACAAAGAGGTGGGCTTACAAAGAGAATGCTTTATAAGCAAAAATATACAAATTAAGAAAAAAACAATTTTTTTGGATGTGCCATTGTTGCTAGAAAACAGGCTTGATAAACAATTCGATATAATTCTTTGTATTTTATCAAAAAAAACAAATAGAGAGCAAAGGATTTTAAAAAAAAAGAAATTTTCAAAAGAAATTTTAGGCAAAATATTTAAAAACCAAACAACAGACAAGCAAAGAAGGGCCAGGTCCAACATAATTATTTACAACAACAAAACAAAAAAAGACTTTATTTATTCTGCTCAAAAGGCTTTAATGGCCTTTTTAAAATGAGAGAAGTTGTAATTGATACTGAAACAACCGGCTTAAGCCACAAAAATGGAGACAGAATTATTGAGGTTGGTTGTGTTGAGTTAATAAATCATGTTGCTACAAAAAATTTTTTACAATTTTATTGTAGTGTAGATAAAAAAATTTCTGAAGGCGCCCAAAAGATTACAGGTATAACAAACAACTTCTTAAAAGACAAAAAACAATTTGGAGAACACTACGAGGAGTTTTTAGGATTTATTAAAGGTGACCCACTTATTATTCATAATGCAGATTTCGACCTAGGGTTCTTAAACAACGAACTATCTATAATAAACAAACCTACAATTACAAACCCAATTATTGATACTGTCGCTTTAGCAAGAAAAGTTCTTAATACCCGCGTTGCGAACCTAGATTATTTATGTAGAAGGTTTAAAATTGATTTATCTGAAAGAGACTTACATGGAGCGTTATTAGACTCAAGGCTTTTGGCTGAGGTTTACCTTGAGCTAAAGGGAGGAAAGCAATTTTCTATGAATTTGTCCAAAATTACCAACAAAAACAATGAACAAAACAAAACCAAAGAAAAGAACATAAAGAAAATCACAAAGTATATTCTGGTAGAGGAAGATGTTAATCTTCATAAAAAAATGCTTGGAGAAATAAAAGAACCGGTTTGGAAAAAATATGACTATTAAATTAATAAAAAGTAATTATATAATCTATTATGGTTTATGGAGATCTTCAGTTTTTTGATATTATTATATTTGCGGTTATAGCGGTTTTTATTATTTATCGCTTAAGAAGCGTTCTTGGAAAAAGAACCGGTTTTCAAAAAAACATAACACAAAAAGAATTTACGAAAAAAGAGGTCGAACAAGCCTCAAAAACCCTTCCTCAGCTTAAAGACAATGAACAAAAACTTGAAGTTGTATATAAAACAGTTGCTTCTTTTGACCATAAAGAATTTTTAGAAGGTGCAAAAAAGGCTTTTGAGATTATCATTACCTCTTTTAACAAGGGCGACAAAAACACATTAAAAAATCTTGTTTCAAAAGATGTTTACAATGCCTTTGAAAGCGCAATAGATTCTGGCTCTAATAACCCAAGCTCCCAATTCTACTCTTTGGTTGTTGATGGTATTGATGATGCAAAAGTAGAAAACTCAAAAATAACAATAGCGGTGAACTTTATAAGTGAGCAAATTTTAGAAGACAATGAAGAAGAGGTTGTTAAAAATAAAGACACATGGGTTTTTGAAAAACCTATAGATTCAAATACCCCGGCCTGGACTTTGGTTGCAACATAAAAAAATTGAATTTTCAACTCTTAAAAAAAAGAATAAAAAAAAATGAAGGATTTTCTTTAAAACCATACAAGGATCAGCTAGGCTTTATTACAATAGGTTTTGGACACCTGGTTTTACGAAAAGAAAAAGATTTAATTAAAAAAAAAATAAACAAAAAAAAATTAGAGCAAATTTTTGAAAATGATTTTAATAAAGCTTTAAAAGATTTTAATCTTTACTTAAGCCAAACAACATCTACCAAAAAAGATTCAGAGCTTTTGATTGAAATGATCTTTCAAATGGGATTGAGTAGTGTTCTAAAATTCAACAAACTACTATACCATATGAGACAAAAAAATAAGCATTTGGTTTGTTTTGAAATGATGAAAAGTCTTTGGTATAGACAGACACCTAATAGAGTTAAAAATCTAATTATTAATTTTTTAAAAAAATGAGCAACGATGATGATTATTTTTTAAAACAAATGAAGGGAGTCAGCCCAATTAAAAAAACCAACAAAGTAGAAAAAAGAAAACCAAAATCCAAAAATAACAAAAACAACAAATCCAATCAAAATAGAACAAGTCGGACAAACCCACCAAAACCAACAACCGCTATAAAAAAACACGAATACAAATTAGAAAACATAAACATAAAAAAAAGTATTAAAAAAAGATCTATCAATATTGACAAAAAAATAGACTTTCATGGAAAATCATTGCTGGATTCAGAAGAGCTTTTCTCAAACACAATAATAAATTGCTACAATAAAGGCCTGAGATGTCTATTGTTTGTAACGGGTAAGGGGTTACTTAAAACAAAAGAAATCCACGAAAATGAAAAGCCCAAACTTTACCACGGTGTAATTAGGTCAGCGCTAATAAATTGGGTAGGTTCAAAAAAATTTTCAAGATACATTCTTGGTTTTGAGGCCGCGTCTGTTGAACACGGTGGAGACGGGGCATTTTATGTTTATCTTAGAAAGAAAAAAAACTAAACACCCTCAAGTCTAAAAACCCTTTTATCAAAATAAATTAATATTACTGACGGCAAAAAACTACCTTCCTTTTTTTCAAAAGCAATTTTTTCAAACTTAGTTCTTTTATGATCTGCCCATAAGTTAAAATAGTTTGAAAGCTCAACCGTTGTTTGTTTGGTGTCTTCATTAAAAAAAGAAACCATTGTGTAAAGCCTTCTACCATCAACAACTAATGAGCTGTTATCCCCCATTACAATTTGTAAAAAAGAAGCAACCGGGTCTTTTGTTTTGTTAATATCAAACACGTCAATTCTTAAACCCTCCTCCTCTAACGGAGTTTGTTCTAATGATTTGAGTTTGTTATTTTGAAAAACTAAACTCATTTTTTTTGTTACTTTTTTAGTGCTCCATATATGGGTGTATGTTTTTGGTTTTAGTTTTTTATTTTCCACATTGCCCACAGAAGAATATTGGCCCTGAAAGTTATAAAAAATCGATAAAAAACCCTCACTTTTTAACTTTAAGTCATTTTTATAATGTTTGTTATTTATGGAGACCTCCCAATCCAGCGTCCCAATCTTTATCCCACTTGATTTAATAGTATATGTTTTATAAAAGCTCTCACCAAAAACTGGGGAACAAACTAATAAAAAAAATATTAAAAAACTATTTAAAACTAACTGCATACAACTTTAAACCAGAAGAACTAAAGGGGATAAAAAACTCTTTGACCAATTCAGTTTTATAACTGTTTAATAAATAAGATATGTCGTCTAATTCACCAATTAAATAAAAATCATCTTCCCTAAGCTCACTTAAAGCAGACGTCATTTGAAAATGATTTGTGACAGAAGAGCCCTTTTTGTAGGGCATAAACAAAATATTTTTATTATTTCTTAGTTCATATGAAATATTCGCGAAAGTTATCCGGTCTGAAACAACTATGTCTTTATCATTTATTATTTCTAACAAATCTTTAGTAAAATCATCTACCCCCCTAACCCTATCAAATATGTTGTGCTTGGAAGAGGTTAAAATAGCAGCAAATAAAAATACACAAATTAAATAATTAAATACAAAATTTAATTTAATTAAAACCACCCTATTATTATTTACCACCTTAAATAATAAAATAAAAATAGATATTAGGGCGGGGGCAGCCCAATTAGCATTAGCCCTAACAAGAAAGCTTTCTATCAAAACTATAAATATTATTGGTAAAGAGAAAATTAATAAAAACTTGTTTTCAAAGTCAAAATTAAAATTTTTTATTAGCAAAATAAAAGCAAAAAACAAAACTGGGCCCACCATCAATATTTGGGCAACCAAAAACTCTAATGGCTCATATAAACTTAAACTTAAGTTTTGTAAGCTAGCATTGTTAGATGTATGGGCAAGGGTTACCCAGCTATTATTGATGTTCCAAAATATATTAGGTAATAGAACTAAAACCAATGATCCTAAAAAAAAACAAACACCTAATAAATTATTTTTAAAAGCATTATATGTTTTTTTATCAAAAATTATTAACAATACCAAGCTTAACACAAAGTATATTGCTGCATATTTTGCAATAAAAGATAAGCCCAAAAACAAACCCAATAACAAGAAATTAATAGTTGATCCATGACTTCTTAAATTTAAAAGCTTAGTCATTGTTAGAGTCCAAAATAACAACAATAACAAATCTGTTGAGATTAAAAATGATGAAAAACTAACAGCGGGTATAAGGAAAAAGCTTATAGAACACAACATTGAGCTATCTTTAGAGAAGGACAAAGACAAACAAAGTCTATAAACAGAAAGAAAAATAAAAAAATAAATAACGGTTGGAAATATTTTTAATGAAATAAATGAGTCACCAAAAACATTTGCGTATCCTGATAAAAACCAGGCTAAAAGCGGTGGTTTAGAAAAATAACCAAGGCCGGGTGATTTTGACCAAAGCCAGTATTGGGCCTCATCTCCATACAAAGTAAATTTAGTAAAATAAATTGCAATTATTTTAAATGCCACAAGTGCCAATATTGATAAAAGGGCAAGCCTATTTGTCATACAACCTGTTATATAAAATCATAGAAATCATAAGGGATACAGACACAATTATTTGAGAAAAAATTATATCACTAAAAAAATGACCACCAGCCATAATTCTAACAAGACCAATAGTCGTTCCAAAAAACAAAGCCAAATAAAAATAAGCCTTTTTCTTTATAATTAAATAGAAGATTAATAACATAAAGCCAACTGAGGAGTCCCCAGATACAAAAGAACAATTTGAAAAACAGGAGTCCCCAAATTTATACCAAGGCGTGAAAACCGACTCTCCCCCAAAGTTTAAAATATCATTAGGCCTCGCCCTTCCCCACATATTTTTTAACAAGACATTAACTATAATAATTAAAGTAGTTGCACCAGAAGCCCAAATAAAAATAATTTCTTTTAGTGAAAACTTATAGCCAAAAAAAATACTTTGTATTGGAATATATAAGCTTAGAAACGGTAAGACAAAAATATAAACCAACAAAGATGGAAGTAAAACCTCCCTAAAAATTATAGAAAAAATATCATAGCTTTGAATTAAAAAATCACCATTATTTTTATAGAATAACCCACTAAAAAAAACATCAAATTGAAAGCCCAAAGTAAGAAAAAAACCAATAAAAACAAAAACGACTAGTGCTTTTGCAAAAAAAGAAACGTTTTGAATTTTAAAATTATTATAAGACAATTTTGGATATTTCTTTTTAAAGAAGAAATTCAGAATCTTGAAAAGTATTATTGATAAAATTGCTCCCGCAACTACATCTGTTATAAAATGAGCACCAACTACTACCCTGCTTAATGCAATTAAGAAACCACAAATGTAAAAAAACATTCTTAAACTAGGGATTGTTATGCATGCAATTAAAGTAACAGCTATTATTGTTGAAGAGTGTCCAGAAGGAAAAGAATGAAATGCTGAGTCTGTAGAAAAAAAATTAAATATTGTGTTAGAGTTAAAATTAGTATGATTTGGACGCGGCCTCCCAATAACATGTTTTAGAAATTGGGTTGTTAAACCAACTAAAAGCAAATAGGAAAAACAAAAGATACTAAAATTTTTTAAATATAAAAAATTATTTAAAGATAATACTTTTGTTTTAAAGCCCGAGAAAGAAATTAAAAAAACAAAAAATAAAATAGAAAAATACCAAAATGAATCACCAAACTCAGTTATACTAACAAAAAACTCTTTTAAATGAATGGCCTCAGAGCCATAATTTAATTTCGAAAAATAATCGTAAAGTCCCACATCCAGACTATGGGACCAAAATATATTTATTAATATAAGTAATAATATTACCAACTCTATTTGAATTTTTTTAATCACAATTAATCGTTAGGTAAGGATTAGATTAAAATCAATCTTTATAGTATAAATTTTGACAGATCTTGGCTTTTTATTAAATCTACTAGGTTTGTTTCTACAAATTCTTTATTAATGGTTATTTTAGTGGGCCCAATATCAGACGCATTAAAGCTTACCTCTTCTAAAAGTTTTTCCATAATTGTATGAAGTCTTCTGGCGCCAATATTTTCAACGTTTTGATTTATTTCTGTAGCAAGAGATGCAATAGAATCAATACCACTTTCATCAAATTCTAAAATAACCTTTTCTGTTCCAAGAAGACCAATATATTGTTTAATAAGACTATTTTGTGTTTCTGTTAAAATAAGCTTAAAATCGTCTTTAGACAAACTTTCTAACTCTACTCGAATTGGCAACCTTCCTTGTAATTCTGGCAACATATCAGACGGTTTTGATTGATGGAACGCACCTGATGCAATAAATAAAATATAGTCAGTTTTAACTATACCATGTTTTGTTGAGACTGCTGTACCCTCAATAAGGGGTAATAAATCTCTCTGAACACCCTCCCTTGAAACATCAGCACCACTTCTTTCACTTCTAGAAGTTATCTTATCAATTTCATCTATGAAAACTATCCCGTTTTGTTCAACATTTTCTAATGCCCTAGAATTTATTTTATCTTGGTCTAACAACTTTTCTGTTTCTTCTTCTAAAAGATAGGCATGAGAATCACTTACATTCATCTTTTTCATCTTTTTTTGTTTACCAAAACCTTTACCAAAAACATCTCCAAGATTAATCATTCCCATTTGTGAACCAGGCATCCCAGGAATATCCATGGTCGGTAAATTCATTGATGAATTTGCTGAGACGGGTATTTCAACTTCTTTTTCGTTAAGCTCTCCACTTCGAAGTTTTTGTCTAAAATTTTCTCTTGTAGATTCACTTGATGTCTTAGCAACCAAGATATCTAAAATTTTCTCTTCCGCATTTTTTTCAGCCTTAGCCTTAACTTCTTGTCCCATTTTTTCTTTTGTTTTATTAATACTAATTTCAACCAAATCTCTGATTATTTGTTCTACATCTCTTCCAACATAACCAACCTCAGTAAACTTTGTTGCCTCAACTTTTACAAAAGGGGCATCAGCTAACTTAGCAAGTCGTCTAGATATTTCAGTTTTTCCACAACCAGTTGGGCCAACCATTAAAATATTTTTAGGAACTATTTCATCCCTTAAATCTTTATCTAGTTGTTTACGTCTCCATCTATTTCGAAGAGCAACAGCAACAGCTCTTTTTGCATTTTTTTGTCCTATAATAAATTTATCTAATTCTGAAACTGTTTCTCTTGGACTAAAACTTGATTCCATTATAATTCTATTGTTTCCGAAACTATATTATGGTTTGTGTAAATGCATATGTCAGCAGCAATATTCAGAGACTCAATTGCTATTTCTTTAGCATTCATTTCCGTGTTTTTAATAAGCGCCTTAGCAGCACTGTTAGCATATGGTCCACCTGACCCAATTGCCAATATTCCATCATCTGATTCAATAACATCGCCTGTTCCAGAAAGTAGCAAACTTACATCTTTATCAGCAACTATCATCATTGCCTCCAGCCTTCTTAAATATCTGTCTGTTCTCCAATCTTTTGCTAGTTCAACACAGGCTCTTTTGAGCTGGTTTTTATATTGATCAAGTTTGGCTTCTAGCCTTTCAAATAATGCAAATGCATCTGCTGTGGAACCTGCAAAACCAGAGATAATTGAATTATCTTGGCCCAATCTTCTTATTTTTTTAACATTGGCCTTCATAACAGTATTACCAAAACTGGCCTGACCATCTCCTGCTATTACGACTAGGTTGTCTTTTCTAATACCTATTATTGTTGTAGATTTTATCATTTTTTAATTTCCTCAATTAAAAATGGCTACTTAATTCTTTTAATCAAGTGATTTGCCTAGAATATTTTATATATCACTGATATTAGGCGCTTTTATGAGAACAGGAAAAGTTAAAAGAAAGACCCAAGAAACCGAGATTGACTGTGAAGTTAATATTGATGGCACTGGCCAAAATGAAATTTCAACAGGAATAGGTTTTTTTGATCATATGCTAGAAATATTTTCTCATCACAGCTTAATAGATCTTAAGCTTAAAGCTAAAGGAGACACACACGTTGATCTTCACCACACTGTTGAAGACACCGCATATGTTCTTGCTCAAGCTATTATTAAATCCATTGGAGATAAAAGAGGAATTAACAGGTATGGTTTTTTTTATATAACAATGGATGAAAGCTTATCCCGCTCTGTTATAGATTTTTCTGGAAGACCCGAGTTAGTGTGGAAGGTTGGTCTAGGTCTAGAAAAAATTGGTGAAATGGATACCGAGTTATTCTATGAGTTTTTTAAAGCATTTTCAAATGAATCAAAATGCAATCTTCATATTGAAAACTTTTATGGAGATAATAACCACCACATAATTGAATCCTGCTTTAAATCTTTTGCAAGAAGCGTTAGAGGCGCTTTAACAATAGATGCCAGAATAAAAAATATAATACCCTCATCTAAGGGCTTGTTATAAAATAATGAAAAAAAATATAACCATACTAGATTATGGTTCTGGAAACATCTTATCAGCAATGCAATCTTTTTCTAGAATTATAAAAAGCAATGAACTTGATGCAGACATTTGTATATCTGGTAATCCTGAATCAATAAAGCACTCCACCCATTTAGTTTTGCCGGGTCAGGGAGCTTTTGAAACGTGTATAAACGGCCTTAAAAGTATTCCAGGAATGTTAGAAGAGCTTAATAAATATACTTTAGAACAAAAAAAACCATTTTTTGGAATATGTGTAGGTATGCAACTTCTTGCAAATAATAGTGAAGAAAATGGAAACCATGAAGGGCTAGGTTGGATTGAGGGAATAATTAGAAAATTGCCTTCTAAAAATTTAAAAATGCCTCATATGGGGTGGAACTCAATAAAGGTGTTAAATAATAATTTTAAAATAACCCCAAAAGAAACTGACTATTATTTTGTCCATAGTTATTATTTTGATTGTAAGCACCAAGAAAACATTTTGGCAGAAACAAACTATGGAATAAATTTTCCTTCTATTGTTTGTAAAGAAAATATATATGGTTTTCAATTTCATCCTGAAAAAAGCTCGGATCAAGGATTAAATATAATAAAAAGTTTTTTAGAATTATGAAAACTCTTGTTAAAGAAAATATTAGTATAGCTGTTGATACTTTAAAAGAAATTTCAAGCACAGACCTAGCAGATCTTTGCGCAGTTACTGAACAAGCAATTAAGGCAGGGGGAGGTTTTGGTTGGATATCAATACCACCAAGAGAAAGCTTAAAAAAGTATTGGAATGGTTTGGTTTTGATTAAAACAAATATATTAATTGTTGGCAGACTTAATGGAAGTATAGCTGGCTCTCTTCAAATTTCATTTAATCCCCCTAACAATGAGGCACAAAAAAACATTTCTAAAATTCAATCTCATTTTGTTGCTCCTTGGGCAAGAGGATATGGTTTGGCTAAAGCTATGATCGATAAAGCAATAAAAATTTCAAAAGAAAACAATAAAAAAAGTATTCAACTTGATATAAGAGAAACACAATCAGCAGCTATAAAGCTCTTTGGGACCAAAGGTTTTGCCAAATGGGGAGAAAATCCATCTTATGCCTTTATCAATGGAAAAAGAATTAAAGGCTATTATTACTCTAAAGATTTATAGTGAAAATTTTTCCAGCCATTGATCTAAAAGAAAACAAGTGTGTAAGGCTTATAAAAGGCGAAGATAACACAAGTGTGGTTTTTAATCCAAATCCAATAGATCAAGCAAAATATTTTGAAGATCAGGGTTGTACACGTCTACACCTTGTTGATCTCGACTCTGCGTTTGGAAGATATAATATAAACAACTCAACAATAAATAAAATTAGAAACTCCATTTCTATCCAAATTCAAATTGGTGGAGGAATCAGATCAGAACAAATTGCTAAAAATTATTTTGATTTAGGTGCAGATTATTTAATTGTTGGATCTTTTGCAATTAGCAATAGTAGAGAAGTTACAAAATTAGCAAGTAGTTTTTCTAACAAAATTTATATAGCTCTTGATATTTTAAAAAATAAAATAATGATAAAGGGATGGAAAGAAGAAAGCAACTTTACGCCTGCAAAACTTTTTGAAACTTATGACAACACAAATGTAAGAGGTTATATTCTTACTGATATAGAAAAAGACGGTATGTTAACAGGGCTTAATCAAGAAATGATCGAAGAAAACTTAAAGCTGACTAAGAAAAAAATGATTGTTGGAGGAGGTCTAAAAGATAATTCTGATATAGAAAAATTAACAAAGATCAAATACAATAATCTCGAGGGAGTTATAGCCGGTAAATCATTTTATGTTGGGAATATCGATTTAAAAAAAGCACAAAAAATATTAGATAGAAATGCTTAAAAAAAGAATTATCCCCTGTCTTGATGTTAAGGATGGAAGAGTTGTTAAGGGAATTAATTTTGTTGATTTAATAGATGCTGGAAACCCGGTTGACCAAGCAAAATTTTACTCAGAAAATGGTGCAGACGAAATATGTTTTTTGGATATAAGCGCATCATTAGAAAATAGAGATACTTTAATTAATATTGTCAAAAAAACTGCTGAGGAGGTATTTATTCCTCTTACTGTAGGTGGGGGGATAAAATCTATTGATAATATCCAAAGCTTACTCAAGGCTGGCGCAGATAAGGTTTCTATTAATTCAGCAGCAATAACAGATCCAAATATAATCAAAAATTCCTCGAATTATTTTGGTAGTCAATGCATAGTTGTTGCTGTTGATGTTAAAAAAAATGAAAATAGTTGGTTGGTATATTCCCACGGCGGAACAAAGAATACTGGTATTGATGCTATAGAATGGTTACGAAAGGTTGAACAATTAGGTGCAGGAGAGATTTTGTTAACCTCAATGGATAGAGATGGCACTAAACTGGGTTTTGATCTAGATATTCTTGCAGAAGCTAATAAAATATTAGGAATACCAGTTATAGCAAGTGGAGGAGTTGGCTCTATTCATCACTTTTATGAAGGTGTAAAAGACGGGGGAGCTGACGCTTTGCTTGCGGCATCTGTCTTTCATTTTAATGAATTTAGTATAATGGAGGTTAAGAATTATTTAAAAAAAAATAATATTGATGTTAGAATTTAAATGAGCGACCCATTACTAGATTTATTTACAACAATTAAAAAAAGAAAGTCTTCAAAAGATAAAAATTCTTATACTTTTAAGTTGCTAAAAGAAGGTCAACAAAAAATTGCCCAAAAATTTGGAGAAGAAAGTTCAGAACTAATTATTGACTATCTTAAGGGAACAAAAAAAAGAGTTATTGAAGAAGCTTCAGATGTTATTTACCATTTATTTGTTTTATTAGTTTCAAAAAAAATCAGCTATGCAGATGTATTAAAAGAGCTAGCTAAAAGAAAAAATGTACGACGAAAATAATATTTTTTCAAAAATTATCAAAGGAGAAATACCTTGTGACAAGGTTTATGAGGATAAAAACGTTTTGTTTTTTAATGATATCAACCCAATGGCAAAAATTCATGTACTAGGAATACCAAAAACACCTTGTTTAGATTTTTCTGATTTTGTTATAAAATGTGATCCAAAAATTGTTGCGGATTTTTTTAAAAA
This sequence comes from uncultured Alphaproteobacteria bacterium, assembly GCA_902586695.1. GTDB lineage: Bacteria > Pseudomonadota > Alphaproteobacteria > HIMB59 > CACPNW01. The sequence continues at coordinate 14,027 of CACIIL010000001.1, read as the reverse complement.
AACTGAATCAATTATAAATCAACTTGGTATCAGAAATAGTGGTTATAAAATTATTTCTAACTCTGGAATAAATGGAGGTCAAGAAGTGCCACATTTTCATATTCATATATTAGGCGGTGAGAAAATTAGTTTTAAAGATCTATAATTATTCATTAACTATTACGTAATTTATAATTTCAGTTACACCTTTAACAGTTTTTGTTGCTTCAATTAACTCTTCTAACTGACTAGGTCTTTTTGTTATTCCAGCAATATAAACTTTTCCTTGGATTGTCTCAAAATTATATCCAATTGATCTTAAGCCAAGTGTTTTTGCTGCCAACCCCTTAACTTGTGTAGTAATCCAAACATCTTGAGCATACTCTTTTAAAGAAGCCCTGTTTCCAACTTGAATTTCATTAACAACTTCATTTACACCATTAACTTCCCAAACCCTTCTTACAGCATCAATTCTAATTTCTTGGTTATCAACAAGACCAGTTAACAAAACTCTTCCATCCAAAACTGTTGAGCTAACATCAACAAATAAATTATCATTAGAGTTAATGAATTTTGCGGCAATATTAATTTTAATTGTAGCATCATCAACAACGGAACCTATACTTCTATCACCTTCAGCAACCACCATTCCTGTGCTAGCCCCACCCGCAAGTATATTCGCAGGAGAACATCCAAAAAAATTGATTGATGTAATTAATAAAAAAATTAATGTTATTTTATTTTTCATTTTGTAATTCTAGCGCTTTTTTATAAACTTCTTTTTTTCCTATGTTTCCAATTTTATGTACTATTTCGACGGTGTCAGTCAAAGAAAATTTTCTTAATAATTTCTTTATAATATCCTCTATTAAGGGATGGATATTAACATTTTTTTCTTTAAAACTTTTGTTTCCCTCAACTACAATAACAAATTCCCCCAATTTGTTTTTTTTATCATTCTTAAATTTTTCAGAAACCACTGCAGGAAAACCCACAAATACCTTTTCGTTTATTTTTGTCATTTCTTTACATATTGCCATTTTTCTTTTGGGAAGCTTAATCATCATGACGTCTAGTAATGACAAAATTTTATGACTAGATACAAAAAAAATAGAAGTTAAATTATTTTTTTTGAGTAACTCAATAAATTCAACAATACTATTTTTTGATTTGGGTAAAAAACCATAAAATATATATTTGTCTGTGGGTATTGAAGAAATTTGTAAGGCACTTGTGACAGAAGAGGCGCCTGGAACTACCGTAACATAAATATCATTTTGTATACAAAATCTTACAAGTTTATATCCTGGATCTGAAATTAATGGGGAACCTGCGTCAGAAATTAAAGAAAAAACTTTTTTATTTAATTTTTCTTTAATTTCCTCAATTACAATTTGTTCATTATGATCGTGTAAAGCAATTAATTTCTTTTTAATGTCAAATTTTGATAGTAGTTTAAGTGAATGTTTAGGATTTTCACATATTATGAAATCAGTATTTTTTAAAGTCTCGATTGCTCGAAAACTTATATCACCCATATTCCCAATGGGCGTTGCAACAATATATAAACCTTTTTTCATATTAATACTTTTAAACTTTTTTATATTGTTACAGTCATGTGCTCCAGCAAATAATATGCAGACTGAAGAAAATTTAGATATAGATAAACCAAGTATTATAGAAGAGACTTCAAAAAAAACTGATCAAATAAATAATTTTTCTAATACAGAAAATTCTAGCTCAAATGATAATAATCAATTTAATGAATTTAGTATTCACAAAAATATTACAATTATTTTATCAACCGAGGACGACACCAATGTTGTAAATCAATTTATCAATATAATTGAGTTTGCAGTATACCAAAAAAATTTAAAGAATATTTCTTTTGAGGTAAAGCTATATAAGGATACTAAACAATTAGAGGATTTTTTTGGAGAAATAGATTTATCAGGTAAAATATTTATAGGACCCTTAAGCACTTCAGATACAAAAATTCTTAATAAATATTGTAATAAGGGGGCTATATTTTTTTCTTTTTCATCAAATAAAGATTTGGCAAAAGATTGTGTTTATTTAGTGAACTTCTTTCCTGAAAATGAAATTAGAACTGTTTTTGACTATTTCCCAAATAATTCCAAAATTGCTTTTTTGTACCCAGAAAACAGTTATGGATTTGGAATAAATAAAATAATTGACCACATTGCAAATCAAAGTGACTCCGTAATTGTAAATAGAGCCTCATATAGTGAAGACTTAAGTAATGCGCCTGAAGCCATCAAAGAACTAGGAAAATATGAATTAAGAAAATATGAACTCAATAGACAAAAAAAAATATTAGCAAACAAAAAAGATACTGATTCAAAAAAAAGGCTAATAAAGCTTGAGAGGTTTCAAACAACACAAAATTTAGATTTTACACATGTAATTATTGCAGATTATGGACTAAGACTTCTTCAAGTTGCTCCCCTTTTACCATACTACGATATCGACCCAAACATTGTTGAGTTTGTTGGCACAGGAGCGTGGGACGATGAAGTGTTTTACGATGAGCCTAGTTTAGATGGATCAATATATCCGGGTATTGAGTTTGTAAAAAGAAAAAAGCTTTTTGAAGAATACTATAATTTATATAATGAAAATCTTCTTAGAACATCAACTTTGCCATATGACGTTGTTGGATTACTATCTTTTATAATAGATAATAATTACAACCTATCTTCATTTTATGATTTATTAAATAAAAGCAATACAAAATTTTCTGGTATTGATGGAAGTTTTAGTTTTTTAAATAATATAATAGAAAGAGATCTTGAAATTTTAAAAATTGAAAACGGAAAGGCAAAAGCTGTATTACAGCAAGAATGATTTTAATTTTGAAATTGCTATCATTCTATGGCTTATTTTATTTTTATTTTTTAAACTCATTTCAGCAAAAGTTTTATCTGATTTATCTGGAATAAAAATTGGGTCATACCCAAAGCCATTATTGCCTTTTTGCTCTGTCGATATCTTGCCATTGATTTTGCCAACAAAAAATATGTGGTGACCCTTTTTAATACTTAAACAAATCACTGTTACAAAAAATGCTTTATAATTTTTGTTTTTTATTGCATTTGAAATAATGTAATCAAAAGCTTTGCCTTTAGATGAAAAATTGCTAAAAAATCTTTTTGAAATTACCCCAGGTCTCCCATTTAATGCATCAACACAAAACCCTGAGTCATCTGCAAAACAAGGTAAGCCAAATTTTTCTAATCCATACTTTGATTTTATTTTTGCATTATCAAAAAATGTTTTTCCGGTCTCCCTAGGCTCTTTAATTGCTTTAAATAAATTAAGATTATGAACAATAATTTTACTTGATTTAAAAAGCTGATTTATTTCTATAATTTTTTTTTGATTATTTGAGAAAAATAACAACTCTTTCAATTTTTATCCAATACAATTTTTTGTTTTGATATTAACTGATCTGTCCCAAGTTTTGCTAAGCTATACATGTCTTTATATTGATCTTCGCTAAATAAAAACTCTTCTCCAGTAACCTGAATTTCAGACAATTTATTATTGTCACAAATTACAAAGTTTGCATCAACTTGAGCCTTTGCATCTTCTTCATAGTTTAAATCCAAAAAAGGTTTATTATCAATAATGCCAACAGAGATTGCTGCTATATAATTTTTAATAATTGTTTTTTGGATATTGTAGTTGTCTTTGAGTTTTTCTATTGCCAAGTATAAAGCCACAAAACCACCACTTATTGATGCTGTCCTAGTACCCCCATCTGCTTGTATCACATCACAATCTATTTTAATCTGACGCTCACCAAGATCTTCTAAATTTACAACTGAACGCAGACTTCTCCCAATCAGTCTTTGAATTTCTTGAGTTCTTCCAGACTGTTTTCCTTTTGTTGCCTCTCTATCAATGCGGGTATTCGTCGATCGAGGAAGCATTCCATATTCAGCTGTTACCCATCCTTTACCAGAATTTCTAAGCCAAGGAGGAGTTTTTTCATCAATGGAGGCGGTACAAAGAACATGAGTATTTCCAAACTTTACCAAACATGAACCTTCTGCATGCATATTTACACTGGTTTCAAAAATAACATCTCTTAATTGATCAAAATTTCTATCTTTTCTCATTTAATATATCTAATAATTGAATTTTATTATTTTTACACCAATATATTGCTAATGAAGAGTAATTTATATTTAGAGCTTACTGATCGCACTAAGCAAATTTTTAAAACCGTAGTTGAGAGTTATTTAGAAACTGGTTCGCCCTCGGGTTCAGAAACTGTATTAAAAAAAACGGGACTAGATATTTCTTCAGCATCTGTAAGAAATATATTGTCTAATCTACAAAAAGAGGGACTTTTATTTTCACCACATACCTCTGCAGGAAGAGTTCCAACAGAAAAAGGAATGCGATTTTTTGTTGATGGTTTATTAGAATTTGGCAGAATTTCTAAATCAGAAAAAGAAAATATTGAGCAACTAAGCTCTTCAAAAAGCAAGTCATACCAGGAGGTTTTGGATGAGGCATCTAGAGCAATATCTGGCTTATCAAATTATGCTGGTATAGTTATTGCACCAAAATACCAAAAAAATCTAAAACACCTTGAGTTTATTAGGCTTAACCAAACACAAGTTATGTCTATTTTAGCATATGAAAATGGAGAAATTGAAAATAGGATAATTGAAGACAGAGGAAGATTTACAAACTCACAACTACTTCAAACATCTAATTATTTAAGCGATAAGTTCAAAAATAAAAACATTAATGAAATTAAAAAAATTATAGAAGATGAAATTACAAATACTAGGTCAAGCTTAGAACAAATTTCAAGAAAACTTGTAGAGAAAGGTATTGTTGAAATAGAGCCTAAAATTAACAATCCTTATATTTTTTTACATGGCCAATCAAAGCTTTTAAAAGATGAAATAATATCAAAAGACCTTGATGAAATAAGACAACTTTTTGATGAGATTGAAAATAAGACAACGTTTATTGATATACTTGAAAATGCAGGAAAAGCGAAAGGTGTACAAATTTTTATAGGTTCAAAAAATTTTTTATTTAAACACTCTGGTCTTTCTATGGTAATGGCCCCATATAAAAACAGAGAACAAAAAATTGTAGGAGCTATTGGGGTGGTTGGGCCAACAAGATTAAATTATTCAAAGATTGTCCCATTGGTAGATTATACATCTAAAGTTATTGGAAAGGTTGTTAAATAATGGAAAAAGAAAAGCAAAATGATGAATATGAAACTCAAGAGGATAATAAACCTGAAGACCTAACGGAAACTCAAGATGAAAATTTGGATGAAAATATTGATAACGAAAAAGAAGAAAACTCAGAAGAAGAAATAGCTCAAACAGATGATGATAAGTCAAAAGAAGAGATTAGGGGCCTAAAGGAAGAAAAAATTCGAGTTTTGGCTGAAATGGAGAACCTACGTAAAAGATTTGATAGGGAAAAAATTGATTCAATCAAGTATGGTAGTGTCAATTTTGCAAGAGATATTCTTTCACCCATTGATAATCTAGAAAGAGCCTTGTCAGCAATTAATAAAGAAGATGATCACCCCCAATCTATTAAAAATTTAATTGAGGGACTTTTAATGGTAAAAAAAGAAATATTAAATGCTTTAGAAAAAAATGGAATTACAAAAATTGATTCTGTAAATAAAAAATTTGATCCAAATCTTCATCAAGCAATGATGGAAATTGAAGATGATAATTTGGATGAGGGCGTAGTGATCCAAGAAATACAAACTGGATATATGATGCACGATAGATTACTTAGACCTGCGATGGTAGGGGTGTCCAAAAAATCAAAACAACAAAGCGAGACTGAGATTAAAAAAGACTTAAATTCAGATGAGTCAGAAAACAAAAAAGACCATAAAAACTAAGATAAAATTAATAAATACAAATATTTAAGCTATCTTCTTGTATTTTTAAACTTTCTTACCATATTCTCTATAGCCACATATATGGCGAAAAATTAATTAAAATAGGACTAAATTATTATGGCAAAGGTTATTGGAATAGATCTAGGTACTACAAACTCTTGTGTTGCAGTGATGGATGGAAAAGAAGCAAAGGTTATTGAAAACTCAGAAGGAACTAGAACAACGCCCTCAATGGTTGCCTTTACAGAGTCTAAAGAAAAATTAGTTGGCCAATCAGCTAAAAGACAAGCTGTTACGAATCCAGAAAACACTCTTTTTGCCATCAAAAGATTAATTGGAAGAAACTATGAAGATAAGATAGTTAAAAACGATAGCGGTCTTGTTCCTTATAAAATTGTTAAAGGAGACAATGGAGATGCTTGGGTAGAAGCCCGAAGTGAAAAATACAGCCCGAGTCAAATCAGTGCTTTTGTTTTACAAAAGATGAAAGAAACTGCAGAGAGTTATCTTGGTGAAACCGTTACACAAGCAGTTATAACTGTTCCAGCTTATTTTAATGATGCTCAAAGACAGGCAACTAAAGACGCGGGTAAAATTGCTGGACTTGAAGTCTTAAGAATAATTAATGAGCCAACAGCAGCTGCACTTGCTTACGGACTGGATAAAAAAAAATCAGGAACTGTTGCTGTGTATGATTTGGGTGGTGGCACATTTGATATTTCAATCTTAGAAATTGGAGACGGCGTATTCGAAGTAAAATCAACAAATGGTGATACTCATCTAGGTGGGGAAGATTTTGATTTACAAATAATTGATTATCTTGCTGATGAATTTAAAAAAGATAATGGAGTTGATTTAAGATCAGACAAACTTGCACTTCAAAGACTAAAAGAGGCTGCTGAAAAAGCAAAAATAGAATTATCGAGCTCTACTGAGACTGAGGTAAACTTACCTTTTATTACAGCAGATCAAACTGGACCTAAGCACTTAACTATAAAACTCTCTCGAGCAAAACTAGAAGCCATTGTTGGAGAATTATTAAATCAAAGTTTAAAACCATGTGAGGTGGCCTTAAAAGATGCTGGATTACAAGCAGCTGATATTGATGACGTTATTCTTGTTGGAGGTATGACTAGAATGCCCAAAGTAACTGAGTTGGTAAAAAATTTTTTTGGCAAAGAGCCTAATAAAGGCGTTAATCCTGATGAAGTTGTTGCTTCTGGCGCTGCTATCCAAGGAGGAGTCTTGCAAGGGGATGTAAAAGATGTGTTGCTTTTAGATGTAACACCTTTGTCACTAGGGATTGAAACACTGGGAGGGGTATTTACAAGACTTATAGATAAAAATACAACCATCCCCACAAAGAAAAGCCAAGTTTTCTCTACAGCAGAAGACAATCAAAGTGCCGTAACTATTAGAGTTTTTCAAGGTGAAAGAGAGATGGCAGGCGATAACAAGCTTCTTGGCCAATTTGATCTTGTGGGTATTCCACCAGCTGCAAGAGGAATGCCACAAATTGAGGTTACTTTTGATATTGATGCAAATGGAATTGTTAATGTTTCTGCTAAAGATAAGTCTACTGGCAAAGAACAACAAATTCGCATTCAGGCATCAGGAGGTCTATCAGATGATGAAATTGAAAGAATGGTTAAAGAGGCTGAAGAAAATGCCGAAGAAGATAAGAAAAAAAGAGAGTCAGTTGATACAAAAAACCAAGCAGATAGTTTAGTTAATGAAACTGAGAAAAATTTAAAAGAGCATGGTGATAAAGTTCCTGAAGAAGATAAAAATAAAATAACTGCAGACATAGAAGAGTTAAAAAAAGTCAAAGATGGCGATGATATTGAAGCGATTAAATCTAAAACAGAGGCTTTAGTACAGTCTTCTATGAAACTAGGTGAGGCAATTTATAAACAAAATCCACAAGCAGGCGCAGAACAACCTGAGCCTTCTGGTGAGGAACCTTCTTCAGATAAAAAAGATGAAAAAGTTGTTGATGCGGAATTTGAAGAAGTTGACGAAAATAAAAAAGATTAAACATCTTTAGTATTTTTGCTGTAAGGGGCGTGTATGGCTGATAGAGATTTCTATGATATTCTCGGTGTTCAAAAAAACGCAAGCGATGATGAAATAAAGAAAGCCTATCGCAAACTTGCCATGAAACATCATCCTGATCGCAATAAGGATAACAAAGACTCAGAGAGAAAATTTAAAGAAGCTACGGCAGCATATGAAGCTCTAAAAGATCCTGAAAAAAGAGCAGCTTATGATCAGTATGGTCATGAAGCTTTTCGTCAAGGTGGCATGGGCGGCGGTCAGGGTTTTGGAGATTTTGCAGGAGGGTTTTCAGATATATTTGAAGAGTTTTTTGGCGGTGGTTTTGGAGGGCAGTCAAGACAAAGAGGACCTCAGAGAGGAAATGATTTACGTTATAATATGTCAGTCTCCCTTCAAGAAGCATTTAATGGCAAGAAGTCTCAAATAAGAATCCCAAGTTATGACGGTTGTGATTTGTGTTCCGCAACTGGAAGTGCTGACAAATCTGGACCTAGCACATGTTCAACATGTGGGGGCCAGGGAAAAGTCAGATCAACACAAGGTTTCTTTTCTATAGAGCGTCCATGTCCAACTTGTGGTGGAGAAGGATCTTCTATTAAAAATCCATGTTTAAAATGCAGTGGCACTGGTCAGGTTAAAAAACAAAAAACTATTTCTGTTACAATTCCAGCAGGGGTTGATACAGGTACACGAATTCGCATATCAGGCGAGGGAGAGCCGGGACAAAGAGGAGCGGGTAATGGAGATTTATATATTTTTGTTGAAGTGCAAAAAGACAAACTATTTGAGCGTGAAGAAGAAAATATTTTCTGTCAAATTCCAATTTCTATTACAACAGCAATTCTTGGTGGTGATGTAGAAGTTCCAACGATAGAAGGAAAAAAAGCTAGACTAAATATTCCAGCGGGCACTCAATCTGAAACTCAATTTCGTTTAAAAGGTAAGGGGATGAGCATTCTCCGTCAAACAAGACGTGGTGATATGTATGTTGAGGCGAACGTAGAAATCCCAGTTAATCTTAACAGCAAGCAAAAAGCAATATTACAGGAATTTGAAAAAGAAGGTGGCACTTCAAAAAAACATAGTCCAAAATCTCAAAGCTTTTTCTCTAAATTAAAAGAAGTTTGGGAAGATTTAACTTAATTGCTTTTCAATCAAGTTTACCCAAAGTATAAGCTTTTATGGCTAAAATAAAAATTGCAGTAGCAGGATGTTTAGGTCGAATGGGACAGGAAATATCCAAACAAATTTTAAAAAATAAAAATTTAGAATTTGTAGGAGGGTTTGAACACAAAAAACATAAAGATATAAATAAACCGCTGAATAAAGTTTCAAGTGTACAGTCTTCAAAAATGGTTACAGCTAATGCGGCCCAACTTATTAAAGAAGCAAATGTAATAATTGATTTTACAACACCTGGGTCTACTTTAGCTAATCTAAAAATTGCCTCTACAAATAAAACAGCAGTTGTTATTGGCACAACTGGAATGACGGACATTCAAAAGAAGAAAGTAAAAAGTTATTCAAAAAAAATACCTATACTTATGTCATCTAACATGAGTGTAGGAGTTAATTTATTATTTAATTTAGTTCAACAAACGGCATCAGTTTTAAAAGATACTGATTATGATATTGAAATTGCAGAGACTCATCACAAACACAAAAAAGATGCGCCTTCAGGCACAGCACTATCTCTTGGAGATTATGCTGCTGAGGGAAGAAAAACCAATATAAATAAATCTAAAGTTTTAGATCGTACAAAAAAATTAATGTCTAGAAAAAAAGGTGACATAGGTTTTTCTGTTACAAGGGGTGGTGAGATTGCAGGTGAACATACAGTAAGTTTTATAGGGGAAAATGACAGAGTTGATCTAGTGCACAAAGCAAACGACAGATCAATTTTTGTTAAAGGTGCTATTGATGCTGCAATTTTCATAACTAAGAAAAAATCTGGAACTTTTTCTATGAATGATTTGTTATTTAAAAAATAATTATCTGTTATTTTGTTATGCGCATGCTGAAAACACAGTAAGTTACTTTTTTTAATAATCAGGCATTATGTTTAAACCATAGAAAATGGCTATATTCCTTAGTTCTCTTGCTTATTTGTAAAGGAGGATATAAATGCTTCTTCGCAAAATACAAAATTAGTATTTTAAAAGGTGACTTGATGAATAAAATTAAAAAAATCTTAGCAGCAAATAGAAGTGAGATAGCTATTAGAATTTTTAGAGCTGCAGAAGAGTCTGGCATCAAAACTGCCGCTATTTATTCCAAGGAAGATAGGTTCGCTCTTCATCGTTTTAAAACAGATGAAAGCTATCTTGTTGGTGAGGGCAAAGGACCCATTCAAGCATATCTCGATATTAATTCCATTATTGATATTGCAAAGAAAGCGGATGTGGATGCTATTCATCCTGGATATGGTTTCTTATCAGAAAATCCAGACTTAGCTGATCAGTGTGAAAAAAATAATATTATTTTTATTGGACCTACTAAAAAGATACTTAATAGACTTGGTAACAAGACTGAGGCAAAAGAAGTTGCTGATGAGGCTGGCGTTAGCACCATTCCCTCGGTAAAAGTAAATGAAGAAAATAAAAAAACCATTTATGATAAAGTAAATAAAATTGGTTACCCTGTTATTGTGAAAGCTAGCTGGGGTGGAGGCGGAAGAGGAATGAGAGTTGTTCGATCTGCTGATGAATTATTGGAACAAATAGAACTTGCACAGAGTGAGTCTAAAAAAGCATTTGGTAAGGATGAGGTTTTTATTGAAAAATTTTTAGAAGATGCGGCACACATTGAAGTTCAAATATTAGGGGACAAACATGGTAACATCGTTCACCTGTTTGAAAGAGACTGCTCTCTTCAAAGACGCCACCAAAAAATTATTGAAAGAGCGCCCGCACATTTTTTAGCAGAGAGTTCAAGAAAAAATATTTGTGACTCAGCAGTTAAAATAGCAAAATTTGTAAATTATTGTGGTGCTGGAACTGTTGAATTTTTATATGATAAAAAAAATAATCAACATTATTTCATTGAAGTAAACCCAAGAATTCAAGTAGAGCACACTGTAACTGAGGAAGTAACAGGAATTGATATTGTTAAGGCACAAATAAGAATTGCAGAGGGCGCAAAGATTGGTGAGGATTCAGCTTTACCAAATCAAGAAAATATTAAGTTAGATGGTTACGCGATTCAGTGCCGTGTCACTACGGAAGATCCTCTCAATAATTTTATGCCTGATTACGGTAAGATAATGACCTACCGATCTGCTTCTGGTTTTGGCGTGAGATTAGATGGTGCAACAGCAGCCTCAGGATCAATTATTACACCGTATTATGACTCTCTTCTTGTAAAAGTTACGACTTGGGCGCAATCAACTGATGACTGTATTAGAAGAATGGACAGAGCTCTTCGTGAGTTTCGAATAAGAGGTGTTAAAACAAATCTTGTTTTTCTTGAATCACTTATAAATAATAATGATTTTAAATCAGGAAATTACAATACTAATTTTGTAGATACCAATAAGGAGCTATATAATTTTAGACCCAAAAAAGACCGTGCGTCAAAAATAATTTCATATTTAGGGAATATTATTGTTAATGGTCATCCTGATATAATTGGTCGAGAAAATAATCTTAATTTAACCGATCCTGTAATTCCAGATTTCGAATTAAATACAAATTACAACAATTATGTAGATGAATTAAAAAAACTTGGGCCTAAAAAATTCAGTGAAAAAATTAGAAACACAAAACATACATTAATCACTGATACAACTATGCGTGATGCTCACCAATCGCTTCTTGCAACAAGGATGAGAACTGATGATCTTGTTAATATTGCTGAATTTTATTCAAATAATTTATCTGATTTATTTTCTATTGAGTGTTGGGGTGGTGCTACATTTGATACGTCAATGAGATTTCTAAAAGAAGACCCATGGGATAGGTTATCCAAATTAAATCAAAAAGCCCCAAATATTTTAAAGCAAATGCTTTTAAGAGGGTCTAACGCTGTTGGTTATAAAAATTATCCTGATAATGTTGTAAAGTTTTTTGTTAAGCATGCTGCTCAAGCAGGTATTGATGTTTTTAGAATTTTTGATTCATTAAATTTAATTGATAATATGAAAGTTTCTATTGAGGAAGTTTGTGCTCAAAATAAAATATGTGAAGGTACAATTTGTTATACAAATGATGTTACCAATCCAGAAGAAAAAAAATATAATTTAAAATATTATATTAATCTTGCAAAAGAATTAGAAAAAGCAGGCTCCCATATAATTGCAATTAAAGACATGGCAGGTCTTTGTAAGCCTGCTGCAATAAAATTATTGATTAAAGAATTAAGAAATGAAGTTTCTTTGCCTATTCATTTTCATACACATGATACATCTGGCACATCTTCTGCAACTGTTTTAACTGCAATTGAAGAAGAAATAGATATTGTTGATTTAGCAATGGATTCAATGAGCGGCCTAACATCACAACCAGCTCTTGGTTCTGTCATATCTATTATGAAGCAAAAAAATAATGATATCAAACTAGATGAAAGCAAAATAAGAGAAGCTTCTTTGTATTGGGAACAAGTGCGTAATAATTATAAAGCATTTGAAACTGATTTTAAGGGAGGCAGCTCAGATGTTTATCATCACCAGATGCCTGGTGGCCAATTTACGAATTTAAAAGAACAAGCTAGATCCCTTGGTATTACTACTGATAAGTGGGGCTTGGTTGCAAACATGTATGCAGAAGTAAACAAAATGTTTGGCGATGTAATTAAAGTCACACCATCATCAAAAATTGTTGGTGATATGGCTCTATATATGATTACTAACGATTTAACTCCTGAAGATATTTTGGACCCCAAAAAAGAGATATCCTTTCCTTTATCAGTAGTTGAGTTTTTTAAAGGTGAAATAGGAACGCCACTTGGAGGATTTCCAAAAGGGTTGCAAGAAAAAATATTAGGTACTGAAAAGCCATTAACTAAAAGGCCAGGATCTGTTTTACAAAGTGTTGATTTAGAGAGTGAGAAAACAAAACTAGAAACAAAATATGAAGAAAAAATAACTGATCAACAACTTGCTTCATATCTTATGTACCCAAAAGTATTCGAGGACTTTACAGAACATCGTCAAGTTTTTAGTGATACATCTATTTTGTCAACAGAGCTGTTTTTTTATGGACCACTTCCTGACAAAGAATATTCTTTGCCAATTGATAAAGGAAAAAACCTCATTGTTCGTTATTTAGCAAAAGGAGAGCCTAATGCTAACGGAACAAGCTCAGTTTTTTTTGAATTAAATGGACAACCAAGAACTATAGAAATAATTAATAAAGAATTTTCAAAAAATGTTACAATAAAAGCTAAGGCTGAAGATGGAAACTTAAGTCAAGTCGGATCCCCCCTACCAGGTCAAGTAGCAAAAATATTTGTTAGTGAGGGTGAAAAAATAATTAAAGGTGATAGAGTTTTGGTTATTGAAGCAATGAAAATGGAAACAACCATTACTGCTGAGAAGAGTGGCACAATAAAAAAACTACATGTTGGATCTGGAGATAATGTTGAAACTAAAGATCTTTTAATTGAAATTCAATAGTATTAATTAATTAATTTAAATTCTCTATAACAATTTTCTAACGATTGTTTTGAGTTTAATAGTTCGGCTTTAGTATTTCTTAACTCAAAATACTCAACTCTTTTATTTTTTATTTCTTCATTAAAAAACAAAAATAATCTGCAGTTATTACTATCATAACGAAGTGTGTATATAGATCCATCTAGTCTAGTTAGTTGTGCTTCACCCAATATATCTAATATTATGTTTTCTGTTTTTCCAATAAAATTCAACTCAGCTAACTTTTGTTGACTTTCAACAATGCCCTTTTCTTCTTCTTGTTTTTCTTCAATAACTTCTATTTCCTTTTCTATTTCTTTTTCATCAATAATTTCATCCAAAACAACTTGTTTATTATTTTCCTTTTTTATTACAGGCTCTTTTACTTTATTTGTGATAGTGTTGGTTACTTTAATAACTTCTTTAGTTACATCAACT